>JAILDL010000067.1 GCA_024689465.1 Lachnospiraceae bacterium
GTTTTTGCTGAAACAATCGGAATTTACTGTACAGGTTGTATGGTAAAAACGGGTTACAAAATACTATCAGATAAACCACAGGTTTAAGCAAGAAGTATTGCACTTATGATAATTTTATGAAATAATGATTTCATCGACAAAAATACAATATTTGAGGGGGATTTATTCCATGAAACGTTTTAGTCGTCTTACCTTACTTGCATTAGCCTTTTGTGTGATGCTCGGCTTTTCCGCATTTCAGTCTTATGCAGCCGAGATCACCCTGGACAACTTTGATTATGTAGCCTATGCAGATACCTATCCGGATCTGAAGGAAGCTTACGGTTATGATAAGCAGAAGCTGTATGAGCACTACATCAACAATGGTCAGAAGGAAGGCCGTGAAGCAAAAACCTTAGATGGGGAAGTGGTTTCCTCTGATGCGACCCCTGTTACCGGCAATCCCGGAACCTTAACCCTTACGGTTACCCGTTCTTCTCTGCTTCCACAGCAGTATTTTGATGCTGCCTATTATGCAGAGCACAATCCCGATGTAGTTGCAGCTTTTGGAAATAATGCGAAGAAGATGTATGCCCACTATGTAAATAACGGTGAGAAAGAAGGACGTGCCGCTTTTTCCACAAATGACCAGATCAATGCCAAGCTGCTTGCTTATGATGTCCTGAAGAGTTCCGTAAATGACGGTATGACAGCGGAAGAGAAGATCCGTGTGGTCCATGACTACCTTGTTAACTATGCTGATTATGACGTCGATAATTACTATGCCGGCAGAATCCCTAACAGAAGCTACCACATGGAGGGGATCATGTTATACCAGAGGGCTGTTTGCCAGGGCTATGCGGAGACCTTCGATTACATGATGGGTCTTTTAGGCATTGAATGCACCATCTGTACCGGTCGTGCATACAACGGACAGTCTACCGGTTCTCACGCATGGAACCGTGTAAAGCTGGGTGACCAGTACTACTACATCGATGCCACCTGGGATGATCCCGTAGGTGGTTGGGGCCCTAACTATAAATTCTACATGATCTCTCAGGAGCAGATGGCTTACGATCATTTCCAGAGCGGCTCCTACGATGTTGCGATAAACTAAATGGAAAATACTCCTTCCGGACCATGATTTTTCGAAGGGATACCTATTAAAGGAAAAGCTCCTTGCCCAGTCAGTTGGGCAGGGAGCTTTTTCGTTGCTATTTGGGATGCTGCTTTGGAGATCCGGGAACACTCTGTATATAAGATCGACCGTAAATCAGGGACTGGGGGTATAGCCCAGTTCAGACGAAATTGCAGCAGATGCTTCCAGCATTTTCGCGGCAAGAATCTTTACCCGCTCATCATCCAGCCGGTAGATGGGACAGGAGATGGACAGGGCATACACGGCTTTTCCTCTGTAATCGTGGATGCTGACGGCAACGCAGCGAACGCCCAGCTCGTTTTCCTGATCGTCCCTTGCATAGCCCCTCTCCCGGATCCGCTGCAGTTCGGCGGACAGATCCTCCAACCTCGTAATGGTGTACTCTGTTTTCTTTTCGATGGAAGAGGCATTCCAGAGCTGCGCTACTTCGGAGGCGGGCATTTCTGCCATCAGGGCTTTCCCCACACCGGTGCAGTATAAGGGCAGCGATAAACCGACGTGCGAGATCATGCGGACCGTAGCGGTAGGGGGTTCCACCTTATCAATATAGGTGATGTTTTCCCGTTCCCGGCGGACCAGATGGACCGTTTCGCCAGTTTCCTCCATGAGTTTGACCAGATAGGGATGGGCGATCTGCACGATGTCGGAATGATCCAGGATCATACCGGAGAGATTCACCAGCTTATAGGTCATGCGATACTTGCCCGTGGATTCTTCCTGTCTGGTATACCCCATATAGATCAGGGAATTCAGGAGACGATGGACGGTGCTTTTGGATAGCCCCACCTGATTGCTGATTTCCAGAAGACCCATGGATCCGCCGGCGGAGAGGACCTCCATGATCTGAAAGATCCGGCCTGCGGACTGGATGGGATTTTGATCTTCGTTCTGCTTTGTACCCATTTTATTCCCTTTCCTTGTATTCCTTATGTTTTAAACAGAATGCTTTACCTTAAAATTTTGCGGTTGACTTTTATGGGCCTTCCGATATAATGAACATAGCAAGACCACAATATGGAACGAGGTTCCACGATGTGGAACCAAGAAAAGAATAACACAAAGCAACTGATCATGCAATAAGAAGTCGTCAGGAAAGAAGGAACCCACTATGAATGAAGTTTTAGAGAGACTTTATCGAATCGGTATCGTTCCGGTTGTAAAGCTGGATGATGCCAAGGATGCAGAACCTCTTGCAAAGGCTCTTTGCGATGGCGGTTTAAAGTGCGCTGAGGTAACATTCCGTACCGATGCAGCAGAAGAGTCCATCCGCAAAATGACCACTGCTTTCCCGGATATGTTCGTGGGAGCAGGTACGGTTCTTACTACCGAGCAGGTAGACAGAGCTGTTAATGCCGGCGCTAAGTTTATTGTCAGCCCCGGACTGAACCCCAAGGTTGTGAAGTACTGTGTGGAGAAGAATATTCCCATCACCCCCGGTACTGCAAATCCCAGTGACGTAGAGCAGGCCATCGAGCTTGGCCTGGATGTTGTAAAGTTCTTCCCCGCGGAAGCAAACGGCGGCCTGGCGATGATCAAGGCCATGGCAGCTCCCTATGTGAATATGAAGTTCATGCCCACCGGCGGTATCAATGCCAAGAACCTCTGCGAATATCTGGACTTTAAGAAGATCATCGCATGCGGCGGCAGCTGGATGGTAAAGGATGACCTGATCAAGAACGGTGAGTTTGATAAGATCACTGCTATGACCAAAGAAGCAGTCAGCCTGATGCTGGGCTTCAAGATCAAGCACGTTGGTATCAACTTTGAAAACGAAGGCGCTGCAGATGAGACTGCAAACGTTCTTTCCGATCTGTTCGGTACCGAGAAGAAGGTTGGCAACAGCTCCATCTTTGTGGGACCTGACTTCGAGCTGATGAAGAAGATCGGCAGAGGTGCGCACGGCCACATCGCGATCCAGACCAACAATGTGGATCGTGCCGTATATCATCTGGAAGAGAGAGGTTATAAGTTTGATTACAGCTCTGCTCTGTACACCGATGATACCAAGAAGAACCTGAAGAACATCTACCTGGAAGGCGAGTACGGCGGATTCGCCATTCACCTTGCTTCCAAGTGATCGGACCTATTATAGAACAGAGCGCCTAAGGCGCAGAAAGAGAGAAACAAATGGCAAAAGTTATTACATTTGGTGAGATCATGCTTCGTCTGGCTCCGGAAGGATATTACCGTTTTGTACAGACTCCTGTATATGGCGCAACCTACGGCGGCGGTGAGGCAAATGTAGCTGTATCTCTTGCAAACTACGGTGTAGATGCAGCATTTGTTACCAAGCTTCCCAAGCATGAGATCGGTCAGGCCGGTATTAATGAACTGAGAAGATTTGGTGTGGACACTTCCATGATCGTTCGTGGCGGTGACCGTGTAGGTATCTACTTCCTGGAGAAGGGCGCAAGCCAGAGACCTTCCAAGGTTATCTATGACCGTGCCGGTTCTTCCATTGCAAAGGCAACCAAGGAAGACTTCGACTGGGATAAGATCTTTGACGGTGCTGAGTGGTTCCACTTTACCGGTATCACTCCCGCATTGGGCCCCAATGTGGCTGAGATCTGCTTAGAAGCCTGCAAGGCAGCAAAGAAGCGCGGCATCACCATCAGCTGCGACTTAAACTATCGTAAGAAATTATGGACCAGAGAAGAAGCAGGCAAGACCATGAACGAGCTTTGCCAGTATGTGGATGTCTGCATCTCCAACGAAGAGGATGCCAGCGATGTATTCGGCATCAAGGCAAGCAACACCGATGTTACTTCCGGTAAGCTGAACAAGGACGGTTATAAGGATGTTGCAAAGCAGCTGGCAGACCGTTTCGGCTTTAAGAAGGTTGCCATCACGCTGCGTGAGTCCATTTCCGCAAATGATAACAACTGGGCTGCAATGCTTTACGACGGAAACGAGTGCTACTTCAGCAAGACCTATGCGGTTCGTATCGTAGACCGTGTAGGCGGCGGCGATTCCTTCGGCGGCGGCCTGATCTATGCATGCCTGAACAACATGGCTCCTCAGGATACCATCGAGTTCGCGGTTGCAGCAAGCTGCTTAAAGCACTCCATCGAGGGCGACTTTAACCAGGTATCCGTTGCAGAGGTAGAAGCACTTGCAGGCGGTAACGGAACCGGTCGTGTACAGCGATAAAAAAGAGCTAGTCAATTTGAAATAAAAATGTTCATCAATAATGGAGGGATATTAAGATGGCAATTTTAGACAATTTTTCACTGGAAGGTAAGGTAGCTCTGATCACAGGTGCTTCCTACGGTATTGGTTTTGCGATCGCAACTGCTTATGCAGAGGCAGGCGCAACCATCGTTTTCAACGATATTAAGCAGGAGCTGGTAGACAAGGGACTGGCTGCTTATGAAGAGAAGGGTATCAAGGCACACGGTTATGTGTGTGATGTTACCAACGAGGAGCAGGTGAATGCTCTGGTTGCTCAGGTAGAAAAGGAAGTTGGCGTGATCGATATCCTGGTTAACAATGCAGGTATCATCAAGAGAATTCCCATGTGTGACATGACTGCTGAGCAGTTCCGTCAGGTTATCGACGTAGACTTAAACGCTCCTTTCATCGTTTCCAAGGCTGTGATTCCTTCCATGATCAAGAAGGGTCATGGTAAGATCATCAACATCTGCTCTATGATGTCCGAGCTGGGTCGTGAGACCGTATCTGCTTATGCAGCAGCTAAGGGAGGCCTTAAGATGCTCACCAGAAACATCTGCTCTGAATACGGTGAGTTCAACATTCAGTGTAACGGTATCGGACCCGGATATATCGCAACGCCTCAGACCGCTCCTCTGCGTGAGAGACAGCCTGACGGAAGCAGACATCCTTTCGACCAGTTCATCGTAGCAAAGACTCCCGCAGCTCGCTGGGGATCGACCGAAGATCTGATGGGACCTGCAGTATTCCTTGCATCCGATGCTTCCAATTTCGTAAACGGCCACATACTGTATGTGGATGGCGGTATCCTTGCTTACATCGGCAAGCAGCCCCAGTAATTAATTTTGACATAACCTTTCATACTTTTTCATTTTCCAAAACCTATTTTTCAAACCAAAAGGGAAGGCAGCCTGTGCTTGCAGGTTGCTTTTTCTTTTACGAAAAAACCGACCTCTTTGGGAGAGGCCGGTTTAGTGTTTTCAGGAGATCATTTCCTGTTCTTCTTTTGTTTCGTCGTTTGTTTCTTTTTTATCTGCTTCCTCTGCCTTCTTCAAGTTCTTCACGGCAGTGGAGAGCATCAGCTTGATACGGTTTAACTGATTGACTTCGCTGGCGCCGGGATCGAAGTCGATGGCTACCACATTGGAAAGAGGATAGCGTCTGCGCAGCTCTTTGATAACACCCTTTCCAACGATGTGATTGGGCAGGCATCCGAAAGGCTGACAGCAGACGATGTTGTTGACACCGTCGTGGATCAGTTCCACCATTTCTCCCGTCAGGAACCAGCCTTCACCGGTCTGGTTACCGATGTCTACAATGGGCGCAGCCATCTTAGCGGTTTCATAGATGCTGCCGGGAGCGGAGAAGTGGCGACTCTTCTTAAATTCTCTTACATAAGGACCACGCATCCATTCGATCAGATCGATGACCAGCTTAAACAGGTACTTGTATTTCCGGCTGGTACCTAAATGATCTGCCTTGTAGATCTGGTTGTAGAAGCTGTATAAGAAGAAATCCACCAGATCGGGCACAACGGCTTCGGCGCCTTCCTGCTCCAGGAGCTCTACCAGATGATTATTGGCGGTGGGAGCGTACTTTACCAGGATCTCGCCGACAATACCCACACGGGGCTTTTTCAGGTCTTCTTTAATGGGGATGGCATCAAAATCGCGAACCATCTGCTTGCACATGGAACGGAACTTGCCAACCCGGATGGTCTTACTGGTTACGAAGGGAATGCATTTTTTAAGCCACTTCTGATGAACAGCTTCCACACTGCCTTCCACTAATTCGTAAGGACGCATACGGTATATACAGCGCATGAATATATCGCCGAACATGGCCGCAAAGGCTGCATGTACAAACAGAGAGGTGCTGACGCTAAATCCGGGATTGGATTCCAGTCCGGCGAGATTCGCGGAAATAACGGGAATGTGTTCCATGCCTGCTTTTTTCAGGGCTCGCCGGATAAAGCTGATATAGTTGGTTGCACGGCAACCGCCACCGGTCTGGGAAATGATCACGGCAGTGCGGTTTAAGTCGTATTTACCGGATAAAAGGGCATCCATGATCTGTCCTACCACCAGCAGAGAAGGATAGCAGGCGTCGTTGTTTACAAAACGAAGGCCGGTATCGATGGCCTGCCGGTTATCGTTTCCTAAAACCACCAGATCATAACCGCAGGACTGGAAGGCCTTCTCCACCAGATCAAAGTGGATGGGGGACATCTGCGGGCAGAGGATGGTGTAGTTCTTTTTCATTTCTTCCGTAAAGACCACTTTATGGATGGAAGTGGGACGGATGGTGCGTTTTTCTCCCTTGCGCTGCCGTACCCGGATAGCTGCCAGAAGGGAGCGGACACGGATGCGGGCGGCACCTAAGTTGTTAACTTCATCGATCTTTAAGCAGGTATAAATCTTGTCGGAACCGGTGAGGATATCGGCTACCTGGTCCGTTGTTACCGCGTCCAGACCACAGCCGAAGGAATTGAGCTGGATCAGATCCAGATCCTCTCGGGTGCGGACATAGGTTGCTGCGGCATACAGACGGGAGTGGTACATCCATTGGTCGGATACGATCAGGGGTCTGTCGGGATTTCCCAGATGAGAAATGGAATCCTCGGTCAGGACCGCCATACCGTAGCCGTTGATCATCTCCGGGATACCGTGATTGATCTCGGAATCCAGATGGTAAGGACGGCCTGCCAGTACGATACCGTGGGTATGGGTTTCCTCCATGTATTTCAGAACTTCTTCGCCTTTCTTTTGCATATCGTTTCGAACGGCGAACAGTTCCTTCCAGGCATCGGAAATGGCTTCCTTTAATTCCTTCTCGGATATCTCCGGGAAGGAAGCACGGATCCCCTGGAAGATGGTTTCTTCGCTTAAGAAGGAGAGGAAAGGATTGCGGAAATCAATGTGCTCGGTCCGAAGCTCTTCCACGTTGTTTTTGATATTTTCCGAATAGGAAGTGACAATGGGGCAATTGTAATGGTTGCCGGCACCTTCCACCTCTTTGCGCTCATAGAACACGGAAGGATAGAAGATAAACTTCACGCCCTGATGCAGAAGCCAGGAAATGTGTCCGTGAGCAAGCTTGGCAGGGTAGCATTCGGATTCGCTGGGGATGGATTCGATACCCAGCTCGTAAATCTTGTGGGTGGACATGGGAGATAAGACCACCCGGTAACCCAGTCTGGTAAAGAAGGTAAACCAGAAGGGATAGTTTTCGTACATATTCAGGACTCTGGGGATCCCTACCACGCCGCGTTTTGCATCTTCAATGGGCAGAGGCTCATAGGAGAAGAGGCGGTCTAACTTATACTTAAACAGGTTGGGCACGCCGTTGTCGGTGATCTGCTTTCCAAGACCTCTTTCACAACGGTTTCCGGAGATGTACTGACGGCCGCCGGAGAAACGGTTGATGGTAAGGCGGCAGCTGTTGGTACAGCCCTTACATTTGGCTACGCTGGTATTAAACTCCAGGGCATTGATGGCATCGATGGAGAGCATGGTGGTAGAGGGTTCATTTTCCAGACTGTAGCGTTCTCTGGCAATGAGAGCCGCACCAAAGGCACCCATGATACCGGCGATATCGGGACGGATGGCTTCGCATCCGGCGATCTTTTCAAAACTGCGCAGAACCGCATCATTGTAGAAGGTTCCGCCCTGTACTACGATGTTCTTACCCAGCTGGGAAGCATCGGATACCTTGATGACCTTAAACAGGGCATTCTTAATAACAGAGTAGGCAAGGCCGGAGGAAATATCCGCTACGGATGCGCCTTCCTTCTGGGCCTGCTTAACCTTGGAATTCATAAATACGGTGCAACGGGTACCCAGATCGATGGGATGCTCTGCAAAGAGAGCCGCTTTGGCAAAGTCCTTTACGGAATAGTTTAAGGACTTTGCAAAGGTTTCGATAAAGGAACCGCAACCGGAAGAGCAGGCTTCGTTAAGCTGTACGGAATCCACCGCATGGTTGCGGATCTTGATGCATTTCATATCCTGACCGCCGATGTCCAGGATGCAGTCCACGTCGGGACGGAAGAAGGCGGCCGCATAGTAGTGGGCGATGGTCTCCACTTCCCCGTCGTCTAAGAGAAAGGCTGCTTTCATCAGGGCTTCACCGTATCCGGTGGAGCAGGAGCGAACGATCTTTACCCCTTCGGGAAGAAGGGAATAGATCTCCTGAATGGATGAAATCGCGGTCTTTAAAGGACTTCCGTTGTTGTTGGAATAGAAGGAATACAGAAGAGAGCCGTCCTCTGCGATCAGGGCACACTTGGTGGTGGTGCTGCCGGCATCGATCCCCAGGAAGCAGTTGCCGCGATAGGAAGAAAGGTCGGTGGTCTGTACCTTACTCTTTGCATGACGCTCCTTAAAGGCATCGTACTCAGCGGTATTTGCAAACAAAGGCTCCATACGGGCTACTTCAAAGTCCATGTGGATCTCATGGGAAAGCTTCTGATTCAGCTCCTCCATGGTGTAGGCGCATTCTTCCTTTGCATTCAAAGCAGAACCCATTGCTGCGAAGAGATGGGAATGCTCGGTCTCTATGATATGCTCTTCATCCAGCTTTAAGGTGCGGATGAAGGCGGTCTTTAACTCCGTCAGGAAATGTAAGGGGCCACCTAAAAAGGCAACATGGCCGCGAATGGGCTTTCCGCAGGCCAGACCGGAGATGGTCTGGTTGACCACTGCCTGGAAAATGGAAGCGGATAAGTCTTCTTTCGTAGCGCCGTCGTTGATCAGCGGCTGGATATCGGTCTTGGCAAATACGCCGCAACGGGCTGCAATGGTATAGAGAGATTTATAATCTTTGGCATACGCATTTAAGCCGGCTGCGTCGGTCTGCAGAAGAGAAGCCATCTGATCGATAAAGGAACCGGTACCGCCGGCGCAGATGCCGTTCATACGCTGTTCCACGTTTCCGTTTTCAAAATAGATGATCTTGGCATCTTCTCCGCCCAGTTCGATGGCGACATCGGTCTTAGGGGCAAAGGTCTGCAGGGATGTGGAGACGGCAATGACTTCCTGTACAAAGGGAATCTCCAGACAATTGGCCAGGGTCAGACCGCCGGAGCCGGTGATCATGGGATGCACGGTAAGATTGCCGACCTTTTCATAAGCCTGCTTTAAAAGGGAAGACAAAGTCTCCTGTATATTTGCAAAATGTCGCTCATACTGGGCAAACAGAATCTGATTGCTTTGGTCCAGAATAGCCAGCTTGACAGTGGTGGATCCGATATCTATGCCAAGTGTATATTCCATACTCATACTTGTATAACCTGTTCCTTTTCTTATTTATATGGGGATAGCCCATGCCTTGAGTATTATAAGGTATCGGTTTTATCTTTGCAACGAACACTGAAGGCCGAATGTATAAAGAATTCATAAACTTTCTAAAGGGAGAGTTTCCTTGTCTTTTGCAGGTGCGGATGATAGAATGTCACATGTGAAAGAAGGAGAAGAATCCATGGAAAAATTCCTGAATCGTCTGGAAAAGAAGTTTGGCAGATTCGCCATCCGCGATCTGATCAATTATTTTATCATCATCTATATCGCATCCACCGTACTGGGCCTGTTCAGCCCCTATTTTTATTACCGTTTCCTGGCACTGGACTGGAGTCTGGTATTTAAAGGACAGGTATGGCGGATCCTGACCTTTATCTGTGAGCCCCATTCCATGCAGGGCATCCTCAACATCATCTTTTTTATCTTTACCATCAGCATTTACTATCTGCTGGGACATTCCCTGGAAAATGCATGGGGCGCCTTTCGGTTTAACCTGTTTTTTTTCAGCGGGATCTTCCTTACGATCCTGGCATCTCTGATCTACTACTTTGCCACCGGCGGGATCTTTGCCACCGGTATCGGGTATCTGTACCAGTCCATGTTCTTTGCCTTTGCGGTGCTGTTTCCCGAGATGCAGTTTATGATCTACGGCATTCTGCCGGTGAAGGTAAAATATCTGGCACTGATCGATGCGGTGCTGCTCATCGCCAACATGATCAGTTATATCCGGGCAGGCTTTTACGTAGGCGTCATTGCCATCGTGGTAGCGATGCTCAATTTCCTGATCTTCTGGAGAATGTACCGGAAAAGCCACGGTATGACCATAAAACAGGTAAAGCGGCGTAAGGATTTCCAGAGGAAAACGGCTCCGCAAATGTCACCCCGGCAGGCAAGACATATCTGTGCCATCTGCGGAAGGACCAGTGAGACCAATCCGGAACTGGAATTCCGTTACTGCACCAAGTGTGCCGGCAACTATGAGTATTGCCAGGATCACTTATTTACCCACGAACACAAACAGTAAGACCATGGGAGAGAAACATGGAAGATAAGAAACAGGATACAAGAGAGCAGGAGCTGCGTTTTGCCAAAACACTGGAAGAAGTGCGAAAGAAGGCTATTGCAAACGGAAATACCATTACATCAAAAGAAATCCAGGATGCCTTTTCCTGGCAGGAACTGTCGGAGGATCAGTTAAAGCTGATCTACGACTATATCCGGTCCAAGAAGATCGGAATCGATGAAGAAGCTCCGGAAGGAGCTGCTGATAACGCAGAGGATATGCTCAGCGAAACGGAGCGGGACTACCTTCAGGAGTATCTGGATGAGATCGCTCTGCTGCCGGTCCTGACAGACGGTGAGGAGCGGGCTCTTGCCATGGCTGCCATGAACGGGGAGCTGGATGCCCAGCACAGACTGATCGAAGGCCATCTTCGGGACGTGGTGGATCTGGCAAAGCTCTATGCAGGCCAGGGAGTATTCCTGGAAGATCTGATCGGTGAAGGAAATACCGCCCTTGCCATGGCAGTGACCAATCTGGGGGCCCTGGAAGATCCGGAGGAAGTGTCCGGTACCCTTGGCAAGATGATGATGGATGCCATGGAGCGTCTCATTGAGGAAACCTTTGATTCCTCCCGTACCGGAAACAAGATCGCCGATGAGGTAAACGAAGTGGCAGATAAAGCCAGAGAACTGGCGGAAGCCTACGGCAGGAAGGTAACCCCGGAAGAACTGGCCCAGGCAACAGACCTTTCTCTTTCGAAAATTGAGGAAGCGGTGCTGCTTTCCGGTTTTAAGATTGAAGACATTGAGGTATCCGGCAGATGAACGGAAAGATTGGAGAAGACTATAAATACGTGATCCAGGATACCAGCAGGGTGCTGTTGGGAGCAAAGTATTCCTATGCGGAGCTTCTGGAGGATGCGTCCTGCCCCTTTAAGTTTCAGAGCATAGTGGAACATTATATCCTGAAGGATGCGGACCTTTCGGATACCCTGGAGAGCGTATTTTACTATATGGAAAAGGGCAGCTTTTCCTATAAGACCTATTATCAGTTAAAAGCCAGGGTAAAATATAACCGCCTGACGGAAAAGAAGTCTCTTTTTGGTAAGACGACACGGGTTTATAAGGAATATACCTCCAAGCTGGAGGAATTCGTGCAGATCCCGCTGGAAGAGAAGAAGGAAGACGGTGTATTTATCCAGGAGATCATCTTATCCAAGCTGGCCATGATGGGTTTTACCCTGTAACCTGCCCCTGCTTTTTGTCGCTTATAGAGTTAGAAGGAGAAATTATTGTACATGAAGTTTGAAGCCTACGAGTTCGTAGAGGAGCATTTCAGCAAGGACCTGAACGGTACCTGCATGCTCCTTCGCCATAAAAAGACCGGCGCCCGTGTGGCACTGGTTTCCAACGATGATGAAAACAAGGTATTTTATATCGGGTTTCGCACCCCATCTCTGGACAGTACCGGTGCGGCCCACATTGTGGAGCACACGGTTCTTTGCGGGTCGGAGCATTTCCCGGTAAAGGATCCCTTTATCGAGCTGACCAAGGGGTCCCTCAATACCTTCTTAAATGCCATGACCTATCCGGATAAGACCGTGTATCCCGTTGCCAGCTGCAACGACCGGGATTTTCAGAACCTGATGCATGTTTATCTGGATGCCGTGTTCCATCCCAACATCTACAAGGAGGAGAAGATCTTTCGCCAGGAGGGATGGCACTATGAGATGGAAAGCATGGATGCTCCGCTGACCATCAACGGGGTGGTGTACAACGAAATGAAGGGGGCTTATTCTTCTCCGGATGATGTGTTTGACCGGCAGATCGTGGGAACCCTTTTTCCGGAAACCTCCTATCAGTACGAATCCGGCGGAGATCCGGAAGTGATCCCTACCCTGACTTATGAGCAATACCTTAAGTTCCATAGCCTGTATTATCATCCTTCCAACTGCTATATCTACCTGTACGGCGATATGGACATGGAAGAGAAGCTGGCTTTTATCGACCGGGAATATCTGTCAGGCTATGAAAAGCTGGATCTGGATACGACCTTAAAGCAGCAGCCTGCATTTACGGAATTTCGGGAAGTATCGGCGCCCTATCCCGTTGCCGATGACGATTCCTTAGAGGATAACACGTACCTTTCCTATAACGTGGTGGTCGGTGGCGCATTGGATGCCAAGCGCTCCATCGCCTTTGACGTACTGGACTATGCTTTATGCTCCGCACCCGGTGCACCCATTAAGCAGAGCCTGATCCAGCAGGGTATCGGCAAGGATGTATACGGCGGGTACAATGACGGTCTGCGGCAGCCCTACTTTAATATCGTGGCCAAGAATGCCAATGCCGATCAGAAGGAAGCCTTTGTTTCCACCATCGAGAAGATCCTTCGTCAGCAGGCAGAAGAGGGCATCGACAAGGAAGCTCTGCTGGCTGCCATCAATTACTATGAATTCAAGTTCCGGGAAGCGGATTTCGGCAGCTTCCCCAAGGGACTGATCTATGGTCTGGATATGCTGGACAGCTGGATCTACGATGACTTAAAGCCCTTTATCCATGTAGAAGCGGGGGATAACTTTAAAGCCCTTCGGAAGGAAGTGGAAACCGGCTATTTCGAGCAGCTGATCAAGGACAACCTCCTGGATAATCCCCACGGAGCGGTGGTGATCCTGACGCCGGAACATGGCCTTACGAAGAAAAAAGAGGACAAGCTGGCGGCAGACTTAAGTGCTTATAAAGAGAGCCTTTCCGATGCAGAAAAGCAGAAGATCATTGATGAAACCAGAGCCCTTAAGGAGTATCAGGAATCCGAGGATGATCCGGAAGCCTTAAAGACCATTCCCCTGTTATCCGTCGGTGATATCCGCCGGGAAGTGGAGGACGTTCGCAACGAGGTAACGGAAGTAGACGGGGTGAAGATCCTGCATCATCCCTACTTTACCAACGGCATTGGGTATATTCAGGTGCACTTTGATGCACGAAACGTGCCGGAAGAGCTCTTCGGGTATCTGGGCATCTTTAAAAACTGTGTGGGCATGATGGACACGGAGCATTATTCCTACGGGGAACTGTTTAACAAGATCCATTTGCTGACCGGAGGCGTGTATGACAGTTTCAGCCTGCTCTCCGATTCCAAGGAGAAAGGCCGTTTCTATCATTATTATCAGGTGAAGGCCAAGGCGCTGGAACCGAATATCCATGATGCTTTCACTCTCATCCGGGAACTGATCTTCCGTACGAAGTTTGACGATACCGGAAGGCTGCTGGAGATCCTTCAGGAGATGAAATCCCACATGGAGGCGGATATGCTTTCCTCCGGCCATGTGATCGCCGCAGCCAGAGCCATATCCTATATGACTCCGGAAGGAGCCATCAGCGAATATACCACCGGCATGGACTATTATTACCGGGTAGCCGATCTGATCGCCCATTATGAGGAGCGAAAGGACGACCTGGTGAACAAACTCTATGCCATTCGCAAGGTCCTGCTCCAGAAGCAGAATCTGTTCGTGGATTATACCGGAGAAAAGGCAGACGGTAAGCTCCCGCAGGTGATCGTGGACGAGACCAGAGGTTTGTTTGAGGAACTTTATCCGGATACCGAGCCTTTGAAACAGAAGTTTATTCCCGAGATTTCCAAAAAGCAGGAAGGCTTCATGAATTCCTCCCAGGTGCTTTATGTGGCACTGGCAGGGGATTATTCCAAAAAAGGTCTGACATTTACCGGCGCTTTGCGGGTATTAAAGATTCTGATGAGCTACGATTATCTTTGGAACAATGTCCGGGTAAAAGGCGGTGCCTACGATTGCATGTGCAAGTTCGGAAAGAACGGCGAGTGCGTGTTTGCATCCTACCGGGATCCGGAACTGAAAAAGACCCTGGAAGTCTATCGCCATGCTGCGGAATATATCCGTAATGTAAAGCTTTCCGAGCGGGAGATCACCCAGTATATCATCGGTACCATCAGCAGTATGGATACGCCGAAGACCCCGGCGATCAAGGGAAGCTATTCCCAGAATGTCTATCTGACCAGACAGACGGTGGAGGAATTGCAGAAGGAACGGGATCAGGTATTATCCGTTACGGAGGAGACCATTCACTCTCTGGCAGATTATATCGATGCATTTGTTTCCGACGATTATATCTGTGTCACCGGAAATGAAAGCAAACTGAAGGAAGAGGGCGATGAATTAAACCTTCGGCCCATGTTTGCAACACAGGAGGATAAATGATATGAAAAAGGCTGGTTTGAAAGGATTACTGGCGGGAGCGCTGGCACTGGTGTTCCTGTCCGGCTGCGGAAGCAGCTCCGGAAACTACAGTGCAACGGCAGACTATGAACCTGCTTCCTATGCGGAGGAAGCGGCCTACGCTTCGGATTCCTATAACGGCTCGGATGTGTATGATTATGATTACAAATCCGCCGATACCACCGGATCCGCGCAGGCTCAGACGCCGCAGGTACAGGATAACAACAGAAAGCTGATCACCACGGTCCACCTGTCTGCTGAGACCAATGATTTTGATACCTGCATCAACAATCTGACATCCCGCGTGGAAAGTCTGGGTGGCTATATTGAGTCTTCCGAGATCTACAACGGCAGCCGCTACTATTATAACGATAACAGCTACGCCCGGGAAAAGCGCAATGCGGATCTCACCATCCGTATCCCTGCGGATAAGCTGGGGGAATATCTGAACCTGGTTAACGAGTCCACCAACATTGTGTCCAAGTCCCAGTCTGTGGAGGATGTGACCCTGGACTATGTGGATATGGCCAGTCACAAGAAGGCACTGCAGACCGAAGAAGAAAGACTGTTAGAGCTTCTGGAAAAGGCAGAGACCATTGAGGACATGATCACCATCGAATCCCGCCTTTCCGATGTGCGGTATCAGATCGAAAGCATGGAGAGCCAGCTGCGTACCTTCGATAACAAGGTAAACTACAGCACGGTTTACTTAAGCCTGACCGAAGTGGTGGAGTATACACCGGAAGAGGAAGAGCCTCCCGTTACCTTCTGGGATCGGATCACCTCCGGATTTATCGAAGACCTGCACTATGTTTGGGGCAATATCACCGACTTCGTGGTATGGTTTATCTCACATATTCCATCCCTGGTGGTATGGGCGATCATCATCTGCATTGTGGTATTTGTTGTACGGAAAGTGCGCAACCGCAATATGACTCCTTCCGAGATCGCGGAAAAGAAGGAAGCAAAGAAACGCTTAAAAGAGCAGCGCAGGGAAGAGAAGAAGCGTATGAAGGAAATGGGTAAGAACAGCGTAAAGGGCGGTTCGGATCCCGATAAACAGTAAAGGATGCCTATGACGGAAGAGAAAAAATACCATGCCGGTTTTGTGACCATCATCGGACGGCCCAATGTGGGCAAGTCCACCCTGATGAACCATCTGATCGGTCAGAAGATCGCCATAACCTCCAATAAGCCCCAAACCACCAGACACCGCATCCAAACGGTGTATACCTGTGACGAAGGGCAGATCGTTTTTCTGGATACTCCGGGGATCCATAAGGCCAAGAACAAGCTGGGCGAATACATGGATAAGGTGGCGGAAAGCTCCATCCGGGACGTGGATCTCATCCTGTGGCTGGTTGAGCCCGATGCGTACCACGGCGAAAACGAACAGCAGATCCTGGAACAGCTGAGAAGCTGTAAGACCCCTGTGATCCTGGTGATCAACAAGGCGGATAAGACCGAAAAGGAAAAAATCGGCGAGCTGATGGAAGGATTCCGAAAGGAAATGGATTTTGCCGATATCGTGCCGGTATCTGCCTTAAAGGGACAGAACCTGGAGGAACTGACCAGAGTGATCCTTTCCCATCTGCCGGAAGGCATGCCCTTCTACGATGAAGAAACTGTAACGGATCAGCAGGTCCGTCAGATCGCCGGCGAGATCATCCGGGAAAAGGTGCTTCGGTGCCTGAAGGATGAGGTTCCCCACGGGGTTGCGGTTTCCGTGGAAAAGATGAAGGAAAAGGAAAACATCTGGGAGATCGATGCGGATATCATCTGCGAGCGGGATTCCCATAAGGGCATCATCATCGGCAAAAAAGGCTCCATGCTCCGCACCATCGGGTCCCAATCCCGAAAGGACATAGAGGAAATGCTGGAAAAACAGGTATTTCTTCAGCTGTTTGTCAAGGTAAGACCAAACTGGCGGGATGATCAGGCATTTTTAAGAAGTCTGGGTTACGATCCCAAGAAGATCAATCAATAACGAAATCAATCAGAAAGGATCCGGCTATGCAGGATTTGATCACGGTTCAGGGTATGGTCCTGCAGGCCTCCCCGGTGGGTGAATACGATAAACGTGTGGTGCTTCTCTCCAGAGAACGGGGAAAGATCACCGTATTTGCCAGGGGAAGCCGCAGGATGAACAGCCGCTTTATGGCCGCAGTCAGTCCCATTGCATTCGGATCCTTTCAATTGTTTGAAGGCAGGACCGCATACAATCTCATGCATGCGGATGTGAGCAATTATTTCGAGGGCCTTCGAAACGATATGGAAAAGACCTGCTATGCCACCTATTTTCTGGAAGTGGCAGATTACTACACCAGAGAAAACCTGGAGGCAGAGGATATGCTGGGGCTTCTCTATCTGTCCATGCGGGCACTGGAAAGCGACAAACTGGAGAACCGTCTGGTGCGCTGTATCTTTGAAATGCGCTCCATGGTGATCAACGGGGAATTCCCCGGACTTCCCGGTGACCGGGAGTATGAGGAATCCACCCGGTATGCTGTTGATTATATTCAGCGTTCCCCTGTGGAAAAGCTCTATACCTTTGCGGTCAGCCCCGAAGTTTTGACCCAGCTGGAAGGGATCGCTGCCAGATTCATCTCCATGTTGTGGGATAGGAAATTCAAGAGCCTTGAGATTCTGAAGGAAATTATCAGTTGAAAAGGCTTTTTATTTAAAATATAATGTTGTGATGCGAGAGTAATTCCAGCATTACGGGAGATATTATGAAAAAGATACGGGTTTTTCTCCTGGTACCGGCAGTGATGCTACTGCTTTGTGCCTGTGGAGAAACACAGATCACCACTACGACCATCCGGATCGACAAGAGTGGCAAGATCACCCATACCATCGTGGACAGCTTCGAGGAAAGCTATTACGATCTTTCCGAAATGGAGAAGATGGCGGGAGATGAAGCAAAAGAATACAACGATTCCCACGGAAACGGCCTGGTTACGGTAGACTCTGTTGCTGCCGAGGGCGATGAAGTCCGTGTGGTCATGGAATATCAAAACGCCGCTGCGTACAGTGATTTTAACGAAGAAGTGCTGTTTTACGGTACCGTCTCCGAAGCGGTGCAGGCAGGATACGATCTGGACATTTCTCTGATCGATCTGAAGGATAATACCCAGTATCTTACCAGGGATGATCTCTTGAAGATGGGAGAGAAGCACCTGCTCATCACCTCCGAGAGCATGCATTTTATCATGCCTTCCAATCTGGCCTACGTCAGTGAGGGCGTGATCATTTCCGAGGGCCGTAAGGAAGCGGATACGGTCCCCGAAGACTCCTGTTGCTATATTTTGCTGAAATAATTGGCTTTTTATAGATCAGTATTAGGAATGATTTCATTTCAGAAAAGAGGATATTTATGGAAAAGACAATGGAAAAAATCGTTGCCCTTGCCAAGGCGAGAGGTTTTGTTTACCCCGGCAGTGAGATCTACGGTGGTCTGGCCAATACCTGGGACTACGGTAATCTGGGCGTCGAATTAAAGAACAATGTGAAGAAGGCCTGGTGGCAGAAGTTTGTACAGGAGAATCCTTACAACGTAGGTGTTGACTGTGCCATCCTGATGAATCCTCAGACCTGGGTTGCTTCCGGTCACATTGGCGGCTTTTCCGATCCTCTGATGGATTGTAAGGAATGCCACGAGCGTTTCCGTGCCGATAAGATCATTGAAGACTATGCGGCTGAGAAGGGCATTACCCTGGAGAGCAGCGTAGACGGCTGGACCAATGAGCAGATGATGGACTTTATCAAGGCCAATTCCATTCCCTGTCCTACCTGCGGTAAGCATAACTTTACCGATATCCGTCAGTTCAATCTGATGTTCAAGACCTTCCAGGGCGTTACCGAGGATGCAAAGAACGTAGTTTATCTGCGTCCCGAGACGGCACAGGGTATTTTCGTAAACTTTAAGAATGTACAGCGTACTTCCCGTAAGAAGGTTCCTTTCGGAATCGGTCAGATCGGAAAGAGCTTCCGTAATGAGATCACACCCGGTAACTTCACCTTCCGTACCAGAGAGTTTGAGCAGATGGAACTGGAGTTCTTCTGCAAGCCCGGTACCGATCTGGAATGGTTCCAGTACTGGAGAAAGTTCTGCTTTGACTGGCTGCTGAGCCTGGGGATCAAAGAGGATGAGTTAAAACTGCGTGATCATGATCCCGAAGAGCTGGCATTCTATTCCAAGGGTACCACCGATATCGAGTTCCTGTTCCCCTTCGGCTGGGGCGAACTGTGGGGTATCGCAGACCGTACCGATTACGATCTGACCCAGCATCAGAATGTATCCAAGCAGGATATGAGCTACTTTGACGATGAGTCCAAGGAGAAATACGTTCCTTACGTTATCGAGCCTTCACTGGGTGCAGACCGTGTGGTTCTGGCATTCCTTTGTGCCGCTTATGACGAGGAGGATCTGGGAGAAGGGGATATGCGTACCGTTCTTCGTTTCCATCCTGCACTGGCTCCTGTAAAGATCGGTATCCTGCCTCTTTCCAAGAAGTTAAATGAGGGCGCTGAGAAGGTATATGCGCAGCTTTCAAAGAAATACAATTGTGAATTTGATGACAGAGGCGCCATCGGTAAGCGTTATCGCCGTCTGGATGAGATCGGAACTCCGTTCTGCGTAACCTATGACTTTGATTCCGAAGAGGATCATAAGGTTACCGTTCGTTTCCGTGATTCCATGGAGCAGGTTCGTGTAGCCATCGATGAGCTGGATGCGTTCTTTGCAGACAAGTTTACATTCTAAAGTGCGGGGATGCCCGGAGGATAATGATGAAACAATTTACTTCAAATGAGTTAAGAAATGCCTGGAAGGAATTCTATAAAGAGCGTGGTCACGTGGATGTAGGGGCTGTTTCCCTGGTATCCGACGGTTCCACCGGTGTTATGTTCAATGTGGCAGGTATGCAGCCTCTTATGCCTTATCTGCTGGGACAGAAGCACCCAATGGGCACCAGACTCTGCAACGTGCAGGGCTGTGTACGTACCAATGATATTGATTCCGTAGGCGATAAGAGCCACGTTACCTTCTTTGAGATGATGGGTAGCTGGTCCCTGGGAGACTACTTCAAGGAAGAGCGTTGCAAGTGGAGCTACGAGTTGCTCACTCAGGTACTGGGCTTTGATCGGGATCATCTGGCTGCAACCGTATTTGCAGG
>JAILDL010000139.1 GCA_024689465.1 Lachnospiraceae bacterium
AGCGGTTAAGTTCATTACTCTTCTCGGAGCAGATTTCAAAAGGCAGTTTGATCTGGATTCATATAAGGCATTTTTTGAAGACAAGGGATATACCGGAGTAGAGTATCATGTGGTCGACGGGCGCATGCCATGCGCTATTGCGGTAATAACCAAGACAACTTCTAATTGAAGAAGAGAAACATAACACTATTATTGAGAAAGATCGGGGAACTGGTCTTTTTCTTTTACCCAAAATCAGGGTGCAAAGCCGATGTCCGGTGGACATCGGCTTTGCACCGACCGAAGTGGAACGGAGAGGAGGGACATGAATGGCTGGACGGATCCAGGGAATACGGAACTGCTTTGAAATAATCAGTATGGGCGTGGGTGAATAAATTGATGGCAGGTAGCTAGCAATAGAATTTTGATAGACAAACATGGTAACGAGTGTTAACATCTAATGTTAGTAAACACTAACCAAGATTCATGACCGGGTTTGAAGCTGGCTGGATGGGACTTTCAGGCGCGGCACTTCTGGTGGGAAGAAAATGAGCATAAAATATGAAATCTTGAAAAGGTTCGTAAAACTTATAGGTCTTAAGAATTTGTGGAGCGGTAAAAGTGTTGCGGAAATCGTGGCGCGGAAAAAGAAGGAAAATGCCAGAAACAGGATTCCGGCACTCTCTGATCCGGAGCTTGAGATCACACAGATCCAGGTAATGGGGTCTGTAGTGATCAGGATGATCCACAAACAAAAGACATCCAGAGCCAATCTGTTCATCATCGGAGGCGGGATGGTTTCGGCACCGAGACCGGGTTCGATTAAAAAAGCCCTGCGGTTTGCCAAAGAAACAGGTGTGGATGTATATGTCCCGTATTATCCGCTGTGTACGGATCATCCGCTGACAGTGGCATATGAGATGATCCATGAGACCTATAAGGAGATATTGAAAGACTATAAAGCGGAGAATGTTTCCGTACTCGGAACCTCATCGGGCGGGAATCTGGCACTGGGCATGATCCCTTATATCAACGACGGACATGATGATACGCCGGTGCCGGGATATATTCTTGCGATCTCTCCCGGAACCTGTGTGGAAACACAGGAAGAATGGCAGAGGATGCTGGAACTGGACAAAGTAGATGTGGCGATCCCGGCCCAATATATGAAAACGGCCGTTGATATCATGCGGCATGGGGATATGACTGTTCCGGAGTATATGATATGGCTGCAAAAGGGCGATTTCACAGGATGCCCGCATGTGACATTCGTATACGGCTCGGATGAGACTCTTTATGCATGTGCCCCGTCTTTTGAAACAGCCATGAAAAAGTACGGCGTGAATTATGATATGATCGTGGGCGAAGGCATGTTCCATTGTTATCCGGTTTTTCCGATCGTAAAGGAAGCGAAGGAGGGCTGGGATCAGATGGTGGATTTTGTGAGAAAACATGCCTAAGGCAAGACTTCTGGGGGCGTTGCGCTACGGCCCCTTTTTTTTATCCTTGACGGCTAATTTTTATTAGCCTAAAATAAAGCTAACCCGAATTAGCCAAACCATAAGAGGAAATGAAATGGATACCAAACAAAGAATACTGGATGAGGCATTGACACTGTTTTCCGAAAAGGGATATGCAAATGTTTTTGTTGCGGATATTGCGGAAAGGGTTGGTATTAAGGCACCATCTCTTTATAAGCATTACAAAAACAAGCAGGCCATTTTCGATGCGATCATCGAGGAGATGAACAGACGATTTCTGGAGGAAGCAGGCGCTTTGCAGATAAGCGGCGCGAATGCTGAACAAGATGCTGAAATCTATCAGCATATATCGGAAGAGCAGCTGATCACCCTGGGGAACAATCTGTTCCTTTATTTCCTGCATGATGACTATACAAGGCGGTTTCGCAAGATGCTTACCATTGAACAGTTTCATGATAAAAAACTTGCGGCTGCGTATATGAAGCAGTATGTGGACGATCCCCTTTCCTATCAGGGAATGCTTTTCGATCTGATGGTTTCAGCGGGTGTATTACAGGCGGAGAATGTGGAGATCATGACGCTACATTTTTACGCGCCCATCTATTTGCTTCTTACCATATGTGATCGAGAGCCTGCGCGTGAGGAAGAGGCACTTAAGACAATGGAAGCGCACATTCGGCAGTTTAACAAGCTATACGGAAGAGATGAAAACTCCATTTTGGATAACAAGAAGAGAGCAAGGAGCAAAAGGAAATGAAGATCACAGTGATAAACGGAACCGAAAAACGCGGTGTTACATACAGGATGAAGGAAATATTCCTTGAGCAGTTCCGGGACGATGCGGAGATCACGGAATATTATCTTCCGGGAGATGGTCCGGGGTTCTGCATGGGATGTACGGCCTGCTTCCGAAATGATGCGAACCGCTGCAAAGACTATGAAACGGTGCAAAAGATCGAGAAGTCCCTGCTGGAAGCGGATCTGCTCATTTTTACATCACCGGCATATGTTTTCCATACAACTGGTGCAATGAAGGCCATGCTTGACCATTTCGGCTATCGGTGGATGCCGCACCGGCCGGCTAAGGAAATGTTCGGGAAGCGGGCGGTGATCATTACACAGTGCCTGGGTGCAGGCGGAAGATCTGCAGCAAAGGATATTAAGGACAGCCTTTCCTGGTGGGGCATTTCTACCATCAAAGTCGTAAGCTTTAAATTGATGTCGGAGATTGACTGGGACAAGATCGAGGATAAGAGGAAAGCAGCTTTCCGGAAGAAGCTTAGCAGTATTGCGCGAAAAATGCATGCCATTGATTATGATAAACCGGGTCATACCAATGCTTTCGTTAAAGCAAAGTTCTATATGGTACGGATGCTGCAGAAAAGTCTGGGTAAAAAGAACCCCGAATACACCGACTTTCGGTATTGGAATGAGAACGGCTGGACCGGCAAAGTAAGACCGTGGAACTGATATAAATGCGGTTTTCGTAATAATCTCTGCTATAATGGATGCGGAGGAATCCATATGAATAGGAGCTATTAGAGGAGAATCGATATGTTTCGTAAGATGAGACGTTTTAAACAGCAGATCCCTGAAGAGGAGTGCCTGCGTGTTATTCAGGAAGTTCCGAGAGGCGTGTTATCGGTTCTGGGCGATGAGGGATATCCATACGGAATGCCCATGAACCACTGGTACTGCGAGGCAGATGGTCATTTATATTTTCACGGAGCCAAAGAAGGACATAAACTGGATGCCATTGCAAACTGCGATAAAGTAAGCTACTGCGTTTTCGATGAGGGATATCGCAAAGATGGGGATTGGTCCCTGAATATCAACAGTGTGATCATCTTCGGCAGACTCCGCATTGTGGAAGACGAAGAGAAGATGCGGGAAATCTGTACAGAGCTTACCCGTAAGTTTACGGATGACGAGGCATATCTGAAAAAAGAGATGGAAAGTGCTTTTTCCAGAGTATGCTGTCTGGAACTGATCCCGGAACATATGACGGGGAAACTGGTAAACGAGGCGTAGAAGCGGACGAAACTTTTGCAGAATAGGATGTTCTATACATGAATGAGAAAAAACTGGCGGTGATCCTGCCCGGGATCGGCTATCATAAGGACAAACCGCTGCTGTACTATGCAGCCAAGCTGGCGGAAAAACTGGGCTATAAGGTGATCTTTGTGGAATACCATGATCTGCCGGAAAAGGTGAAAGGCAATCGGGAGAAGATGATCGCAGCTTTTGATCTGGCGTTTGCCCAGACCAGGGAATATCTGAAATCCGAGGATTATTCCCGCTACGAAGATGTGGTGTTTATCGGCAAGAGCATCGGAACGGCGGTGGAATCGGCTTATGTAAAACAGTACGATGTTCCTGCAAGGCAGATCTGGTATACCCCTGTGGAAGCTACTTTTTCCAAGGGCTCCAAGGATGTACTGGCCTTTATCGGAGATGCAGATCCCTGGTCGGACGTTGCAAAGGTGAAGCAGATGGCCGCAGAGCAGGGGATCAAGCTGCATTCGTATGAAGCCTGTAACCATTCCCTGGAGTGTGAGGATATCCTTAAAAATATCCGTATCCTGCAGGATGTGATGGAGAAAACAGCAGCCTTTTTAAAGTGATTTTTGCAACTTACGCATGGCTGATCGCAACTTAATACAGGAAATATTGTAACAAGGCTCCTGAATCAGTAAGGTATGTTTATCAAGAGAAAACAACTACTGAAAAGGAGCTTTTTTACATGAAAACCATGACACTTACAAAAGACAAAAACCGATTTTTACAGGGGCTTGATTATTTCTGTTACTCCTTAGAGGCATTTGGAGTAATCGGTTTTGAATTATTACTGGCCTATGTGATCGAGCCTTATCTTTACGGTTGTGAAATGTCCGGCTTTGCTCCGTGGCAGAAGATCGTACACTGGGTTTTGACCATTACCCTTTGGGTTCTCGGCGGAATGGCTGTTATAAAAGACTGTGCACGGAAATCGGAAGTCGACCTCATCCGTCGGTGGAAGGAAAGCAGTCTTCTGCAGGGGGCAAGAGAAATGTCTCTTACCCAGTGGATCCTCCTCCTGATTGGAACGATCCTTTGCCTGATCTCTACCTGGATCGATTGGAGCGGCAGCAAGCTTCTTACAGAGTTCAGCAGAAGAGGGCCCCTTCTTTTTACCTTCCAGTATCTGTACTATTTTGCGGAAGTTTTTCTGGTGCTTCTGATCATTGTTTTTGGCCAGTATGCATTTGAAAAGTGGTTTAAAAATGATAAGATTCCCTTTGGAGGAATCGTGGTGGCACTGACCTGGGGACTTGGTCACTGGCTTTCCAAGGGCTCCCTCGTAACAGGGATCTATACTGCGATCGGTGGCTTTGTATTTGGCGGTGCGTATCTTCTTACCAGAAGAAACCTCAAGCTTTCTTACCTGTTCCTCTGTATCATGTTTATTTTATAAGGGGAAGTAATGAAACTGCTGAAAACCAGAGAAGAGAATCTGGAAGAAAATTATCTGGAACTGCATTACGGCGAGATGGACAGCGAAACGGCTGCGATCCTGGATAGGCTTCGGCCGTCTCTGAAATACATAGAAGGATGTGTGGACGGAAAGAGGCTTACCTATCCTCTTTCCGCCATATTCTATTTTGAGACGGTGGACCGGAAGACCTTTGCCTACACCCAGGATACCTGCATGGAAGTAAAAGAGACCCTGCAGAGCATTATAGAGGATCATAAGGATGTAGGGTTCGTACGGATCAGCAAGTCCGGCATCGTGAATCTCTATCAGATCAAAAAACTGCAGGGGGACCTGAACATGCGAACCCGGATATACCTTAAGAACGATGAGTGCCTTGTGATGAACAGAGGCTATCGGACAGAATTCTATGAGGCTTTGAAAACCTTACAGGGGAGGAAGAAGCATGAAACTCATTAACCGAAAGAACTTTATCTCGATCGTATGCATCAGCTTTACCCTGATCGTGTGTGGGAAGCTCCTGCTTGAAAAGAGCACCGGATTTGTGGACCGGTATTACACGGAGAACATCTTTACCTGTCTGGGGATATCGGTGCTGGCAACCTTTGTTTTGTCGCTCCATTATTACCTACAGCGGTTTCCCTTTATTCCGGTGATGATCGGGCAATACATTGCATTGATCGGATTTGTCTTTTTATGCATCCGGATCATGGGGCATTTTACGGATCAGGCCCCCAGCGCTTACAGGGACATGTTTGTTTCCGTTACGATCCCTTATATCATTGGGGCAGTGGTTTACTACGTCAGCTATTTCTGGCAGATCAAGAAAGCTAACGAATTCTTTTCCAAATAATGAAATAAGCGTGAAAACACGCATGCCGGCATAGAAAAAAGCGCCAGATCATTCCCTCGAGAGAGGTTTTGTATCCGGCGCTTCTTTTATGCCATAAAGAATCTTCGCTTTACGCTACATCAGAAATCCACTTCGGTATCGTAGTAGCAGCACTTAAGCAGCTTTTCCATCTCTTCCTGGCTGGGCTGTCTGGGATTGGATCCTGTACAGGCATCCAGGATCGCGTTTGCAGCGATGTCGTGGAGTCTCTCCAGGAATACGCTCTCGGGAACGAAGCCCTGCTCGCAGGGATAGCTGTCTGCGCCGTAGTGGCCGATGCAGTGAGGGATGTTCAGCTGATCGTTGAGGCCGCGGATGTACTTGATGAGAGCAGCAACCTTCTCGTCAGCAGTAGAGCCTTCTAAGTGCATGTAATCAGCGATCACAGCGTATCTTTCCTTAGCTTCCTGATTCTTGGCGTTGAAAGCGATAACCTTGGGCAGGTACATAGCGTTTGCGGCACCGTGGATGATGTGTGCACCGTGATCGGCAAATACAGCACCGGTCTTGTGTGCCATGGAGTGAACGATACCCAGCAGACCGGAGGAGAATGCGATACCTGCCAGACACTGTGCGGAGTGCATGTTGTCGCGGGCGGTCATATCCTCGTTATAAGAGTTTACCAGATCTCTCTGGATCATCTCGATGGCGCGGATAGCGGGAGCATCGGTAAAGTCGCTGTGTACGGTGGAAACGTATGCTTCGATGGCATGGGTCAGAGCATCCATACCGGTGTGAGCAACCAGCTTCTTCGGCATAGTCTCTGCCAGCTCGGGATCGACGATGGCTACATCGGGAGTGATCTCGAAGTCAGCGATGGGGTATTTGATACCCTTATTGTAGTCAGTGATGATGGAGAATGCGGTTACTTCGGTAGCAGTACCGGAAGTAGAGGAAACTGCACAGAAGTGAGCCTTTGTACGAAGCTTCGGAAGACCGAATACCTTGCACATGTCTTCAAAGGTTGTGTCGGGATACTCATATTTGATCCACATAGCCTTTGCTGCATCGATGGGAGAACCGCCACCGATGGCTACGATCCAGTCAGGCTCAAATTCCTGCATGAATGCCGCCCCCTTCATAACCGTGTCAACGGAAGGATCGGGCTCGATGCCTTCAAAGATCTTTACTTCCATGCCGGCTTCTTCCAGATAGCCTTTGGCACGGTCCAGAAAACCAAAACGCTTCATGGAACCGCCACCTACACAGATCACAGCTCTTTTTCCTTCTAACCCCTTCAGTGCTTCCAGTGCCCCTTTCCCATGATACAGGTCTCTGGGATTTGTAAAACGTTGCATAGAAAAATACCTCCTAAGATGTGATAGTGTGAAACACTTCGTTAAAATTATAACGTTTATCGCGCTTTTCTGTCAATTTATTGTTGAACTCTTTTTCAAACAGGGAAATGGATGGAAAGAATCTTGCTTTTATCCAGTATTTACAGGCCTTTTGAATCGTACAGACATTTCTGGGGACAGGAATGCGAATGGAAAAATGTAAAACATACTTGACAAAATTCATATAGACGATTATGATCATCTCATAAGCTTCCGGAAATGCTTATCGTCAACTTATCATCAAAAAAATTGAATGAGGGATGCAGGAGGAGTAATAAATGAATGGAATGTTCGGAACCATAATCGTACTTGCCGCTCTGATCGGACTGATCATCGGCATCGTGATCGTAAAAAGCATTAGTACTGACGGGCGCTTTGCCCAGTATGATGAGATGCAGCAAAGAGCAAGAGGCGTTGCATACAAGTATGGCTTCTACACCATGACCGGCTGTCTGGCGCTTGTCATCGTATTAGACTTGTTTGACATCCGTCTTCCCATGGAACAGAATCTGATCTACATGCTGATCTTTCTGTGTGGCCTTACGGTACAGGCTTGTACGTCCATCTGGAAGGATGCCTATGTCGGTCTTAATACAAAGATGAGTCGCTTTCTGCCTGCTATGGTGATCATTGCGCTTTTCAATCTGTTTGTGGGGATCAGCGCGATTGCAAGAGGGGGCATGATATCGGAGGGTCTGTTGCAGACACCGTTTATCAACCTGTCCCTGGCTGTCATTTTCGTGATCCTGGCCATTGTTGGCGGTCTTAAGATGCTGGTGAACAAGCGGGAAGAGGAGGACTGAGCCTATGAAGAATCTTCGACTTAAGGCAGCTCGTGCCGCAAAGGACCTTTCTCAGGATGAACTGGCTAA
Organism: Lachnospiraceae bacterium; assembly: GCA_024689465.1. GTDB lineage: Bacteria > Bacillota > Clostridia > Lachnospirales > Lachnospiraceae > JAILDL01. Next base: position 8,034 of record JAILDL010000139.1, read on the forward strand.
GCTGTGCAATGTATCACGGCAGACCATCAGTGCCATCGAAAAGGGAGACTATAACCCGACCATCAATCTGTGCCTGAGCATCTGCTATGCACTGGATAAAACTTTGGACGAACTGTTTTGGACCGATCCCGTATAACGGGACCGGTCCTTTTACTTTTCAGGCTGAAAAGGGATTTTCTGCGGGATTCCTTTCTTGCTAGCCTCTTACATTTAAGGTAAAATATCTAAGTGGGTTACATTTTCGGAAGGAGCATACAACGATGGGATTATTGGATCAGATTACAGATACGATTTCACAGGCTACCAAAGATATTAACGATAAAGCCACGCAGATGATCGATGTGACCAAACAGAATAATCGGGTAAAGGAAGCAGAAAAACTGCTGGACGATACC
>JAILDL010000148.1 GCA_024689465.1 Lachnospiraceae bacterium
GGCATAAAAGCCGTTACCGTGATCCGCACTGGTAAAAGTCGCCCAGGACTGCATACAGGCATTGGGTTTGCCGTTTGATTTATAAGTTGTAACAAGAAACATCGGAGAGGGTATGGTCATCACGAACTCTTTCCATGAAAAGCCGAAGTTACGGGAAAAATCCCCGTATGTTCCTTTCATCTGTTCAGGCATTTCTTTGTATGAGTATTTCATAATCGCTTCCTTTCCTTTGTGGTTAGATTTATTCAAGTCAGTTGGTAGAGGGGGGTGACTCGCGTTTATCTATGTATTTTGTCATTCCACGGCTTTTAGCAAAACCAAACCGCTCATAAAACCCTTCTTTTCCTTCTGCGGCTGTAAGTCCTACACTGGTAAAATTTCCTTCAGGGGTATGTTCCTGTATGTAATTCAATAGTTTATTTACTATGGCAGTTCCAATGCCATTACCCTGATATTCAGGCAGAACCACTATTTCCTGCAGATACCAGTACATAACGCCATCACCGACAAGGCGTCCCATACCGACCACATCGTTATTTACCAACGCAACTACATCATAAAGATTATTCCTGAGAGCAGCTTCTACAAACTCTACCGGCCGCTCTCTAAAGCCAGCCGCAACCTTGAGTTTAATAAAATCCTTGGCTTCCAACTTGTTTTCTATTAGCGTGTACTCGATCATAGCGTCATATTCTCCGATTTTGATTCCGATTGGATTATCTTGTCCTTCTTTGATACTTTTTTGCTTAATTAGCATTACGCACTTTTTGTGCTACAAAGGAAATTTATCTATAAGCTATCAGTGCATATATAAGTATAACAAAAAAAGACTAAGCATTTCTTGCTTAGTCTTCATGTAGTGCGGAAGATGGGACTTGAACCCACACGGTATTGCTACCACAAGATCCTTAGTCTTGCTTGTCTGCCAATTCCAACACTTCCGCGCAGTGATACCGCTTCGATGTCACAAATGGTATCTTATCATCTTGATTTTCATTCGTCAAGCATGAAAGCACATTTTTCTAAAAAGCCTGCAGTGGCTTAATACGGCAGTTTCTCGATGCCTTCAAAGCGCACCTTCCACTTCCCATCATCCGGAAATCCGGGCAGCGTTTCCTTACTGCTGTCATAGCCCGCGCACATCAAGGCCATGGCAAGGAGAAGTGAGCCGTTTCCGGGCAGATACAGGGGCAGATCATCTCTACTCTCCTGGCGGTTATTGCCGCTTACCACATACCGGTTTTTGCAGGTATCCTTAAGGAGCAGGTCAATGGCCAGATCCCGCTTGCCAAGCAAAACCGCTGTCATCGCCATAACGGCGAAGTCCCAGCCCCACAGCTGTTTTTCATCCCAACACTCCAGCACTTTATCCAGCGTCGCTTCCATGATCTCCGGGTCGATACGGCCGGTACGGATCACACCGTATGTCATCAGCATGGACGGATGGTCCTTGGCAAAGTTTTCAAAGGTATCCGGAGCTGCAGAATGGGCAATATAACGTCCCTCGCTGATAGGCGCAGGGATCATCTGCTCTGCCACGTCCTTCCAAACTGCAGGGATCTCCTTGTGCAGGCGCTCTGCCCACTCGATGGCGATCTGCAGACCAAATACCCAATACTCCACTTCAAAGGCCGGGTTCTTGGTGATCTCCGGCTTGTGGCACTCCTGCACGGGAATAAGGGGGCTGTTAAGCTCATACAGGCCCTTATGATCCTTGTTGGCATAATCCGCCATGAAATCCGCCGTTTCCTTTACCAGGGGATAATAATCCGATAAAAAGGCATAGGGTGCATCGGCCTTTGCCCAATGGCAACGATAGGCCAGCTCCAACATATAGATGATATGGGGCTGCTGCCAGATCAGAAGCGGTGCGATCACAGACGGGGAATCTACGCCGGAAGGACCCACCATCTTAGGCCACCGTGCTCCCTGAAAACCATTTTTCGCCGCATTGTCTCTAGCCTGGGGCAATCTCCTCTTATACCAGGTCAGGGATTTTTCCAACAGATCGGAACGGCCAAACAGCGGAAGCCACGCTTCATGCCAAAAGTGCATCTCCAGATGGAACTTTCCGTACCAGCTGTTACAGGTAAGGCCCGTTTCCTGGGGTGGCATGGAACCGCTGGAATTCACCATCATCAGATATTCGCTGAGCACTACCCTGCGTTCCAGTTCCCTTGCCCGCTCATCACTGCATTGAGAAAAATCAATAACACCGGTCTCCTCCCAGAACTGCTTCCAGAAAGCCACCGACTTGTTCATGACGGTGGGATAATCCCCGGGATTCTGTACCGGCACCATATAGTCAAAGGTCAGGGTAAAGGTAAGGGCACTGGGTCTTTGTCCGTAACCGGGCACTAACAGGAACGCATGCGGTGCCACCTGTTTTACCCGCACGTCCCCGTTTAAGGTTACATAATAACTGTCCAGATCCAGGTAACAGCAAAAGGTCTTGGTCGCCGGATCATAATCCGTGGTATGGGCGCCTGCGTTCTCCCAATCCGATGCGGAAATATCCGGACTGCCATAGGGAAACGCCAGCAGGATCGCAAACTTCCGCTCAGTGATCCCCTTCCCGGCTACGCCGAAAGCAAAGGCATCTTCGCTGCCCGCACAGGCCGTTTCCACACGGAAAGCATGGTCATCTACCAGAAAACGGCTATCCAGGATACCCGTCTCCATATGGAGCTGCTGATCGATCCCGCTGATCCTGCCCGGTGCGATCTCCTTATAGGGATGATTCTTATCCACATCTTCCATGCGATAGGGAATCTCCACCAGCGCCACACGGATCAGGTTCTGGCGATGAGGATTGACGCGAAGCCAGTCATAGACTTCTTCGTTTCCCTCCATGCGTTCCACAGGATAAAAAACCTTGCGGTTTATGTAGCGATATTCGGTTTTGTAGACTTCATTGGGCGAATAGGAATGCTTGGCCCTGGAAACCGGCGTGGTATGCCATCCCCACTGGGACTGCGTGCACAGCGGCATGTGGGCCTTCAGATAATGCTCATAACAGGTCTGCAACCCGGTCACGTCCGCGGTAAAGGCAATCTCTCCATTGCCTACCGTAAACGGGCTGGTCACATCCATCGTAGTTACCTTGGGATTGTTCCTGGTAACGAGGGCGAATCGATCAATCTTCTTGTTCATTCAGTTCAATAATCCTTTATGGATGATCCCTTCAAAATCTCCCTCACTTCACACATGAATCATTGTAGGTGGGGTAAAAATGTTTGTCAATCTTTGAAAAAGCAAATCATAAGTCTAAAGTAAACGTCCAAACAGGCCGATATTCTTGATAGAAATGAGTATATGTGCTACATTTAGGAAAAGGAGGGGATCGTATGTCAATCCATATTCCGAACCGAACCAATTATTCAACCCTGTTCTCTTCCCTGCCGGGATACAAGAACGGGATCAATGCAAATGTAAGCTCCTTAAGCTCTCTTCTGTCTGACTATTCTTCCATCAAGACCGGAAGCTATGGCAAGCTGATGAAGGCTTATTACGGTGAGGTTGCAACCAAGGCAAAGACAACCAAGTCCAATACATCCACGAAGGATACAACCAAGACCGAGGCAGAAACCACAGAGGCGTCAAAGACCGACACTTCCAAAACTGCTTCTGCAAAGACAGCCAAGGAAGAAGAAAGTGCGGTTTCCAAACTGGCTTCCTCTTACACTCCTACCGGTGTCGCAGCCAAGAATGCTGCTGCCAGCGGGCTGTTTGATACCAGCATCTGATCTTACTGTTTGCATGCAAAGACCAAGGCTTCCGAAGTTCATTCGGAAGCCTTTTTATTGTTCGGATCTTTATTCTCTCACATCATCGTAGTGATCCAGGAAATGATGCTTACCTTCTTTGTCCTTATAGGCGATCACGGTGTTTAAGTTGACATTCTCCACACTCTTAAAGATGTTAAATTCCACGGAAGGATTGACCTTCTTCATCTCCGCGATGAGGTTCTTGATCTCCATCCGCTTGGATACCGTGCGGCCATCCTGGGCGCAGGTGGTGCAGGTATCGGTGAAATGACAGGCACACTGGATAAAGTGCAGATCATTGTAATCTCTCCAGCGTTTGATATCATCCTCCCGGATCAGATACATAGGCCGGATCAGTTCCATTCCCTCAAAGTTGGTGGAATGGAGTTTTGGCATCATGGTCTGACACTGGGCGCCGTAGAGCATGCCCATGAGGATGGTCTCGATTACATCATCATAGTGATGACCTAAGGCGATCTTGTTGCATCCCAATTCCTTTGCATAGGAGTAGAGATGCCCTCTCCGCATCCTGGCGCACAGATAGCAGGGATTCTTATCCACGGTGTAGACCGCATCAAAAATATCCGACTCAAAGATATGAATGGGGATCCCCATCAGCTTCGCATTCTGCTCGATGATCTCCCGGTTAGCCTTGCTGTAGCCGGGGTCCATTACCAGAAATTCCAGATCAAAGGGCACTTCCGGATACTGGTGCAATGCCTGGAACAGCTTTGCCATCAGCATGGAATCCTTACCACCGGAAATACATACCGCGATCTTGTCTCCCGGTTTTACCAGTTCGTAGATCTTTACAGCCTTGGTAAAGCGGGCGTAGATCTCTTTATGGAACTTGTGGGTGATGCTTTTTTCTATCGCCTTTTGTCTGGTGACCGGCTTTTTCCCGTCTCCGGATACCGTGCTCTCTTCCAGGGCTTTCTTCTCTGCTTCCTCTTCCCGATGGATCTTTTTAAGGAGCCAGTCTACGTAGCCGCCTTCCAGACTGTAGGCATCATAGCCCTTCTCCTGCAGGTTCTCTGCGATCTCTTTGCTGATGATCCCTTTTTCGCAGTACAGGATCACCTTCTTATCCTTGGGAAGTTCCGCACTTTCCCATGACATGGTGGCTGCGGGCATATGTACCGCACCGGGCAGCATGCCGTAATCGGTTGCAGACGCTTCCCGGATATCCACCAGGAGATATTCTTCCGGACGCAGCGCTTCGTAGGCTTCTATTGAGATTTCTGAGGATTGCAGGGTTCCTAATGACATATTCATTCCTTCTATGATTTCTTTCTTCTAACACGAGGACCGGACCATCTGGATCTGTTTCAAGGGCCTTTCCTACAGATTGAATCCTTTCAACGGTCCGCTCGACTTACAAAATCTTCCCCAGTGCCAGCAGTTCCCGGGTATATTCCCCGGGCAGATCTCCCATGGGATTTTGCAGCAGTAATTGGTCAAACTGGAATGTGGTAAGGCACCGGTACCAGTCATCCAGATAATCCGGATGGATCAGGGCCTGAGGCACCACCAACAGGCTACTGGGCCGATTCTGGGCATAGACCGTTCCGCACAGCATATAACCAACATTCAGGTCATCTCTTTTCAGGGCATAGATGTGAAAATCTTCTTCCAGAAACCCTTGTATCTCCCTTTCCAGCTGGGCACGGGTATACATCAGGTGGTCCTCTTTTGCCTGCCTGCTTCCCACATAATAGAATTCCCAGATCTCATCCATGGAGAGTTCTTCCAGAGAGCAGGTCACTTCCGGCAGTCTCTTCTTCTCTGCGCCGGACCGTTTTTCTTTCCCGGATACCTGTTCGGATCCGGCAACATATTTTTCCAGCGCCCGCTTTTCAACCATAACACTGTCGTAATAATACTTCCGGTCAAATCCCTTTTTCTCATAATAGGGGATCAGACTATCCTCTGCCGGTATGAGAAACAGCGCCTCCAGGCCGCTGGCTCTGGCATAGTCTTCCGCCGTCTTAAGGAGCCTTCCCATAATGCCTCTACAGCGGTAGTCCTCCATAGTTGCCAGGCAGCTTAAGTAACAGCCCCTTACCTCTTTGCCGGATATTACGGCATCATAAGGAGACATGGTCAGTGTTGCAACCATGTCTCCTTCTTCTTCATCAATCCATATGTGCCCTGCATCCAGGGCTTCCAAAACACGAGGATCCAGGAAAAGGTCATCTCGATCCAGTACCTCTTCCCAGATCCTCTCCAGTTTCTCTTTATCCTTCTGATCTGCTTGTCGGATCATTCCTTGATCTCCCAGACAAAACAGCACGCTTACTCTACCGTTACTACTTTTGCCAGGTTTCTCGGCTTATCCACATCAAAGCCCTTATCCTGGGATACATAGTAAGCAAGGAGTTGCAATGCCACACTGGCGGGCATGACCATAAAGGCATCCGCCATATCGGGAAGCACAAATATATTCTCCTGCTCATCTTCAGGAATCTGGGACGCAAGGGACTCCTTTACAAAGAGGATCACACTTGCACCACGGCTGCGTACTTCCTTTACATTCGACAGTTCTTTCGCAAAGATCTTTTCCTGTGTAACCACAGCCACTACCGGTGTTTCCTCGGTAATGAGTGCAATGGTTCCATGCTTTAACTCACCGGAAGCATAGGCTTCACAGTGTATATACGATACTTCCTTCAGCTTTAAGGAGCCTTCCAGCAAAATGGAATAGTCCAAACCTCTGCCGATCATAAACACGTTTTTCGCATTTAAGATCTTGCGGGCGATCTTGTGGATCTCCACCTTCTTATCCAGAACCTGTTTCATCACCTCCGGCACCTTGGTCAGGTTGCTGAGGAACGCTCTGGTCTCTTCCGGGGTATAGATCCCCTTCAGACGGGCCATACGGGCCACGATCAGATACAGGATGGACAACTGCGTGGTGTACGCTTTGGTACTGGCCACAGCGATCTCCGGTCCTGCATTGGTGTAGATCACATAGTCACTCTCCTGGGCAATGGAGGAGCCTCGCACATTAACGATGGCGATGCTCTTTGCCCCATTGCTGCGGGCATAGCGAAGGGCTGACAGGGTATCAATGGTTTCACCGGACTGGGAGATGGCGATCACAAGGGTCTTCTCATCCAGCACGGGATTGGAATACATAAATTCGGAGGCATACTCTACATCGATATGCATCCGGAGGATGGACTGCACCAGCGCCTGGGCCACCAGACCCGCATGCATAGCGGTACCGCAGGCAATGATACAAACACGGTCACACCCGGTGAAGATCTCATCGGGGATCCCTTCTGCGGTAAAGTCTGATAAACCGTCGGTCATATGGGGCTCTACGGTCTTTGCGATCGCTTCGGGCTGTTCCATGATCTCCTTCTCCATGTAGAAGGGATATCCGTTCTTTCCGGCCCGATTCAGTTCCCAGTCAACGGTAATGTATTCCGGCTCCACTTCCTTTTCGCCGGCCAGGTCTGTCAGGCTGATCTCTCCGCCTGCGCAGGTTGCGATGCACAGCTCCGGTAATACAAAGTAGCGGTTGGTATATCCGCCGAGAGCCGTTACATCGGACGCCAGCATGATGTTGCCGTCAAAGGTCGTCATGACAATGGGACTGACGTTGCGGACGCAATAAATCTCATCCTTTTTATCATCAAAGATCACTACCAGCGCGAAGGTTCCCTTAAGCTGAAGAACGGTTCTGCGGATGGCTTCCGCAGGGTCCTGGACCTTCCGGTAATAATGATCGAGTACGGCTGCCACTACCTCGGTATCGGTTTCGGATACCAGTTGATCTTCCAGATTGAATTTCCGGATCAGATCCCGATAGTTTTCAATAATGCCGTTGTGTACCAGTGCGACCTGTCCCTTCTGATGGGGATGGGCATTGCGATCACTTACACCGCCATGGGTTGCCCAGCGGGTATGGCCGATGCCACAGGTACTGGCGGGAACGCCTTCCTTGCAGAGTTCCCGCAGGTCCTGTACCCGACCTGCACGTTTATACACATGTACGCCTTCAGGATCTGCAAGGGCGATCCCTGCGCTGTCATATCCACGATACTCCAGCAGCTCCAGGGAATCCAAAAGGATATCCTTCGCATCCTGACTGCCTACATAACCAATAATTCCACACATATACTTCTCACCTTTCTATAGCAGTCTGCAGTGCAGACGAAAAAGTCTTAAATCTGGTCCGTTATACCGAATCTGTTTTGCAGTTACCCGCATATTTACCGGTACATACGCGCCGAACCGGCACGGAAGGGCATCCGCCGAATATTTCGATCACCCTCCACCTCGTTAACCATCCGAAATGGTGCTTGGCGCTTGTGAGAAGATCTGCGTACTGTCATGTTTTGTCTATGAAATTATCAAGGTACAAAATGTCCTGTTTGCAGGTCATTCGGACAAAAAGAAAGGGTTCCGAAGATTCACATCATCGGAACCCGCTACTTATATTAGCACACCAGGCCGATCAGGTCAAAACCGGATGAACTATTCCTTCGGTTCTTTGAAATCCTCCGCGGAAATACCCGGTTCTTCGGCTCCTGCCCCATTCTTTTTACCAAACAGCAGGAAGAAGAATCCGATCACGGCTCCGCTGATGGCCGTTGCCAGACCGATCAGGAAACTGAAGGTGGTCTGCGTCGTTTCATCTGTCAGGACATCCAGGATACGGTCCGCTTTCGGGGTTTCCTCGTCATCGATGTTCACCGGAGGAATGTCTTCGGGAACGATCTCTGCCACATCCTCTGTCTTTGTTTCAGAAGGAAGGTCTTCTGTCGTCTCCGTTTCCAGAGCAACTTTTTCGCCATCGATCTTTGCCGCCACTTCCTCTCTGGTCACACCCAGAACTTCCGGATCCTCCGGAAGATCCAATTCCACCGTCAGCACCGGTCTGGTCTCCATAGCAGCTGCCCTATAGGTAGTAGAAGGTGTATTTTCCACAGGCGTGTTGCTTCCTGTGTTTCCTTCCTGCATCTGAAGCGCCTTTACTCTGGCAGATGCCAACTGCACTGCAGCAAAAGCATCCTGCGCTTCTTCTCTTGCCTGTAATGCCTTTTCCAGAGAAAGCTGATATTTCTCACGGGCACTCTCCAGATTGGACTGTGCAATGAGAAGTTCTGCCCGATTTACACCAAAGGCTCTGGAATCCAGATCCAGCAGATCCTGGAGTTCTGCTACAAGGTGTCCTGCCGCTTCTACTTCTGCCTTTGCAGTTTCCACCTGCTGCAGAAGACTGGAAGCATTCAGGGCTTTAGCTGCATATTCCGCATAGGTTTCATCGTATGCGTTCTTTGCTGCATCCCTTGCGCTCTCTTTTCCGGACAGATCCCGGATGGCATTGATATAGGCCTGATATTCTGCCAGATCACAGGAAAGGGTTCCGGTGGACGGATCCTTCATGGACTGCCAGTCCAGAATATCCTGTGCCAGACCGTTGATCGTGGACTTCATGGCGCCGGATTGACGCTCCGCTTCTTCAAATTCAGACTGCGAAGACTCTGCCTGGGTCTTGGAGAGGCCTTCATTGATCACGGCCTGATCGTAAATACCCTGCTTTTTCGTGATCAGGTCATCCGCATCCGCGATCGCCTGGGTACGGTTCTCCAGCGTCTTGACCGAAACGGCCTTCTCGCCTTCCCGCCGTGCGATACTCTCTACACGATACGCTCCGTAAACCTTCTTGGCCTGGCCGTTATTTAATACGACCTTATTACCATTTGCGTCCAGGTAATAATACGCAAGATTATATTCATGGCCCCTGTCATGGCCATAATGCTGCACTTCCGTAAAGACTTCATGCACTGAGCCGTGATTGTCCCGGTAGGCAAATGTGCCGTATGTTCCTACAAAGTCAGTACCAAGGCTGTTTACATAGCCCCAATAATTATCCGTATAGGACAGGATCCTTGTTTCCTTCTCATAGGCGCGGATCGTCATCTGACCGCATCCGATCGGACTGTAGGTTACGGCATAGCCCTGCTGTGCATACTGCTCTGCAAAGGAAATCGCGCTGCTTCCATCGGTAAAGGTCTGTTCTGCTACTTTTACCGGTTCTGCGGCGCCGGTGGTGATCTCATCTACCTGTACGGCACCCTGTTCCTTTACGGTAATGGTAAAGATCCGGGTCTGTTCACCCTCTCCGGTGGTAAAGCGGCCGGTGGCTGCATCATAGGTAAACGTTCTGTCACTGCCCAATGCACTGGCCAGGATCTCTCTGGCAGCGCTCTCCTTTTCCGCTGCGGAAGCCGAAGCATTTCGCAGGGTGTTCTCTGCTTCCAATGTATCTCGATTTAACTGCTCTCTGGCCGTCTTCGCTGCAGTTAACTCCTGCAGGGAAAGGTTCGTGGTCTGCTGCGCCGTGTTGTAGGCACCCTCATAGGTTTCCGCAACCGTCTTTGCCGCATCAGCGGCTTCATCCAGTGAGATCTGCAGTTTTTCCTTGGCTGCCTTCTCTTTCTGAAGGGCATCCAGTTTATCATCTACTGCCTGTTCCCAGGCTTCTTTTGTGGAATTATAGGTTCCCAGGGCCGTCTCATACTCACTCTGGGAAGAGGTCTTTGCGCTTTCCAGTGCCTCTTTGGCCTGTGTCAAAGCTGTTTCAAGAGCTTCTGCCTTCTGTCTGGCCATCTCTGCATTGGCAGTTGCTTCCTCCAGCTCCTCTTGGGCGGCATTGGCTTTCTGTTCCGCTCTTTCTGCCTGCTGCTTGGCATTTTGGTATGCCTGGTCTGCAACCTGCAGATCCTGATCTGCTTTCTGAACCTTATTTTCTGCCAGGGTCGCAGCAGCATCCGCATTTTTAGCCGCTTCAACAGCAACCGCTTCAAAGCCTGCAGCTTCCGCGCTGGTCCTGCTCTCCCCTGCCTGATCGGCTGCCTTCTGGGCCGCAAGATTATGGGAAGATGCCTCTGCAGAAGCCTGATCTGCTTCCAGTAAAGCAGTAAGGGCATCGGACACAGCATCTCCGGAAGCAGTGATCTTCTCCTCAAAGAGTCCGGATGCCTCCTCCGTAACGATCAGCGCATCCTTCGCTTCTCCCAGATCCGTCAGGACATACTCTTCATAATCAGATACGCCGGCCTGCAGATCTGCAGTAGCCTGATCGATACTGATATCCAGCTGTTCCGCAGACTCTTTCGCCGTATCCCCAAGGTCGATGGCAGATACTACCTTCTGCCGGGCATTTTGGGCAACTTCCTCATTGGTAACGGTCTTCTCCTGGGAGATGTGATCATCATCTATAGGATCCGGGACTGTAGGCACACCGGTACCGTCCTCAGCCGCAAAGGTAACCATTGGGGTCATGGAAATGACCGCGGTCAGGCCGAGGCTCATAGCCCGTATAATATTGGCATGCTTTAGTCCTTTCTTTTTCATTTTATAAAAAAATCCTCTCTACATATCAAACGGCATAATTCAGCAAATCAATGCCCTCTGTAGACTTAACTATAGCAATGTTGAATCACATATACAACAGCTTTTCTCAAATTTGATGGTTTGTATGATAATTTGGCACTACCCCTTCTGATATAAAAACAACTGTTTTATGATTATAATGCTTTTACCAGGATGTGTACAGGGATTATTTTCGCTATTTGCAAGAAAAAGCAAAGATGATGAGGATATGATGATTTGAATGATAAAAGAAATTATTGTGACTAATTTACCATTCTGTATTTCTGGCATCCGGACAATCGGTACACCGAAGCGAAACGATCCTCATATCTATTATAATAAGTTTCGTGGAAACTCACAACACCTGAATGATTTTATGATAGAATATGCCGGATCTTTTTCCATGGCCTGAAGAGCACTGAGGAGGGATGCCCCATCCGTCAGTACCCCACTCTTACATTGTTTCATCAGATTTTGATATTCCCGTGGAATAACTTCCGGGGCATATACCGAACCTTCTGCCAAGGCATTTGCCGAACCATTTGCCACAGCATTTGCCGGATCATCTGCGGGGATACTCTCCCTTCTGTCACCGGTCAGCATCTCCCTTAAAAGGACTGCAAATGCATACAGATCCCAGGATACCTCCGGCCGTTTTCCCAGCTTCTGGGCAGCCGGTGCATACCCGTTCGTCCCTGCAAAGCATCCGCTCTGCTCCCCTCCGATGAAAACCGCTGTCCCCATATCCAGAACCCGCAATCTTCCCCCCGGTTCCAGGATCAGGTTTTCCGGTTTCAGGTCCAGATAGGCAATCGGCGGCACATGTCCGTGGAGCTGCTTTAAAAAAACGGCGATCTGCAGCGAAACCTCCCGGACGAAAGACAGGGACATGCCCTCCCGGATCAGCAGTTTTAAGCTTTTGCCCTCCACATATTCCTGGACCAGAAAGACGTTTCCTTCCTGCAAAAAAACATCGTACAAAAGCGGCAGGGCATCCGATACCCGCCGGGCATAAAACTGCGCCTCCTTTCTTGCCACGTCCAGATATTTACAGGGAATGACCTTGATGGCCGCTTTTCTCTGTAAGAGAAGGTGCCTTCCGACATATACCCTGGAGAAGCCGCCTTCTCCTATCTGCCCTTCCAGTTCATATTGTTCCAACATCCTGTTTTTCCTCCTGAAAAGATACCGGCCGGATCCATACCGCCGTAGCATCTTCTCCTCCGTTTTCCCGGATCTGTTTTTTGGCCAGCTCCCGAAGGCGCCTTTCGGCCATTTCTTCTGTATACACCTTGCCCGCTCCCAGGATCCCGAGATCCTTTGCCCCGGAAAAGCCGCTGCTGCATACCAGAAGTGCTTCCCCTTTTTTCAGTTTTCCCTTTATAAATTCTGCCTCTTGATAGCCGAAACTGCCGATACAGGCTTTCAGCTGCTTTTTCCCCCGGGCATCGTCGTGGGAAAGTCTTTTGACTCCTCCGTCCCGTGAGATGACATAGATCCTTGTGATCCCGCTGGAAAAAGCCACGAAATGCGCCCCCTCCAAAAGGACAAAGCTTGCGCTGCAGCCGTAACCTTTTACCACCATCTTTTGCTCTGCCTTTTCCCGAAGGCTGTGACAGATCTCATACAGCTTCTGATGGCCCAGATGATACAGTCGTTTTCCTGTAAAGGGGCCTCCCAAAAGGGTTTCATAAAACCAGTCCGAAAGCTCTGTGACGACAAAGCCTGCGGTTTCCGCCGGGTTATCCAGCGTGGAGATCCCGTCGCTCACCACCGCCAGGGCGCGGAAAAGTCCTTCTTTTTCCACGACTTCCATGCCGCAGGCATCACCGTTTGGACGTTCTTTTTCCCCAAGGGCAGAATTCCCCTTCTCCCACGCATAGGCGCAGTGATAGCCCTCAATGCTTTTTTTGTTCCACATATTCATTTATCTTTCTTTGATGGATCTGCCTTAGAGAATGCCGGAGATCGGCGGCAGATATAAGTGAAATCGTTCTAAAAAACAGGTTTCCGGAGCGGGAATGCCCCGGAAACCAATAGATGACCCTATGGATGATCCTATGGATCAATAACTCACCGGAAATTATGCTACCTGCGAATCTTCTCTGGAAGAAGCCTTGATCCTGCGGATTGCAAAGATATCCATCACAACGATGAAGATAAAGAAGAGCACGATGGCCAGATCGTAGCTGGTGGATAAGCAGTAATCGTAGAAACCATGGATCAGAACCGGAACCCACAAAGCCAGGTGGCGGTTTCTCTCTGCCCGGTCGAATCTGCCAAGGTAAGCAGCCTTCTTTGCAAGGCCGTAGAAATAACCCATAAATACCGCATCCACAGCATGGCCGGGAATTGCAAGAAGCGCACGGCTGATGGCTACGCTGAAGCCGCCGTCGGATACGTACAGGATGTTCTCCAACAGTGCAAAGCCAAGGCCTACGCAGATGGCGTAAACAATAGCATCAAAGCAATAGTTGAATTCCTTATTGTTCCAGGTAACCTTCTTTAATACGAAATACTTGCCGATCTCTTCGGAAACGGCTACTACCAGGAAATTCTCCAGCAGAATGTACAGCTCGGAAGCAGGGCTTACCAGTGCATCCAGAACCGCGCCGAACAGGATCTCCAGGATCAGGGCGGACAGGCAGGTACAAGCGCCTAAAATCACCAGTTTGATCAAAAGCCCCATGGGCTCCTTCTCTACCTTATCAGCCTGATAAACATAATAGATCAAAACGATCACAGGCAGGATCGCCAGTGCCAGTAAAGATGTAGACATAACTCCTCCTTAGGTGTTTTCAAAACACCTGTATATTTATAGCATAGATGGGTGTTTCCCATCAACCCCATCCGTGCAGTACATGCTGAATATCGTTGTAGAACACAAATACGGCCAGGATCATGAGCAGAACAAATCCGATGAAGTGCACCAGGCCTTCCTTTTCCGGAGGAACGGGCTTGCCACGGAAGAGCTCCACGATCAGGAAGATCAGTCTTCCGCCATCCAGTGCAGGCAGCGGAAGCAGATTCATAACTCCCAGGTTTACGGATAAGAGCACGATGAAATTCATCATGGTGAGGATCACCACTTTCACACCGTATCCCTTGGCTTCCGTATAGGTCTCACCTACCATGGAGGCGATGCCCACCGGTCCGGAAAGACTGTCCATTCCCAGCTTTCCCCGGAACAGAAGGGACAGGCTCTTAACAACGGCTCTGGCAACATAGCGGGTTTCGTAATAGCCGTACTTCACTACATCCAGCCCTTTGCAATCACTGTAGCTTCCACCGACGATCCCCATATAATACCGGGCATCCTCTTCGCTGTAGCGAGGGGTCAGGGTTACGGTAAATACTTCGCCGTCTCTGCGGATCTTCAGGGTCATATCCGTTCCGTCTTCATTTAAGGAGGACTCTAAGGAAACCTCCCGGTAAAGATGCACCCTGGTGCCGTTGATTGAAAGGATCTCGTCCCCTTCCGTAAGTCCTGCGTCTTCGGCTGCGGAATCCTCCATGATGTTCATGATCACCGGGCGGTCCGCACCGGTAAAGCTAACAACGATCATGGCCAGGAAAAAGCCAAGGATCACATTAAAGAACGGCCCGGCAAAGATGGTCGCGATCCTGCTCCATACTTTAGCTGCCGGAAAGGAGCCTTCCTTATACTCTACAGGAGCGGGATTCTGAGGATCCGGGATCTCGTCCAGTCCTTCAAAGGAGCAGGCACCTCCCAGAGGTAACAGTTTCCAGGAAAACTTTGTCCCTGCCTTGTTAAAATGAAACAGTTCCGGTCCCATTCCCACGGAAAATTCCACTGCGTGGATCCCGTTCAGGGTACCGATGAGATAGTGGCCGAATTCGTGGACCACCACCACGATGGTAAAGATAATGAAAAATAAAAGTATTGTCATCGAACGATCTCTCTTGCTTCTTTCTCTGCTTCCAGGATCTGATCCACCGTAGGATCCGGGATCACGGTATGCTGCTCCATGGCCCTGGCGATCCGCTCCGGGATTTCCAGAAATTCTATCTTATGGTCCAAAAACAGGGCCACGGCTTCTTCGTTTGCCGCATTAAAGACGGTGGGCATACTGCCGCCGGCTTTTGCTGCCTGAAGCCCCAGTTTAAAGCCCAGAAATGTCTCCGGATCCGGCTGTTCAAAGGTCAGCTGCTGCAGTGCAAAGAAATCCACCCGCTTGCCGTCCATGGGACGACGATCCGGATAAAACAGGGCATACTGGATGGGCAGTTTCATATCCGGAACGCCAAGCTGTGCGATCACGGCTCCGTCATGGTATTGCACGGCGGAATGAATGATACTCTGGGGATGAATGAGCACCTGGATCTGCTCTAAGGGCACATCAAAGAGCCACTTCACTTCCATGACTTCCAGCGCCTTGTTGCACAGTGTCGCGGAATCAATGGTGATCTTGCGGCCCATGGACCAGTTGGGATGTTTTAAGGCATCCTCTGCCTTCATTCCCTTCAGATCTTCTTTCTTTTTTCCCCGGAAAGGACCTCCGGATGCGGTGAGCAGGATCTTTTCTATGGTATCGTGTCTTTCGCCGTTTAAGGACTGAAAGATCGCGCTGTGCTCGCTGTCTACGGGAAGCAGACGCACCTTTTTCTCCCGGATCAGCGGCATGATGATATGCCCCGCCGTCACCAGGGTCTCCTTATTGGCCAGGGCGATGTCCTTGCCCGCTTCGATGGCCGCGATCGTGGGACGGATACCGATCATTCCCACGATGGCGGTTACCAGCATCTCCATTTCCGGCAGGGTGCTCATTTCCAATAAGCCTTCCATACCGGTTAAAATGCGGGTGTCTGTATCCTTTACCCGCTGGCGCAGATCCCGGCCGTCTTCTTCTGACCAGATCACTGCCACCTTGGGATGAAATTCCCGGATCTGCTCCTCTAACAGGTCAATGCTGCGTCCTGCAGCCAGAGCCACTATTTCCAGGTCTTCTTTATAATTTCGTACAATTTCAAGGGTCTGCCGGCCGATGGAGCCGGTGGAACCCAGTACGCCGATCTTCTTCATGTATTCCTTTCTCCCAGCCTACAGATAAAACATGGCTACCGTGAGCAGATAGGTCATGGGGGCTGTAAACAAAATGCTGTCAAACCGGTCCATAATGCCGCCGTGGCCCGGGATCAGCTTGCCGTAATCCTTGATCTCAAAATTGCGCTTGATGGCAGAAGCTGCCAGGTCTCCTACCATGGCGATCACAGCACCCACTGCTGCGATCAGGGCAAGGGTCCATACCAGGTTCCTGTCCATATCCATGCGCTCTGTTAAAAAGACGCCGTAGAGCGCGCCCAGAAGGGCTGCTCCGGCAACACCGCCGATAGCACCTTCCACCGACTTTTTCGGGGACAGCTTCGGGGCCATCTTATGCTTTCCGATGAGCATTCCCACACAGTAAGCGAAGGTATCGCATCCCCAGGCACTGATCACGATCATCCAGACCAGATACTGACCGTGCTGCAAATTCCGGGTAAGGTAAATAAAGGAAAACATCACCGGTGCATAGATAAAGGCAAAAAAGGCCGGCATGATCTGCATGGCATGGTATTTGGGATAGCCCAGCACATACAGAAACATCAGGGCGATAAATGCCAGCATGATCACAGGGATCGCGCTGGTCATGGTGGTATTCATATAAATTGCGATATAGAAAGCCAGGATGGCAAACAGAAGAAGCACCTCCGGTGCATTGATCTTCTGCCCTTCACCATGTACCTTACAGGCCTTACACAGCTCCATAAAGCCGATACAGGAGATGATGCACAGTGCTAACGCCAGTACCCATCCGTTTAATAAGATACAGGAGATCATGGCGATCAGCAGCACGATCCCGCTTCCAAGTCTTGTCCAGAACATAGGCTTCTCCTTACAATTTGCCGAAACGGCGCTCACGCTGTCCGTATGCGTCAATGGCTTTCTGCAGTTCCTGCGGCGTAAAGTCCGGCCATGCTACTTCCGCAAAATAAAACTCGGAATAGGCGATCTGCCATAACAGGAAATTGGAGACTCTCTGCTCTCCGCAGGTACGGATCAGCAGGTCCGGATCGGGGATATCCCAGGTATCCACGTTCTTGCTGATCAGATCCTCGGTAACATCCTCCGGGTCAAGGCTTCCGTCTGCCAGTTTACCGGAAACCTTTTTAAGGGCCCGGACGATATCGTCTCTGCCGCCGTAATTTACGGCAATGGTCAGCTGCAGGCCGGTAAACTCTTTGGAATACTCCTCCAGCTCCCGGATATGCTCCTGCAGAGAAGGAGAAAGCGCGGTCTTATCTCCGATGATGCGCACCCGCATGTTATCCCGCTTAGCGGTCTTCATGCAGCTGGCAATGTAGGTATCCAGCAGTTTCATCAGTGCATCCACTTCATCCTGCGGACGCTTCCAGTTTTCGGTTGAAAAAGCATACATTGTGATGTAATGAATGCCCATATCATATGCAGCGCGGCAGATGGTCTCTACGTTCTTGGCCCCCTGTGCATGCCCGTAATTACGGGGCATCCCCTTGGCCTTTGCCCATCTTCCGTTACCATCCAAAATGATCGCTACATGCTGCGGAACGTTTCCCATTCACGCCTCCTGTATTCTCACGAAAAGGCAGTGATCCCTCACTGCCTCCTCCCATGTGTATTATTTCAGGTCGTTTTCATACCTGTTATTCCATGAAACCGGTGATCATACCGTCATCAGTTCCTTGGACTTTTCTTCTACTGCGATATCTGCATCCTTCACGAACTTGTCGGTCAGCTTCTGCAGTTCTGCTTCCAGTTCCTTTACAACGTCCTCGGAAACCTCGTCCTTGGGAAGCTTCTTGAAGGCATCGTTTCCGTCACGACGGATGTTACGGATGGCAACCTTTGCATCCTCACCCTTCTTCTTAACTTCCTTACTCAGTTCCTTACGGCGTTCCTCTGTCAGATCCGGATAAACCAGGCGGATCACCTGTCCGTCATTGGTCGGTGTAATACCGATGTCAGACATCATGATGGCCTTTTCCACTTCCTTGATCATGCTCTTTTCCCAGGGCGCGATCTGGATGATACGGGGTTCGGGAACGGATACGTTACCAACCTGCTGAATGGGGGTAGGTGTTCCGTAGTAATCTACCTTCAGCTTATCCAGTACGTGGGGATTCGCACGACCGGCCCGGATAGAAGCAAGTTCTGACTCTAAATGCTCGATCGTCTTCTGCATTTTTTCGTTGTAAATCTTTAATCTCTCGTCCATAATTCCTCTTTCTCCCCAGTTCCTTATACGGTAACTCTGGTTCCTGTTATTTTGCCGCTTGCTACGTTAACGATGCTGTTTTCTTCATTCAATCCGAATACGATCATCGGCATCTTGTTGTCACGTGCCAGAATGGAAGCGGTCATATCCACCACCTGCAGATTCTTGGCAATAACTTCGTCGATGGTCACTTCGTCATATTTCTTTGCATTGGGATTACTCTTGGGATCGTCATCATAGACCCCGTCAATGGACTTGGCAAGCAGGATCGTTTCTGCCTCGATCTCAATGGCCCGCAGTACCACACCGGTATCGGTGGAGAAATAAGGATGTCCGGTTCCTCCTGCAAAGAAGATCACCCGTCCGTCTGCGAAATACTCATTTACACGGTCCTTGGAGAAAAGCTCTGTGAAAGCTCCTACCTGAAAAGGTGTCATGATGGCTGTTTTCATGCCTACCGAGCGAAAGATCTCGGAAACATAGATACAGTTCATCACCGTAGCAAGCATACCGATCTGATCCGCTTTGGTCCGGTCAATGGCATTGCTGGAACGTCCTCTCCAGAAGTTACCGCCACCGATCACAATGCCCACCTGATGGCCCTTCTTCGTAATCTCCAGTACCTGTTTTGCTACTCCCCGGACCGTCTCTTCATCAAAGCCGGTCTTCTTGTCTCCTGCCAGTGCTTCACCACTGAGCTTCAGCATGATTCTGCTCATGTTTGTCCTTCTTTCCTGCTAATTAGTTATTCTTCTTATTGCTCTTCTTGGGAACAATGTTTTCAAAGAAGCTGGTAGGAGATACATCTGCGTAAGTCTGAGAGCAAAGACCTTCGATGACCGCACCGTTGTTGATCTGTACGGACTTGGACTTGATGTTGCCCATGACGATGGCAGTGGTATCCAGGATGACGGGACCGTGTACATCGATGTCGCCCTTGACGGCGCCTGCGATCACGGCACTGGTTGCAGCCACATTTCCGATCACGATGGAATTCTGGCCGATCTTGATGGCACCTTCGGAGATCAGTTCACCGGTGATCTTGGCATCATCTGCAAAGATCTCGGCTGCGTGAGAATCCCCTTCGATGCTGCCGGTTACATTCAGCTTGCCCTTGATATCGATATTGCCGACAATACTGCCCAGCAGATCCAGAGAACCGTCTGCTGTGATATTTCCTTTGATATTCATGCCGGCACAAATGGTAGACACTTCATCGGAGCTCATGGCACGCTTGATATCATTGCTCAGCTCGCTCTTTCCGGAATAAGCGGAAACGGTTTCTGTCACAGGAGCAGGCTCGGGGGCAGTATCTTCAGATGCATACGTGCTATCCACCTTATCCAGCATCGCAGTCAGATCATCCTCTAACGCAGACACCTTACTTTCTTCCGGTTCTGCAGCCCCAACTGCTTCGGAAACTTCTTCTGTTTTTTCTTCCGTGCCGGGCGTCATCTCGTCGATGGACTGGCTCAGATCGTCTTTTAAGTCACTGAAAAATCCCATTGTTATTAATCCTCCGATTGTGTAGTTTGAATAGCTTTTCTATGTTGAACCGTTACAGAATCATCTGTGATCGGTACAATCTCCGTATTATCCTGCGCCAGGATATATTCAATGATCCCGGGCAGTGCCGCCACCGTGGAACGATGGTCGTAGGAATCATGCAGCAGCATGATCACATCCACATCCTCCGGCACGCTGTCAAAGGAGCGGATCGCGGTGTAATAGATCTGGCTCTGGGAAAGGCCGCTGGCACCGTCTCCGCAACTGGCATTCCAGTCGTAATAAACGATATCCTGCTCATTTAAGTAATCAATGAGAAGATTCATGCTGACGGTGGAAACCGTATTGGAACTTCCCCCGGGGAACCGGTAATAATGGCTCCACACGCCGGTCAGGTCATAGATATATTCCTGCAGCTTATTCAGGTCCTGCTTGAAGCTGTCTTCACTGGCATAGAGCTGTCTGTAGGAATGACTGTAGGAATGCATCCCGATGGTATGGCCCGCTTCTGCGATCCTGGCATATTCGGGGACAAGCCTTGCATCCTCCTTACCGGTCACGAAGAAGGTTGCCTTGACGCCGTAGTCATCCAGGATCTCCAGGATCTTATCCGTCATCAGGCTGGGGCCGTCATCAAAGGTAAGATACACATGGCGCTTACCGCTGCTGACACCCTCTACATTCACACTGGTATCGATGCCGGTTCGTCCGGACAGGATCACATCGCTTTCTTCCGAATCGGTGATCACCGTTCCGTTTCCGGTATATTCTCCGTAATAAAGGGCTTCCTGCTCCGCCTGCTGGTCCAGGATCCGTTCCAGATCCTGCATCTCCTCCTGAAGGCGCATCACCTGCATCTTCAGCTGATGGGAGCGGATCCCGAATACGATGGCCAAAATGGTGGGCACCAGGATCAGCGTCAGGATCGCGATAGGGATCTCCTTCTTTAATCTCTGTACCCGTCTGGCTCTTCGTCTTTTCTCTTTTTCGGCATCCGTCAAATGCTCATCTGCCATACGTCCAAAACCTTTCCACACGTGAAATCATTATATCATCCGGCCATGATTTTTGGAAGTATCC
>JAILDL010000155.1 GCA_024689465.1 Lachnospiraceae bacterium
CCGGAAGCCAGCAGGATGGCGCCCATGCTGTAGGCCTTTCCCATACAGATGGTGCGCAGTTCTGTGTCCTGTAACCCCACTATCACATCGTACAGCAGCATCCCCTGATTGACATCGCCTCCGTTGGTGGTGATGAACAGATTGATGGGGGAATGGGGATCCTCCTGGATCAGATACATGATCTCCTTTACAGCATCCAGGGCGGTCTCTTCCCGGACGACGCCGGAGAAGAATACGTTCCTGCCGTTTAACAGGCGGGATTCAATGGGAACGGTGGAAATACCGTGGGCGGATTTTACTTCGATCACTGACATAAGATTCCTTTCTGCCGCAGATGGCGGCCGGAGAGATTTTTTTATTTTGGGGAGAAAAGCCGGCTATGCCAGCTTTTCCCCAGACTGCGGTTCTTCTTCCTCCACAAGCTTTGCCTTGGCAGGATAAACCTTGCGGTAATCCCGGCTCTGGGTCTTCATATCGAAGCGCTCATCCTTCATAGGTCTGGCGCCGCTTTGGAAGACGTACATGGTGCCGATGGGCATGTAAAGCACGTCCGTCGCGGGGATGTCCAGACGCTCGGCAAATTCCTTTGCGGTGACCAGATCGTTGGTCCGAAGGAAGGCCAGATAATCGCAGTTGCTGATGATGGTCCGGGCTTTTCCGGTATCGTACATTTCCTCCAGCTGGGTGATGGATTGGATCATCAGCATCACGGAGATCTGACGCTCCCGCATCATGCTGCTCCACTTGGGCATCTGGGGGATGACCACGTTGGTGGCAAAGTCATCCAGAATGAATCGTACGGGGCGAAGTCTGGAACGGCTCCTTGCACCGTCGCTGTACTGAAACAGCCGGCTCATGGTCTGGGTGTAGAACATATTGATGTAGCCGTAGAGAGTATCGTCTACATCGGAGCATTTCACGAACAGCACCGTCTTTTGCTGCATCAGCATCTCCGGCTTAAAGAGATTTTCCAGCTGGGTGAAGGTGCGCATGCTTTCGGTATTGTACCGGGCCATGACGCTGTGTACCGAGCTGATGATGCAGTTTAAGGTTTTGGACGGGTTGGAGACCACGCTCCGGTACAGGCGGTAGGCTTCGCTGGAGGGCATATTATCCGAATGCTTCTCCATGCACCGGCCCAGTGCGGTGCGGGCCAGACTATCTGCCGTAGCGTCCGGCACATCCAGAGAATCCAATAATTTTACCAGTGTGGCGAAATTCCCGGGGTGCAGGCATTTGACCTCCAGCATGAGGAGGACCACGGAAGCGATGAGTACTTCCGCCATCTGGTCCCAGAAGGGATCCTTGGAGACGACCTGTGCATCGGTGATGGCCGAGGAAACCAGGGTATGGGCAAAGGACAGGGCTTCCTGGCTGTTTGTGATCTCGCCGTTTCGTAAGGGATCATAGGTAATGGTGCTTTCCTCCAGATGGAGAAAGTCCAGCGCCTCTACGGTGTAGCCTTTGCTTTTAAAGTATTTGCCGTATTTTCTGGAAAGCGTACCCTTAGGATCGGATACCACCAGACTGGAAGAGCGGGCTTCCATCAGAGTGGGCTCCACCAGGGAGTAGGTCTTACCGGAACCGCTGGTCCCGACTACCAGCACATTATTGTTGCGGCCGGTTTCTTTGGAATTGGTGGAGACCACCATATGTTTACTGAGAACAAGCTTGTCAAATGAGGGCATTTGCTGCTTCCTTTCTGTCATTTTCTGTATAAAGGTGAATGGTTTGTATCTTTACTTTACGGCAGGAAACGATCGTCGTCATTGAACGTGTGGTTCAAAGCACCGGAGATACGGTTGAGATATCCCTCCCATGTGTGTTAGCATAGGAAAGAGTAAGTAGAAAGGAGTGCCGCATGAGCGGCAGGATATAGATGAGAATCGGAACAGGTTATGACGTACACCGTTTGGTGGAAGATCGCAAATGCATTATCGGAGGCGTGGAGATCCCTTATGAAAAAGGACTTCTGGGCCACTCGGATGCGGACGTTTTATTACATGCCATCATGGATGCTCTTTTAGGGGCAGCCGCACTGGGAGATATCGGACTCCATTTTCCGGACTCCGACCCGGCTTACAAGGATGCGGATTCCATGATGCTGCTGCGGAAAGTGGGAGAGATCCTGGAGGAGAACCGGTTTCTGGTGGAAAACATTGACGCCACCGTGATCGCCCAGGCCCCCAAGATGCGTCCCTACATTGAACAGATGCGGGAAAATATCGCTTCTGCCCTGGGGATCGAGGTTTCCCAGGTCAACGTAAAGGCAACTACCGAGGAAGGGCTTGGCTTTACCGGCAGCGGGGAAGGCATCGCGTCCCAGGCCGTATGCCTTTTAACCAGCCCCAGAGAACTGGTAGCGGAAGATGTGACGGCTCCCGGCTGCGGAGGATGCGCCGGCTGCGGCATGCGCTGAGGATACGAGCAAGGCGCCGGACTACAATTCCTGCCATTTCGGGGGGATCCCATCTCCTTGGAGACCACACAATTTACGATGCGTTTTTAGCGGAAACGAGATCCACGATCTACGCAGCCTTATGCAGATCATCTGTCCGGTAAGACAGCGTTTTCTGCTGGCTTACCAGATGATTTGCGTTAGCGCGGAGTTGATCGTTAGCTCGTTGGAGTCGTTGCATCGGTGTGGGATACAAGGAGATGGGATCCCCCAGGTAAGATGGCAGGAAACGTCCCCGGCGCCGTGCTTCATTCTCCTTTACCTTGACAAATGCAGGGGAATCTCGTATCCTAGGGTCAAGAATCATATCCGATGAAAGACGTTGAACGAAGAGAGTACATCGGAAGCAATCTGGTAGAGAAGGATCGTCACCGGCTGAAAGCGAACCTCAGAGAGCTCCTTTGGAAGTGCATTCGTGAGTCGGTTGCCTGAAGGAAGTAGGGGAGCCCGGGAGCGCCCGTTATGCGTAAGAGGGACAGGTGCATGCTGCCTGTCTGAATAAGAGTGGAACCACGAGCCTTTCGTCTCTTAAGAGACGGGAGGCTTTTTCTTTTTTCGGAGGGAGAGGCTTTTATGGGACTGTTTTCGTATATTCGATTTGTAAAAGAAGAGATGGCCATCATCAAAGAGCGGGATCCTGCGATCCACAGCGATCTGGAGGTTTTTCTCTATCCCAGCTTCAAGGTGATGCTCTCTTATCGGAGAGCCCATAAGCTGTATGAGAAAGGGCATTATTTTCTGGCACGTTGGATCTCCCAGAGAGCGGTGCGCAAGACCGGCATTGAGATCCACCCCGGTGCGCAGATCGGCAAGGGACTGTTCATTGATCACGGAACCGGTGTGATCATCGGAGAGACCACAGTGATCGGTGACAACGTAACCCTGTACCAGGGAGTGACCCTGGGAGGAACCGGCAAGGAAAAAGGCAAGCGCCATCCTACCATAGAGGATAACGTGATGATCAGTACCGGTGCCAAGGTGCTGGGAAGCTTTACCATCGGCAGAAATTCCAGGATCGGAGCCGGCAGTGTGGTGCTCCATGAGGTACCCCCCAATTCCACCGTGGTGGGCGTTCCGGGACGTGTGGTAAAGCGCTTCGCATCCGAGAATCCCAATGAAAAGATCGACCAGATCGATTTTCCGGATCCCATTAAGACGGATATTCACTGTCTGCAGAAGGCAGACAGCGCACTGACCAATGAGATCCTGGATTTACGACAGCAGGTAAGGGAATTGCAGGTTGCTCTGAAAAAGCATACGGACGAAGATTTTGAGATCCATCGCACCAATCGTATGGTCCCCATCGGCCCGGTAGAGGATCCCGATGCCATGGACCAGTTTTACATCATCTGAGCTTTTTCTGCAGAGTGAAGCAGGACGATGCTTTAAATCGATATTTCAATAATACTTAGTAACGATAAAAAAGATAGGAACCCACCGGGAGGAATGCAGTGAAAATCTATAACACCGAAAGCAAGCAAAAAGAAGAATTTGTCCCCATTGAAGAGGGAAAGGTGCGCATGTACGTATGCGGCCCCACCGTTTATAACCTGATCCATATCGGAAATGCCCGCCCTATGATCGTATTTGATACCGTGCGCCGGTATTTTGAATACAAGGGCTATCAGGTAAACTATGTATCCAACTTTACTGATGTGGATGACAAGATCATCAAGAAAGCGCTGGAAGAGGGCGTCGATGCGTCCGTGATCTCCGAACGTTATATTGCGGAGTGCAAGAAGGATATGCAGGGCATGAACGTGAAGCCTGCTACCACCCATCCCCAGGCAACCCAGGAGATCGACGGCATGATCGCCATGATCTCCACTTTGATCGAAAAGGGCTTTGCCTATGTAGCTGCGGACGGAACGGTATACTTCCGTACGAGAAAGTTTGATTATTACGGGAAACTTTCCCACAAGAATCTGGACGATCTGCGCAGCGGATTCCGTAACCTGCAGGTCAGCGGAGAGGAACAGAAGGAGGATCCTCTGGATTTCGTATTATGGAAGCCGAAGAAGGACGGAGAGCCCTACTGGGAGTCTCCCTGGTGCCAGGGCCGTCCCGGATGGCATATTGAGTGCTCGGTGATGAGCAAGCGCTATCTGGGGGACCAGATCGATATCCATGCAGGCGGAGAAGATCTGATCTTCCCTCATCACGAAAACGAGATCGCTCAGTCCGAAGCAGCAAACGGCAAGGAATTTACCCATTACTGGATGCATAATGCCTTCCTGAACATCGACAACCGCAAGATGAGTAAATCTCTGGGTAACTTCTTTACCGTACGGGATATCTCCGAAAAATACGATCTGCAGGTTTTGCGTTTCTTTATGTTATCCGCACACTACCGCAGTCCCTTAAACTTCAGCGACGAGCTGATGAAAGCTGCAGAGAGCGGATTAAATCGTATTATAACCGCAGCGGGCAATCTGAAGGACAAGGCTGCTAAGGCCGAAAATACGGAACTTTCCGATGTGGAAAAGGAACTGCTCTCGCAGGCGGATACCTACCGGGCAAAGTTTGAAGAAGTGATGGAGGATGACTTTAACACGGCCGATGCCATTGCTGCTGTCTTTGATCTGGTCCGCTTTATCAATACCGAGATCGCAGACGGAAAGAGCCATAGCGGTGCATTCTTAAACAAACTCTATGCCGAGCTGTCCACCCTCACCGATGTACTGGGTATCATCATCGAGAAGGAAGAGGAGATCCTGGCAGAAGATATTGAAAAGCTGATCGAAGAGCGTCAGGCAGCCCGCAAGAACAAGGACTTTGCCCGTGCCGATGCCATCCGCAACGAACTGCTGGAAAAGGGCATTATCCTGGAAGATACCAGAGAGGGTGTAAAATGGAAGAAAGCATGAGCACTTCCGGGGGACCGGCAGAGCAGATCCGGGAAGCCTTTGGCTTAAAGAAGCAGGATATACGATCCTATTCGCCCCTGACCTTTGCCTACATCGGAGATGATGTATATGACCTGATCATCCGGACTCTTCTGGTGGAACAGGGGAACCGATCCCCGGAAGTCTTTCATCAAAAGGCCAGCAAGCTGGTAAAAGCAGGAGCACAGGCAAAACTGATCGAAGCGCTAAAAGAGGATTTGACCGGTGAAGAAAGTGATGTCCTGCGGAGAGGAATGAATGCAAAGCCTAAGAACAAGGCGAAAAATGCCACCCAGGAGGACTATCAGAAGGCAACAGCCTGTGAAGCGCTGATGGGGTGGCTGTATCTGACCGATCAGATGCCAAGAGCCATAAACCTGGTAAAAACCGGGCTGGAGAAGGCAAACCTGTTCTGAGACAAGAAATTATATCGTGATTTAATAAGCTGCAACTGTGTTGAGACCGGAGGTACTGTAAAAATATCACACGTTATGAAACACGCAAATTGCAGCTTTTTTCACGGATGACTGTGAATGGACTGTTTCGAAAAACAGGGGCGAAGATGCAAAAGAAAGTGGAGGAAGTATGGCAAGAAGAGAGAATAACCCGGGAGAGCGTAGAGGCTACCGCAGAGATGACGCATCGGACAGACGGGAGGAACGCAATCGTACCAGGAGAGAAAACCGGCCCATGCCGGATAGACCGAAGAGAAAACCGGATGATCTGACGGAAGCAGATCTGCAGATGGATGAAAATACCACCCGTATAGAGGGCCGTAACGCCGTCATAGAGTCCTTCCGTTCCGGTAAGGCAGTGGATAAGGTATTTATCCTGGACGGAAGCCAGGATGGGCCTATGAGCACCATTCGCAGGGAGGCAAAAGCCCATGGCAGTCTGGTTAAGTTCGTGACCAAGGAGAGACTGGATCAGATGTCCGAGACCGGACATCACCAGGGAGTGATCGCCTACATCGCGGCTTATGAATATGCGGAGGTGGAGGATATCCTGCAGAAGGCAAAAGATAAGGGAGAAGCTCCCTTTATCTTTCTGCTGGATGAGATCGAGGATCCCCACAATCTGGGTGCCATCATCCGTACCGCTAACCTGGCGGGAGCACATGGCGTCATCATTCCCAAGAATCGTGCGGTTGGCCTTACCCCTACGGTGGCAAAGGCATCTGCCGGGGCATTAAACTATACCCCTGTTGCCAAGGTGACCAACATCGGCCAGACCATTGAGGAACTGAAAAAGGAAGGTCTCTGGTTTGTCTGTGCAGATATGGGCGGAACGAAGATGTATGACCTGAATCTGACCGGTCCCATCGGCCTGGTGATCGGTAATGAAGGAAACGGTGTCAGCCGTCTGGTCAAGGAGAAGTGCGACTTTATCGCCTCCATTCCCATGAAGGGGGATATCGACTCCCTGAATGCGTCGGTAGCAGCCGGCGTACTGGCCTTTGAGATCGTGCGGCAGAGAATGCGTTGATGCCATCAATCAGATCGCAATGGGAATGAACGAATAAACACAGAACAAAAAAGACCGGAGATCAGATCTCCGGTCTTTTTCTTTACGAGCTGCTAACGGGAATCGGACCCGTGACCTCCGCACTACCAATGCGACGCTCTACCGACTGAGCCATAGCAGCAACTGTTTCCGTTTCTCAACGGCACCATGTTAGTTTAACAAAAGAAAAATAGGTTGTCAATGGATTTTGAAATTAAAAATCGGTTTTTTTCGGATTTTTGTTTTGATCCGCTGAAGGGCGTTATCTGTGGATTTTTCGCTCTTTCCAAGGACCTTTGCAATGGACACGTAGTCCAGTCCGGTAAGGTGGAGACCCAGCACATCCTGTTCAAAAGGAGAGAGGGCTTCGTTTAAATAGGTTTGCAGCTGCGCCAGGTTCTCCCGGTCGATCAGGAGATCCTCCGGATTGGGATTGGGGCTTTCCAGATGGCCGATAAGCTGTTGTTCCGCAGAAGCCTCGGTGGAATCCGGCAGATCCTGATTCAGGGAAATATAGGTGTTTAAAAAGGAATGCTTTTTCCGCTGGGCGGCCTGTACGGCATTGTACATCTGCCGGTTGACACACAGCTCCGCAAAGGTGAGGAAACTGGCATCCCGACCGAAATCATAGTCCCGGATGGCTTTAAACAGGCCGATCATGCCTTCCTGAAGGAGATCATCCTTATCGGCTCCCAGAATGTACATATTTCGGGCTCTGCTGCGGACCAGATTCTTGTATTTGTTGATGAGATAGTCATTGATGGAAGTGTCTCCGTCCCGCAGGAGGGTGATCAGTTCTTCATCGGACAGACCGGAATAGTCTTTGAGCATGAACGCCTCCTTTACAGCAGATCTTCTACCATGGAGACGATGCGAGGGTATTGTTCGTTGACCCACAGCACCGCATCCGCCAGACCGTCTGCGTTTAAGGGAAATTCCATAACGGATTTTCTTTCCTCCGGAGTGGCATGATAACCAAAGGGCTCCGGCCATACGGTCACCTTCAGCACTTTGGTATCCTCATCTCTGGAAACAGACTCCATAAGATAACGAAGACCGCTGTCACTACCGGACAGCGGCTCCTTTTTTATATAGTTCAGATTATTAAAATGTGCAGGATCTAACATGGGTTCATCCTTTTAAACAATGGCAGGTTTACTGGCCGGCTTCCTGAGCGGCCTGCTGTGCGGCAGCATCCTGAGCAGCCTGCTGTGCGGCGGCATTTCGTGCTTCCAGCTCTGCCTGCTGCTGCATCAGGATCTCCTGATAGTTGGGCTGTGCAAAGAAGGCAGCGTCATGCTGGCATCGCTTGTTCTGTGTATTGTCGATGATGGTTCCGTCTTCCGCAATGGTGGAAGAGCCGCTGATCAAAGAGGAATCCTGTGTCGGGATCAGCTCCAGGATACCATCCACCTTGAAGGGGCATTCATCGGAAGCCATGCATCCGTCATAAGCACAGATCGCGCCCTGATAATGGACGTCGCAGGACTCGGTGGGGAGATTGTCCGCATCGAAGTACTCCGTCTTTAAATGGGCATCACAGAGGCCCGGAATGGGCAGCTTACCGGACTTGGCACAAACGGTGGCGGTGACAATGCCACTGGGGATATCAAAGGAGCGGTATTCCAGATTCTCATGAATACGGCTCATGACAGCCTTCCACATGGTCTTTGCCAGATTCTTCTCGGCCGTGGATTTTAACTTTACATTATTATCGTAGCCGGCCCAGGTGGTAGCAGTGTAATAAGGAGTATAGCCGGAAAACCATACATCGTTGTAGTCCGAAGTCGTACCGGTCTTACCGGCAATGGCCATATTCCCGAAGTTTACGGAACCACCGGTACCGGAGGTGACAACGTCCTGCATGGCGCTGGTCAGCAGGAACGCAGTGGTTTCCTTGATGACCCGTTTGGATTCCGGTACGGAATTGTCGATGATCACGTTTCCGTCATGGTCCTCGATCCGTGTATAAAGCTTGGGTGTATTGTAAATACCGCTGTTGGCGATGGTGGCATAAGCGGCATTTAATTCGATGTTCTTTACGCCGTTGGTGATACCGCCAAGGGCAAGGGCCTGCTGGATATCACTGAAAACCTGGTCACCGATGACCTTATGGGACTCCAGGGTAGTGAAGCCGAAGTTGATCAGATAATCATAACCTAAGGACGGTGTGATCACGGTCAGGGTCTTTACGGCAATGATGTTCAGGGAATCCCGGATACCGTCCCGGACAGAACAGATCCCGCGATACCCGTCACTGTACCAGTTGGAAACGGGACGACCGTTGTCGTAGTTAAAGGGTGCATCCACCTGAACGGTTGCCAGGGTCATTCCGGCACTGTCCAGAGCCGGAGCGTAGGTCGACACGATCTTGAAGGTAGAGCCGGGCTGTCTGGAAATACCGGTGGCACGGTTTAAGGTACGGCTGGCAGTCTTGGCACCGCGTCCGCCCACCATGGCTACGATATAGCCGGTGCTCTGATCCTCCACCGTCAGGGAAACCTGAGGCTGAGGTGTCAGGGACTTGGATTCCTTGAAGAATTCGCCGCCTTCCGTTTCCAGAATGTAGGCCTTGTATTCTTCGATGGCGGCATCTGCATCCTCCGAGGATGCAAACAGCATATTAAAGTTCTTATCCTGTTGCTTAAAGTAGCTCTGGAAGTTCTCGGAACTGTAATTGGAACGGTTTCCTTCTTTATCCGTGGTGGTCAGCTCATAGGAAAGGAGCCACTTAACGGTTTCGGGATAGTTTTCTTCCGTGCTGAAGACGGAATCACAGATGCCCTGAATGGTGGGATCCTGTGTGGAATAGATCTTCAAACCGCCGCTGTAAAGCAGGGTATAGGCCTGCGTATCATTGTAGCCGGCAGCCAGGAGGTCTTCCATGACATCATCGGTCAGAGCATCTACAAAGTAGGAGTTAATGGTGTCATCACCGGTTTCATCATTGACCGTCTGGATCCGGGAGTATACATCATCTGCGGAAGCCACAGTCCACTCTTCCTGAGTGATGTAGCCCTGCTCCAGCATATCCCGCAGCACCTTATCCCGACGGGTAGCATTTTTATCCGGATGGGAAATAGGATTATACCGGGAAGGATTCTGGGTGATGGCTGCAATGACCGCTGCCTCGGAAATGGTCAGGTTGGAAGCGGGCTTGTTAAAATAACGAAGGCTGGCAGCCTGTACCCCAAGAGTATTCTGGCCAAGGTTGATGGTGTTGAGATAGTTTTCCAGGATCTTCTCCTTTGACATGACCTTCTCAAGCTCCAGAGCCAGATACTGTTCCTGGATCTTACGCTTCAGTTTCTCGGAAAAACTGGTTTCCGTTGCCCAGTCTGTAAATACGTTGTTCTTGATCAACTGCTGGGTGATGGTACTGGCACCCTGGGCACCGTCCAGATCCCGGCTCTTTAAGGCTTCATAGAAAGCACGGATGATACCCTTGATATCAATCCCGTTGTGATCGTAAAAGCGGGAATCCTCGATGGCCACGAAAGCATGCTGCAGATCGATATCGATGTTGTCGATGGTCACGGGGATACGGTTGGAATTGGTAGAAACCAGTTTCGCGATCTGGCTTCCTGCTGTATCATAAACAAAGGTGGAGTATCCCGTAGGAGATACGTCTATGTGGGAAATATCCGGGGACGTGGCGATCACGCCTCTGAAAACGCCGATGCCTGCGCAGATCCCGATCACGATCACTGACAGGATAGCGATCAGAAACAGCTGCAGGGCAGATACTTCAAACTTCCGGGTCCATTTGACACCACGGGCGTTTAATTCCTTCTGCTTTTCGCGCACCCCTCGTTTTCCATAGTTAAGATTCATATAATATTGCCTCCAAAAACACTTCCCTAATTATAGCAAACCCATCTTTAAATAAAAAGTTTTTGGCGGGAAATTAAGATTCGCAATAAATTCTTAGGAAACAGGTAAAATATGGATAATAAGTATCATGTGTTATTAAACGAATGCACCGGTGAATTTGAGGATAAAAAATCCCGCTTTCTGGCCAGGATGGTCCCGGTACGGACCGAAGAGGAAGCGACCCTCATCCTGGAGCAGGAGAGAAAGAAATATTACGATGCCAAGCACCATTGCAGCGCCTTTATCCTGGAAGCGGAGGCGGGAACGATGCCTCTGATGCGCTCCTCCGATGACGGAGAACCCCAGGGCACCGCAGGCCGTCCCATGCTGGAAGTTCTCCGGGGGGCGGACCTTAGAGGCGTCGTGGTGATCGTGACCCGGTATTTTGGAGGGACGCTTTTAGGGACCGGCGGGCTGATCCGTGCCTATACCGCTGCCGTGCAGGATGCACTGAGCAGAGCGCAGATCGGTTTGATGACCTATGGCGCCTCTTTTTCCCTGACGACGGATTATAACAGTGTGGGAAAGATCCAGTATCAGTTATCCTCCCGAAACATTACGCCGGTTTCCTCCGATTATGGGACGGAGGTCTCCATGACATTGCAGGTGGAAGAGGAGAGGGCAGAGGAAGTACGGAAGATGCTCATTGAAGTAACGGCCGGTCAGGTGAAGCTGAGCGATAACGAATGGAGTTATTTTACGATTCGGGATTAAATGCCAGAATTTTGAATTTATTTAATTGTTTTGAATAAATACTCGCGTTATAATATAGGTACTTTTCAAATGCATCCAAGGAGGACAGTAGGAACCATGAAGAGTACCATCAAGGGGAAGCTGACCATGGCGACCATTCTCATCGTCGTATTGGCCATGGTGGTTTCCGCAGGCATTATCGTAGGATTATCCGGATCCAAGATCACCGGAGGCATTACATCCGCATTGCAGCTGAGTGCGGATAAATATGCAAATTCCATCAACAGCTGGATCGAGATGGAAAAGGGACTGAATGCAGCCGGAGCAGCAGCTTTGGCAGCCATTCCCGACAGCAGTTATGACAGGGAACATATCCAGAGTGTGGTAACCACAGAAGCAGACGGACATAGCGAATTTCTGAATCTCTATTACGGAATGGAGACCAAACAGCATATTCAGATGGATCCTGCTGCGACAGTACCGGATGGGTATGATCCGACCGCCAGAGGGTGGTATAAGGCGGCCAAAGAGGCCGGCACCACCATTGTCACAGACCCTTATATGGATGTTCTGATCGGCGGTATGTGTATCACCATTGCCACACCGGTTTATCGAAACGGTGAACTGGCAGGTGTGCTGGGGGCGGATTTTACATTGGATTACATTTCCGACGTGTTAAACGGCATACCCTATGAAAGCGGTGAATACGGATTTTTGATCGACGCTTCCGGCAACTACATCATGCACGAAAATGCAGCTTTTCTCCCCGGAGAGGATACCGCAACGCCGGTTGCATCGGTGATGAGCGGTATCAGTACCATTGTGGGAAATCCCGGGGCAGGAGCGATCCTGACGGCAGATTATGACGGATCTGCAAAGTATTTTGTAACCTCTCACGTTTCCGGTTGCAGTTGGGTTCTGGGACTGGCCATGCCAAAGAACCATGTGAGTGGCAGTACCAGAAACCTGATCGTATTAAGTCTGGTCATCATGATCGTTGCGATCCTGGCCGTGATCGTCATCATGACCCGTCTCATCGGACAACAGTTAGCCCCTATGGTCACCATGAAGGCTTTTATCACCGATAAGATCATCGGCAGGGAAAATGTGAGACAGACCGGTTCGGAAGTGGAACAGATCCGCTACCTGCTGGAAGAACTGGAGACCCGCTTTATCGATACCATCCATAAGACACAGGATGAATCCAGGGCGATCCGGGATAAAATGATCAGCGCGTCTGATAAGATCAGCGGGATCACGGATAGCATCGGTGAGATCAACGATGCCATGCAACGTACGGAGAAGGGAATCGATTCCCAGACCGGCAGCATCCGTAACATAGAGGAGATCTGTGTAAACGTAAAGAACGCCACGGATACCTTTACGGATGATGCCAATGGGATGACCGATCGTACGCAGGAGATCATTTCCAGAGTGCAGGGAATGGTTCCCGAGATCCTGGCCAATAAGCGTCATGCCGTGGAAATGACCAACCGGACCAAAGAGGAACTGGAAGAAGCCATCCGGGGGATTCAGGTGATCGAACAGATCGTGGAAGTGGCAAATGCCATTCAGGGGATTGCCAGCCAGACCAACCTACTGGCGTTAAATGCCTCTATTGAGGCTGCCAGAGCGGGCGATGCCGGCCGGGGATTTGCAGTTGTAGCAGACGAGATCAACAGTCTCAGTACCACCACCGGTAACGAGATCGAAAAGGTAAATGCGCTGACCAAGGAAGTGACTACCAATATCGGTGTTCTCTCCAAAGTCAGTGATCAGATCATACAGTTCCTGACGGAGAGTGTGTTAAAGGACTATGACCATCTGGAAACCATGGCCAACAGTTACATGGAGGATGCCGGTTATTACAGCGAGATCAGCAGAGATATGGGAAGCGGTGCTCACTCGCTGGGTGCTTCCGTAGAGGATATCAACCGGGTACTGGAATCCATTGGAGAAGCCCAGCAGGAACTGAGCGATGCGGTGCATGATATTTCCGGTAATATGCAGGACATCGCTGTGGCCAGCGATGATGTTGCCACACAGACCGCGGATGTTATGGAGTCCATCGCTTCCCTCCAGGAGACCACCGGCAGGTTCCATGTATAAACCATCATAAGATGCTATATATAAGGCAATGTCCCGTTCCAAAGGCATTGCCTTTTTTCTATATCGCTTTTTCGTTTTTAAAAGTGGTTTTTGTTGACAAATACGGGAGAAAATGCGTATAGTTACAGAGGGTTAAGTTGTTTTGGCAATTAAGACAATTTTAGCTCAAAGTTCTTCGAAAGGTGGTGGTTCGTTTGATAGACAGTCAAAATACGTCTGATAAACCCGGGCCCGATCGGGCACCTCTCAAATGGATCACAACTGAAAAGGAGAACTGCTTATGGAAGATCTTAAGGAATTATTAGAGACTAAGCAGTACACCAAGCTTCGTCAGGAAGCTTCCGAGATGAATGATGCCGATGTGGCTGCCATCATGGAGGAACTGGACGAAGAGGATGCACTGAAAATGTTCCGCATTCTGCCGAAATCTACGGCTGCGGATATTTTTTCCTATCTGGAAGTCGAAACCCAGCAAAACATCATTTCCGGTATGTCCCTTAAGGATGCCGCCGGCATCATCGATAACCTGATGGCCGATGATGCAACGGATCTTTTGGAAGAGATGCCTGCTAACGTGGTGAAGCGTCTTCTGGCCAATGCCAGTCCCGAAACAAGGCGGGATATCAATCACCTGCTGCGTTATCCGGAGGACTCTGCCGGTAGCATCATGACGGTGGAGTATATGGACTTAAAGGAAGAGTCCACGGTACAGGAAGCCATCGAACGCATTCGCAAGCTGGGCATGGATTCCGAGACCATCAACATCTGTTATGTGCTGGATGCCAAACGGACGCTGGTAGGAACCGTAGCGCTTCGCTACCTGATCATCATGCCGCCGGATGCCGTGATCGGCGATATCATGCATGAAAATGTCATTGCCCTCAATACCCTGATGGATCAGGAAGAGGTTGCGAGACAGTTCAAGAAATACGATTTTACCGCCATGCCGGTGGTAGACAATGAGAACCGTATGGTGGGCATCATCACCGTCGATGACGTTGTGGATATCATCGAAGAGGAGACCACCGAGGATATTGAAAAGATGGCCGCGATCGTGCCTTCCGATAAACCGTACATGCGTACCGGCGTATTCGATATCTGGAAGAAACGTATCCCCTGGCTGCTGTTCCTCATGGTTTCCGCCACCTTTACCGGCAAGATCATTACCAGCTTTGAAGACGCATTAAGCGCCTGCGTGATCCTGACCGCCTACATCCCCATGTTGATGGATTCCGGCGGAAATGCAGGTTCCCAGGTGTGTGTCACGGTGATCCGTGGACTGTCCTTAAACGAGATCGAATTTAAGGATCTGCCCCGTATCATCTGGAAGGAAGCCAGAGTCGCCATTTTGTGCGGCGTAACCCTTGCCGCGGCCAATTTTGCAAAGCTGCTGCTATTGGACCGGGTAGCCATGAGTGTGGCCCTGGTGGTCTGCAGCACATTGGTGGTCTGCATCCTGCTGGCTAAGATCGTAGGCTGCAGCCTGCCCATGTTAGCCAAGAAGCTTGGCTTTGACCCAGCGGTTATGGCATCTCCTCTGATCACCACCATCGTGGATGCCCTTTCTTTGTCGGTATACTTTACCATCGCGGTAAATATGCTGCACCTTTCGGTATGACAATATGGATGAAAAACAAAAGCTCCGATGTTTTCCCAAGAGGAAAACGTCGGAGCTTCATTTTGGGTTTAGAGGTCCCTGTAGGGACTTATTTTTTACGGGCTGCGCCGCAGGAGGAACAACCGCCGCAGCATCCGGAGCAGCTTCCGCCGCAGCCGGAGCATCCCTTACCGGAAAGCTCAGCCTTCAGCTGATGGTATACGTTTTTACCGCATACCCATATGAGCAGGGCCAGAATCCCTATTGCAATGATATTTCCAAGAATTGCCGGCATAGTTACCTCCTTTGTCTGTTTCTGTACAGATAATGATACCCTGCGGCCAAGGCTTTCGCAAGAGCCGCAGGGATAGGGTCAATGAAGCGGAGCAGATCAGGCGTTAGCCTTTACTGCGTTGGGGTTTACATCTTCTGCGGTTGCCTGATATCCCTTGCGGAACAGGAGATAGAGAAGAGCAGCCAGAAGAAGGATGCCTGCAACGGAGCCAACACCGAAGGAAACTTCTCCGACAAACAGACCGCCCAGGTTGTAAACAATGAGAGCCAGAACGTAAGCCCATCCGGTCATGTAGCCGATGGCAGCCCAGGTCCACCTGGCATTGTTCATCTCACGCTTGATGGCACCGATGGCTGCAAAGCAGGGAGCACACAGCAGGTTGAAGATCATGAAGGAGAAGGCGGCGATGGGAGTGTAATCTGCAGCGACACGATCCCAGATCTGGTCACCTTCTTCACCCAGTTCTTCTTCACTGTCATCGTAGTTGTACAGGACACCGAAGGTTCCGACTACTTCTTCCTTTGCAACCAGACCGGTTACAGTAGCAACGGTGGGCTTCCAGTTGCCAAAGCCCAGGGGCCTAAATACAAAGGAAACAGCATTTCCTACGTTCGCAAGAAGAGAAGCATCCATGGCATTTACATCTTCTACGGGAACGTCCATTTTCTCTGCCAGCTGCTCTACATAAGTGTCGGTTACGATGCTTTCGTCTTCAAATAAGTTGTCTACCAGTCCAAAGTGACCGTTTACAGATCCGAAAGAAGATAAGAACCAGATGATGATGGAAGAGATCACGATCACGGAGCCGGCTCTCTTAATGAAGGACCAGCCGCGTTCCCAGGTGGCACGCAGTACGCCCACGAAGGAAGGAATGTGGTAAGCAGGAAGCTCCATGACGAAGGGAGCGGGGATACCTGCAAATGCTTTGAATTTCTTTAAAATGATACCGGACAGAACGATGGAACCGATGCCGATAAAGTAAGCACTGGCTGCGATCCAGGGGGATCCGCCGAATACGGCGCCGGCGATCAGACCGATGATGGGCAGCTTTGCACCACAGGGCATGAAGGTAGTGGTCATAAGGGTCATCTTACGGTCACGTTCGTTTTCGATGGTACGGCTGGCCATTACGCCGGGCACACCACAGCCGGTAGCAACCAGGCAGGGAATAAAGGACTTGCCGGAAAGACCGAACTGACGGAAGATACGGTCCATAACGAAGGCAACACGTGCCATATAACCGATATCCTCCAGGATCGCCAGCAGCAGGAACAAAACCAGCATCTGGGGAACGAAGCCGATGACGGCGCCGACACCTGCTACGATACCATCCTGAATGAGACCATAGAGAACGGTTCCTTCTTCCACATGAAGAAGACCGAGCAATGCATCAAAGAAACCGGGAACCCACTCCCCAAAGATCACATCGTTGGTAAAGTCGGTTGCAGCGGTACCGATGGATACGCTCCAGCCACCCATGGCAATGGCATAGATGAAGAACATGATCACAGCAAAGATGGGAAGACCCAGGATACGGTTGGTGACGATGCGGTCGATCTTATCGGAAACCGACAGCTCACCCTTTGCACGGCCTTTCTTAACGGCCTTTGCGGTGATACCGGTGATGTAGTTATACCGTTCGTTGGTGATGATGGATTCGGAGTCATCATCCAGAGCTTTTTCCGCATCCTTGATGATGGCTTCGATCTGAGACTTCTGATCGGCGGAAAGATGTAAGGCTTCCAGAGCCTTTTCGTCCCGCTCAAATGCCTTGATGGCATTAAAGTGAAGGAATCGCTGGTCGGAGGATCCTGCCAGAACGGATTCGATCTTTGCAACGGCATCCTTTGCTTCTCCGGTCAGTACATCCTTTGCTTCGGTGCTCTTACCGCTCTTTGCGGCAGCAACAGCCTTCTTTACAAGGCCTTCGGTACCTTCGCCCTTTAAGGCGGAGAGCTCTACGACTTCACAGCCTAAAGCATCGGAAAGAGCCTTTACATCCACATGATCTCCGTTTTTACGGACCAGATCCATCATGTTCAGTGCAATGATCATGGGGATATGCAGCTCTAAGAGCTGTGTGGTCAGATACAGGTTACGTTCAATATTGGTACCATCTACGATATTGATGATGGCATCGGGTTTCTCGGTGACCAGATAGGTACGGGAAACCACTTCTTCCAAAGTATATGGGGAGAGGGAATAGATACCGGGCAGATCCTGGATGATCACATCCTTGTACTCCGCACCTTTCAGCTTTCCCTCTTTCTTTTCTACGGTTACACCGGGCCAGTTACCAACATACTGTCTGCTTCCGGTCAGATCATTAAATAAAGTGGTCTTACCACTGTTGGGATTACCTGCTAAAGCAATTTTGATTTCCATTTACGCCTCCAACAAAAAAACTGTGTTTACACAAATAAAGCGGGATCATTCCACCTCGATATATTCCGCATCTGCTTTTCGAACGGTGAGTTCGTAGCCTCTTACGGTCAACTCGATGGGGTCACCCAGCGGAGCAACTTTGCGAACATATACTTCTGTTCCCTTGGTCAGTCCCATATCCATGATTCTTCGTCTGGTAGGGCCTTCTCCGTGTAGTTTCTTGATGGTTGCGCTTTGGCCGATCGCAACATCCTTCAGAGTATTCATTGAAAAACCTCCCTTTCTCCAATGTGATTTAGATAAAAATGCGGTTCGCAAGGGTTTTGTCCAATGCGATTCTGCTGTCTTTTACATTGACGATCAGATTCCCGCCATTCTTATTTACAACTGAAATCTCTTCGCCGACGACGAAGCCAAGCTCTGCAAGATGCTGCTTTACTTCATCGGCACCGGTGATCTTTTTGATACTTACCATGGTTCCTAAGTCTGACATTGTTAACGGCATCATAGGTACCTCCCTTTTTCTGGTATGTTAGTTTTCTAAAACTAACCATTGGTTAGTCTACTTTAACAAAACGGCTTTGTCAAGAGGACATAAAAAAAGAGCCACTGAGCAAGCTCTGTGGCTTTGTTTTTGTCAACTTACTTCATGTGCGGGTGTCACCTGCAATTATTCGGATCACTGCATCAGTGCGGCGTCTGCAGCTTTTCGGATCACTGCATCAGTGCAGCGTCTGCAGCTTTCTTTGCAAAGGATGCACGTTTGCGCAGGGTAGGATCCAGAATCTTCTTGCGGATCCGAAGGGTATTGGGGGTTACCTCCAACAGCTCGTCGGTATCGATGAAATCCATGCTCTGTTCCAGGCTCATGATCTTAGGCGGAACCAGACGCAGCGCTTCATCGGAAGAAGAGGACCGGGTATTGGTCAGGTGCTTGGTCTTGCATACATTGACCTCCACATCCTCGGTCTTTCCGGTCTGGCCGATGACCATGCCGGCATAAACCTTATCGCCGGGCTTAATAAACAGGGTGCCTCGCTCCTGGGCATTGAACAGACCGTAGGTAATGGCTTCTCCTGCTTCGAAGGCGATGAGAGAGCCCTGCTTACGGTACT
Source organism: Lachnospiraceae bacterium (assembly GCA_024689465.1). Classification (GTDB taxonomy): domain Bacteria; phylum Bacillota; class Clostridia; order Lachnospirales; family Lachnospiraceae; genus JAILDL01. The sequence goes on from JAILDL010000155.1 coordinate 18,914, forward strand.
GGATCTCACCCTTATAAGGAGCATAGCCTGCGTATTCGCTGTTCATGATACCGTTACCCTTGGTATCGGTCATGAAATCCCCGCGGTAGCCAATGAGGCCTCGGGAGGGGATGGAAAACTCCAGACGGGTATAACCGCCGGCAGCCTGGCCCATGCTTTTCAGTTCTCCCTTTCGCTGGGAGAGCTTCTGGATCACCGTGCCGGAAAATTCATCGGGAACGTCTACGTAGATATCCTCCATAGGCTCTAAGAGCTTCCCGTTTTCATCCTTTTTATAAATAACCTCTGCCTTGCTGACAGCAAATTCATAGCCTTCACGGCGCATGTTCTCGATGAGAACGGACAGATGCAGTTCGCCTCGTCCGGATACCTTGAAGGAATCGGTCTTGTCTGTTTCTTCCACACGCAGGGAAACGTCGGTGTTTAACTCCCGCATGAGACGGTCACGGATGTGACGGCTGGTGACAAATTTTCCTTCCTGACCTGCCAGAGGAGAGTCGTTTACCATGAAATCCATGGAAATGGTGGGCTCAGAGATCTTCTGGAAGGGGATCGCCTCCGGATTTTCGGGAGAGCACAGGGTGTCACCGATGTGAATGTCTGCGATACCGGAGATGGCCACAATGCTTCCTACGGTTGCAGAGGTGACTTCTACCTTATTTAAACCGTCAAACTCATAAAGCTTGCTGATCTTGACCTTGCGCATCTTATCGGGCTCATGATGGTTGACGATGGCAACCTCCTGGTTCACCTTGATGGTGCCGTTATCGATCTTGCCGATACCGATGCGGCCTACATACTCGTTGTAATCAATGGTACTGATCAGCACCTGAGCACCTGCATCCGGATCACCTTCCGGAGCGGGGATGTGCTCTAAGATCGCATCAAAAAGAGGCGTCATATCCTTATTCTTAACGGTCAGGTTGGCGGTAGCGGTACCGTTCTTGGCGGATGCAAAGATGAAGGGGCAATCCAGCTGCTCGTCGGAAGCATCCAGATCCATAAACAGTTCCAGAACTTCATCCACCACATGTTCGGGACGGGCACCGGGTCTGTCTACCTTATTAATACATACAACAGCGGGCAGGTTTAATTCCAGGGCCTTGCGCAGAACGAACTTGGTCTGGGGCATGGGGCCTTCAAAGGCATCTACTACCAGGATGACGCCGTTTACCATCTTCAGAACACGCTCTACCTCCCCACCGAAATCGGCATGGCCGGGGGTGTCGATGATGTTGATCTTTACGCCCTTGTAGGTAACAGCGGTATTCTTGGATAAAATGGTGATACCACGTTCCTTCTCGATGGCGTTGGAGTCCATGACACGCTCCTGGACCTCCTGATTTTCACGGAACACGCCGGACTGTTTTAACAGCTCATCCACCAGGGTGGTCTTGCCGTGATCAACGTGGGCGATGATTGCTACGTTACGGATATCTTCTCTGCTTTTCTTCATAAAATCCTCGATCAAAATAAAATCACATGTCTAAATCAACAAAATTACCAATGCTAGAGTATAACACGGCTTTTTCATGCTGACAAGAAGCAACCTGTACGAAAAGGCACAAGGGTTGGTTGAAAAAGGAGAAACGATTTGTTATATTAAACAAGTTGCGGTTTTGTCCGGCGGGGGTGTTTGTATGATCATTTTCCCCGCCGCAGCACGCAATATAAGGGAGAACCCGCGAAAGAAGCGGAAAAAGAGAAAAGGAGTTTGGAAAATGAAACGATTTCACAATGAAAAGATCCTGAAATTCGGGAAGAAGAAAAAGATCAGCGCGCTGTGCGCACTGGTTCTCACGATTTTATCCATCGTTTTGTTCAACGTGTCGGAAGGATTTGTACTGGTCCTGTTTCCGGCATTTATCTGGCTGATCGTAGCCGGGATCCAGATGCTGACCTACGGTATGCTGGCCAAGCAGCTTTCGGATGAAGAAGTAGCTGCCATCGATGCGGAACTGGATGCAGCAGGTACGGTATACCTTCCCAAGACAAAGGTATATCTGACAGAGCACTTTATCGTCAGCATGGGGGCTTTCTTCTTTGCAAGCAGCTATACCGATATCCTCTGGATGTATCCTTATAAATATACCCTGTGGTTTGTAATCCCTGTTTACAGCTCTCTGAAGGTATACTTTAAGAAAAACTGCGGTGTTTACGATGTGGCCCATGCTTTTGTGAACACGGCAAAGATCAAGGAAGAGAAGGAACAGATCTGGAACATGGTTGCTGCAAAGGGAGACAACGTGGTCTTAGGCTATGGCCGGGAAGGCATGGAAGCAGCCCAGGCTTACAGAAAATCCTTTAAGGAAGCAAAGAAAGCAGCAAAGCAGGGTAGATAATTTGCTTGTCACCGGCGTTCGGTGACAGAAAGAGGGACTATGTTCAAGTTTAAAAACCGCTATATGGCGAGCTTTGCCAAAAAGCGTCTGATCCGCCTGATCCTGACGCTGGCTGTTCTGGTTGCCTGCGGGATCTACATGTATCTGGATCTGGCAGAGGATCAGAAGACAAACGATGCATCTTATCCGCTGTATGCAACGGAAGAGGATTATCTGCAAAATGAAGTGCTTAAGACGGGAGACCGGGTAAACACCGATATCGTGGCATTATCCGATCCCTTTTATACCAATGACCTGAAGGAAATCTACTGCTTTGTACAGGACTCCTATGGTAATCTGTTTGTCGTCCACATGGACGGGTATCAGTTTGACGACATCGCAGAAGGCGAGTGGGCGGAGGATTCCTACCGGCTCTATGGCGTAACGGAAATCCTGGACCCGGAGATGATCCCCCAGGCCGTTAAGTTCTGGAATGCCCATTACGAAGAGGAGATCGGCGCAGTAGACGAAGAAAGCTTTGAAACGATCTTCGGAACCTACACGGTGAATATCATCCGGGATTCTGAGGATTCCCTTCTCTTTACCGGGATCTTCCTGGTGTTTGCCGTCGCACTGATCTGCTTTGTGGTTGCACTCATCCGCTTTGCGGAAGTTTTGAAGGCCGGCCGGGGCGTTACGAAGGAGATGGCGGAACGGATCGATGAGATCTTAAGCGTGGGGAATGTGGAATTTCTGGAGAAGGTGAAGGTGCTGCTTACCCCTACCCATGTGATCGGGTTTGGAGACGAACTGGTCTGCCTGCGTTATACCGACATCCTCTGGATCTATGTGGATGACGGCAAATTTGATAATGTGGGAAGAACCCGGGGCTTAAGGCTCTTCAATAATGAAGGAAAATACCAGCGTATCTGCGGTAAGAAGATCGCTGCAGGAAAATACCGGGAAGAAGCGGAGCGTGTCTGGAATGCCATTGTGGGACATAACACGCAGATCCGTGTGGACTATACCAAGGAGAACATTCAGTTCGCACAAAGCTATGTTCCCGGACAGACCGCGCAGACGACGGACTATATGAATTATCTGTAGACTGTACCACCAGATCAAATAAAAAGAAGAGACGAAAAACGGGCTGACGCATGTTGCGCCGGCCCGTTTTGTTTTGGACAGTCTGTTTTTACAGGCTTGTAAGAGATGCCTGCAGCTTTCCTAGATGGTAAAGGTGCTGATGGATTCGTCCACTTCTTTGGCAATACCCGAGAGTCTTGCTGCGGAATCGGAGATATCGTGCATCAGATTTCCCACCAGAGTAGCGGATGCAGAGGTTTCCTCTGCGGATGCAGCGTTTTCTTCGGCAATGGAGGAAAGGTTCTGTACCGTATCCACCACGGCATTACGGGACTGATCCATAACCGTTGCCTTTTCGGAGATCCGTCCGATACCGGAGATGGTATTATCGATACCGCTTTTGACTTCGCCGAAGATATCGATCACCTTTTCAACGTATTCACCCTGATTTACCATGATGGTCTTAACTTCTTCCATGGTCTCTACGGCCTTGTCGGAATCGGAGATCAGAGTGGAGGTGATGCTTTCGATGAGCTGAGCAGATTCATTGGACTGTTCTGCCAGCTTCTGGATCTGGGTTGCGACAACCGCAAAGCCTCGTCCTGCTTCTCCTGCACGGGCTGCTTCGATGGAAGCATTCAAGGACAGGAGGTTGGTCTCTTCCGCAATGGAGGAGATGATATCGGTCGCTTCCTTGATGCGCTGAGCGGAAGCATTGGTCACATTGGTCTGTTCGTAGATCTCATCTACCGCAGCTCTTGCTTTGGAGCCGATATCGCTGAGGGAGTGGATCACCTGGAGAGCATCCTCACTGGAAGAGTGGATCTCGGCGGAAACAGCCTGCATTGCGGAAGCCTCCGCTACGGTTTCGGAGATCTGATTGCCCATTTCCGTTACGTTGTTGGAAGCCTTTTCGGTTTCCTGGGCCTGACTGGTGGCTCCTTCTGCAATTTCCTGCACGGCGATGTCCACCTGCGATACATTGTTCAGGGTCTGGGAAGCAATGTCCGTGAGACTTTCGCTGGTGGTATAGAGTTCCTTGCTCTTTTCCTGCAGATCCTTTACAACGTCCGTGACGGAATCTGTCAGACGTCTGGTGGCACCCACGATCTTGCCGATCTCGTCCTTTCTGCCCTCATAAACAGCCAGACCGGAAGAACGGGTCATATCCATGGATGCACCGATATCGGTAATGATGCCGGTCACCTTGGCCAGGTCCTTGGAGATGCTTGCCACCACACCTACGGTGATGAGAAGAACAACTACCAGGACTACCAGGCTCAGGAGCACGACGAAACTGGACAGCTTCTTAACAGAAGCAAAGGCTTCCTCCTCGGTATCCAGTACGGCAAAGAGCATGTTGTATTCCGGAATGGAGGTATAAGCGGAAATGCATTTCAAACCCTGGGCACTGTTTACAAAGGAATAGGTGCCGCTGGTGGAAGAGGTTCCCTTCTGGATCAGCTCCAGGATCTCCGGATCCGTTACTTCCTGTCCGATCTGTGCGGTATCGGTGGAATAAATTACGGTAGAAGAAGCGGTATCCAGCAGCAGGAACGAACTGTTTTCCAGCCCCTTAAATTCCAGAGAATCCAGAATATTGATGAGGCCTTCGGCATTCACGCCGACGCCCACATAACCGATGCCTTCTCCGTAATCATTGAAAACAGGAGCGTAGCTTACAACCACCTGTGTGCCGGTTGTGGGGGAGAGTTTGATTCCTCTGAGAAAAGCCTGTCCGTTCTGGAACATCACATCGTATACCGGCTCCATGGCTTCTCTGGTAGAAGCGTAAGAACCGATGGCATCATGATTGGAATGGGCGATCACATAGGTATCCAGATCGCAGACAAACAGTCCTTCCAGATTGGTATGCATGGCAGCGTAGTGATCGACGTAATCCTGTAACTGACTGATCACGGCGCTGCTTTTCTGATTCGTGATCGCGGTTTTTACGATCGTGGTGTAGGTGGCACCTGTTACGTAGGTGTTCTGATTGGCAATGTACTGCTTCAGCAGCTCAGCCCGGGCATCACTGGCTTCCTGCATACGGTTCAGGGTGACTTCCTTCATGGAAGAGGAGGCGCTGCTCTGAACCACAAAGCACAGCACCAGCAGGCCGATGATCAGGGCACAGCCCACGACTGTGGAGATCTTGGTAGACATTTTCCAGTTCTTTAACATGTTGTTTTTCTCCCTTATGTAATATAGTTTTTGCATTCCTCCGGATCTCCCCTGCATAAACGAAAAAGGAAGAAAAGAACGATCCTGAGGGCAAAAAGAAATACCAATACAGTAGAATTTTAATATAATAACAGCTGATTGTAAATCCACAATTTTGCGGAAAACGTATACAAGAAGGAACAACATTGCATATCTTGCGAAAGTAGTCGGAAAACTTTATGCAATATTGTATAACGATAAACCACCCAAAAGTAATAAAAATATATTACAATCGGCATTTATAGTAAAAACATAATAGGAAGATAGTCACAACAATACAAATATTTGCCTAAAAAATCGCACAATATATCCGAATTATCTTTGTTAAATGTACCAATTCCGCCAATTCAAATACTGGTAGTATAATTCAAGAATATTACTATATCTAGTGATACTGTCCGGGATAGAGGGGGCTGATCGGACATGTACAGGAAACGGAGGAGTATGAGTATGAACCAAGGGACAAAACGTAAGGGAAGGATCATCCGCAAGATTGTGTTGCTGCTCATGGCAGCCATGATCGTAATGGCGCTTCTGCTGACCATTATTGGCGTTGTCCGGGTCACGAAGACCTATAAGGAACTGTTTGAGGACGAACTGAAGGTGGCAACTTATCAGCTGGAGGATGAGTTTTCCAATGAATATGACGGAGACTGGGGCCTTACGGCGGACGGTCTCATTACAAGAGGCAATATCGCTTTTAATGAAGAGGATGGACTGACACTGAACGATGAATTTACCGATCAGCTGGATGATATGAAAGCAAATACCGGTATCGATTATACCCTGTTTATCGGAAAGACCCGTATCGTGACCACCCTGACCAAGGAAGGCAGCAGCGAACGGATCGTGGGAACGGACGCTTCCGATGCGGTGGTGGCGCAGGTATTAAACGCTGGTAGTACCTATCTGGCAGAAGATATTACCATTGCGGGGCAGTTGTACTACGGTTTCTATGTACCCCTTAAAAACGATGACGGAACCATTGTGGGTATGGTATTTACCGGTAAGAAGAGTGCCGTGATCCGGCAGGCGACTGCGCAGACCATCCTGGTCATGGGCGGATTGTCCCTTCTGATCCTCCTTGTCGTGATGGCATTTGCCATGGTGCTGGATCGTAAGGTGGGTAACATCATGCAGGCTCTGTGCAAGAGCCTTGATAAACTGGCCCAGGGAGATCTGAATACGGAAGTGCCGGCAGAGATTCTTTCCAGAAACGATGATCTGGGCGAGATCGGTGACAATACAGATAAGCTTACGAGACAGCTGCAGAAGGCCATTGGCGCCAGCATTCAGTTATCCAACGATGTGCGCAAGGACGGAGAATCCTTATCGGATTCTGCATCCCAGGCTTCCGAAGCATCCCAGCAGGTAGCCTTTGCGGTAGATGATATTTCCAAGGGAGCTGTTTCTCAGGCAGACAGCATACAGACTGCAGTTACCAACACGGAAACCATCGGCACAGACATTGAACAGATCAACCGGAGCATTGAGCAGCTCTCCGGTTTTGCAACCGATATGAAAGATTCCTGTACGAACACGATCAATGCGCTGAACCGTCTGATCGAGCAGAATGCACAGGTACTGGAGTCGGTGGGAACCATTGATCAGCAGATCCGTTCCACCAATGAAGCGGTTAAGAATATTGAGCAGGCTTCCAACATGATCACCGAGATCTCTTCCCAGACCAATCTGTTGTCCTTAAATGCTTCCATTGAAGCAGCCCGGGCAGGAGAAGCAGGCCGCGGCTTTGCAGTAGTGGCAACGGAGATCGGCCAACTGGCGGATCAGTCCGGTGAAGCGGCGGTAAAGATCGGGAAGATCGTATCCGATCTGGTAACGGAATCCCAGAAGAGTGTGGATAAGCTGTCCGAACTCACCGAGGACTTTGCAAAACAAAGCGAGCAGCTGGATGCCACCAAGCAGGATATGTTCCAGATGGATGAAGGTGTGCGCAGCGTATTTGGCGGAACCAGTGATATTGCGACCAGAGTGGAAGATCTGAACAAGGCCAAGGAAAATCTGGCCGGTATCATTGACGATCTGTCTGCAATCTCTGAAGAAAATGCCGCATCCACGGAAGAAACCAATGCCTCCATGGAAGAATTGAATGCAACCTTCTCCGTGATCAACGAATCGGCATCCGACTTAAAGGAGCTGGCAGGGAAGCTGCAGCAGGAGATGGCTTTCTTCCGTTTATAATTCATTAGCTTTTTCTTAAAAAGGTACAAAGACCCGGTTCTTTGTACCTTTTTACGTTATAATCGGTTTGTCCAAAGATGGACGGGTACACGCATATACGCGTGAACGGGAGGAGAATATGAGAAATACACAACGGACAAACAAAAAATGGATAAACGGAATAGGGGTTACTGCCCTTACCCTTTTTTTATGCGCCTGCGGAGCACAAAACCAGGGGACGGTTCAGACAGAGGCAATTCCGGGCTTTGCACAGGACGAGGGAGCAGGGCAGGGCGGATCTGATGAGCAGACTGCCGGGAGCGAAGCTTCTTTCGGAGAAAACGAAGAAGTGATCGACCTGACAGAGGAAGAACTGGGGGAACTGGAGAATCTGATCAATGATCGCAGATGCAACGGCTTTTTGATGTCTTCCTATCAGGATCCCACAAACATCAACTGGAATGAAGTCTTCTACAGCGGTACAGGCTTTGCCAGTACCATGGATCTGGATGGACAGGAGGGCGCAGATGTACTGGAAGCCCTTCACCAGGCTGAGTTTTACTGTGATGTTACCAAAGTGACAACCGGGGAACTGGAGTCTTTTGTGACAGAATGGACCGGAACCGCCTATGGAGATGCCAAACGGCCCATTACCTGGACCTATTTAAGCAAGTACGATGCCTATTACAACGAACATGGGGATACCAATTACCTGCCTTTTAAGGTAGTTTCCGGTACGAAGCAGGGGGATCGCTACACCTTCTGCTGCGTTCGGGATGATGGCTTTGAAGGGGTGAGCTATGACAACAACTTTGAGACGGTGGTGATCCGGCAGGAGGATGGCTCCTACCGCTTTTATTCCAATCGTCTTCTCTGGGAAAAGGATTCTGTTCCGGAGCAGACCTTTGCCGCAGATCTTTCGGAATATCCGGGAAATACCTGGTTTGTCACCTACCCTGCTACGGATACGGATGGGGTTACCATGCGGATCATCTGCGAGGACGAAGTGCAGGATTATCTGTACTGCTACGGCTTTGACGAAGATCCCATCACCTCTGTGGATGCAGTGGCATTTAAGGATTATGATCATGACGGGAATACCGATATCCTGGTGATCGGCTCCAACTCGGAAGGGGCACATCCCATGGTCTTTGACGGATTTGACACGGAAGATGTATATCTGAGGGATTTTTACATGAACGAGGGCCTCTCCCGTGGAGCGGATCTGTATGCAAAGGACAAAACCGTTGGGGCTTTGCTGGATTACCTGCAGGACGGCCATACAGAGGATACCTTTGCTTCCGCGCAGGATGCCTATGCCTTTGCGGCAAGACTGTTTAAGCTTTCCAAAGGAGAAGAAGCCGAGATCCTTTATGATCTGGTCTATGTGGACGGGGACGACATTCCGGAACTGGTGTGCAATCACTCCGGTTATACCATTACGCTGTATACCTTTGACGGGGCGCGCTGCCATACTGTGATGAAGGATATGGGCTACGGCGTCGGAGGAAATGCGGGTTATGGGTACCTTCCCGGAAAAAACCGCCTTTATAACGGGGATGCGGATTATGCCGGCATGATCTATTATCACAGCTTTTACCATATCGGAGAGGATCATAAGCTGGCCCATGATAAGACTTACATGGTGTTAAATTTTGACGACGCCAATCACAATGAGTACCCGGATGAAGGGGAGGATTATGAAGAAAGCGCCGGCGGGGTCTATCTGTATGAGGAAACCGGTGCGAGAAAAGCCGTTGATGAAAGCGACTGTGCAGAGGATTTTCGGGATATGGCAAACTGCGAGTATTTCTACGGAACCATGACCTATGAGGAACTTCTGGAGCAGTTACGATAAACATGGAACCAAAACGGAAAGAACAAGAACACTCGCGGAGGTGAAACGGAAAAAAGCTACAAAACGTGGATAGTGGCTAGAGAAACAGGGCGGATCACGTGGTATAATATAGGAGATGTCATGGGAGAAAGACAGTACACATCATTCTACAGAAAGACCACGAGGTACCATTATGATCTACCGCAAGGACCGATACGGAAATGACGTATCCATGCTGGGATTTGGGTGTATGCGTTTCGCCAGAAAAGGCGGCGCCATTGACATCGAAAAGACCACAAAACAGATTCTGGCCGCATATGAAGCAGGCGTAAATTACTTTGACACCGCCTACATCTATCCCGGTTCGGAAGCAGCTCTGGGAGAGATCCTGGAGAAAAATCATTTAAGAGACAAAGTAAATATTGCAACGAAGCTGCCCCAATATCTGATCCGTAACCGGGCAGCCATTGACCGTTATTTTGACGAGCAGCTTTCCAGACTGCGGACGGACCATATCGATTATTATCTGATGCATATGCTCACCGATACCGTCGCCTGGAACAATTTAAAGAAGATCGGTATCCTGGACTGGATCCGGGAAAAGAAGGAAAGCGGACAGATCCGTGAGATCGGCTTTTCCTACCATGGCAACACCGGTATGTTCCTGGAGATCCTGCAGGATTATGACTGGGATTTTTGCCAGATCCAGTATAACTATCTGGATGAGACCACCCAGGCCGGTGTGGATGGCCTGAAAGCTGCAGCCGCAAGGGGAATCCCGGTTGTCATCATGGAACCGCTTCGCGGAGGGAAACTGGTCAATCTCCTGCCGGATAAGGCAAAGAAGCTCATAGCAGAGAGCAAGAGAGGCTGGAGCCCTGCAGAACTGGCATTTCGCTGGCTCTTTAACCAGCCGGAGGTAACCTGTGTGCTATCCGGTATGAACAGCCTGGAGATGGTAGAAGAAAACTGCCGCATCGCTTCCGAAGCGGAGGCAGGCCATTTTACCGAGGAGGATTTTTCCCTGATCGATCAGGTAAAGACCATCATCAACGAGAAGATCAAGGTGGGATGTACGGGGTGCTCGTACTGCATGCCATGTCCACAGGGCGTGGATATTCCCGGTATCTTCAGTTTCTATAATCGGATGTATACAGAGAAAAAGTCGGATGCCAGACATGGCTTCTATCAGGTCATCGGCCTGCGCAAGGAACCGGCTTTTGCGTCTCAGTGTATTGAATGCGGCAAGTGTGAGATGCATTGTCCACAGCATATTCCCATCCGGGAGAAGCTTAAGGAAGCCGATAAGGCGCTTCGCCCGGGCCCTGTAAAGTTTGGACTGAACGTGGCGAGAAAGTTCATGCTGGAAGGCAGGAAAGCAGAAGCATCCAAGTCCTGACCCTGTTCGGGTTGGGGATGATCTATGTATAGGCAAAAAAATGTGGGGGCAACGGTATGGCGAGTCAGAAGATGGCCATTTTCATGAAGTGGATCGAGAATCCGGAGCAGACAGCGGAGATGAACCGGATCCTTGAGAGCGCGGAAAAGGCCGGGATTGAGACAGCAATCCTTCCCATCGAGGGAGAACTGCAGAATATTTCGCTGAAGGACATGCTGCAGGAGGCACGGGATCAGATGGAACTGGATCCCCGGAGCCGAATGGAGCGAAGGATCGGTGCGCTTTCCGGCGAGGAAAAGGAGCGCCTTGGCGTCGTTCGAAAGATTTTGGACGAAAACCTGCTGACCTATTATTTCCAGCCCATCGTCAGTGCGGAAACCGGCGATATTTACGGGTACGAAGCCCTCATGCGTCCGTCCGATCCGGATCTGGATGTAACCCCCTATGATATCCTGCGCTATGCAGAATTATTGAATCGCCTGGGTGATGTGGAACGTTATACATTTCTGAATGTGGCGAAGATCATGACGGAAAATGAGAGACGTTTCGGTCACCGGGTGGTTTTTATCAACAGTATTCCGGGCGCACCGATGCTGGCGGAGGATTATCTGGAGATCGACAACGCCCTCTGGACCCATGCGGGCCATATCGTTGTGGAAATGACGGAACAGACCGAAGCCGGAGAACAGAAGATCCGGGCGTTGAAGCACCGTTTTGAACAGATGGGGGTTCCCATTGCACTGGATGATTATGGAACCGGTTATTCCAATATTTTCAATCTACTGGAGTACATGCCCAAGTTTGTAAAGATCGACCGGTCTTTGATCTCGGATATTCATGGATCCCCCAAGAAGAAGCGCTTTGTGCGGGAGATCATCGAATTTTGTCATGACAACGACATTCTGACCCTGGCAGAAGGTGTGGAAACCTGGCAGGAGCTACGCTCGGTGATCCGTATGGGTGTGGATCTGATCCAGGGATATTACACCGGCAGACCCGGCCCGGATATCACAGGTCTCATCGATTTGGACATCAAGCGGGAGATCGCCCGGTATCAGAAAGAGCGTCTTGCGGGACGCAAGGAAAATGTATATCTGCCGGATGAAACCGGAAGGGTACAGCTTAATTATGTGGAGAAATCTTCCTTTAACTGCATTCTGGTGGGAAAGGAAGGAACTGGATGCGGGGATGTGGTGATCGCCGGTATCCCTCATTTTAAGACCAATACCCACCTGATCGTGGCCGCCGGTTATAAAGGCAGGATCACGCTGGAAAATGCCAGCTTTGCCGGAAACGGCGGACCCTGTATCGATATTGGTGAAAACGCGGAAGTGCAGTTGGAGCTCATCGGCGGAACGTACCTGAACAAGGGCGGGATCCGCATTCCAGGCAGCTCGAAACTGATGATCTGTGGTAACGGAAATATGGAGATCTATCTGGAGGATCGGGAGTGCTTCGGTATCGGCAATGATATGTCGTCCACCCACGGAGATATTCTGCTGGACCAGGATGGACTGATCACCATCGAAGCAAACGGAACCAACGGCATCTGCATCGGTTCCGGATTTGGTGGTCATATTTCCATTCGAAGAGGAAAGTACGACTTGTCGGCAAACTGCGATCTGGGCATCTGCATCGGCGCATTTACAGGAGACACTACGATCTCCATGAGTGACTGCGATACGGACATGACTCTGGCGGTGACCAGAGGCATCGGCATCGGTACCCTGGACGGAGATCTGGATCTGCTGCTGCATAATTCCTCGGTAAAATGCAGGGCAGAAGCTACCCATGCGGTAGCCTACGGATCTCTGGGAACAAGGATGTCCCGGGTCAATGTACATGACGCAAGTCTGATCACAGACCTGCGGGGAGAAGTGATCATCGGAATCGGCGCCAAAGACGGTCATACCGAATTACATGTAGAACGGGCTACCGTAAGGATCGTCGAAAACGGCTACAAAGCTCTGGCGTTTGGCGGATTTAATGAAGACACGGATGTTTATATGGAAGATTGCGATACCGGTGTTGAAGTGAATACCGCTTCCCAAACCGATACCATGTGCCGGCCGGAGCGCTTTAAGATCAAGCACGGCCGTAACCGGTTCCTGGTAAACGGCAACTCGGTGGAACATCCCAGATTTGAATAAACTCCCGGGGTGGAAGAAAAGAACACAGAACAGAAAAAACGCAGGTCCTATGGGACCTGCGTTTTGGTTTATCATCGGTTTATGCGGTTCCGTTATAGCGCTTGCAGAAGCGAACAAAATCTGCCAGAGGAACGGCTTTGGAATAGTAGAAGCCCTGCAGGTACCGGACCCCGTGATCCCGGAGATACCCTTCCTGCATAGCGGTCTCCACACCTTCCATGACGATCTCCATATTGAGGGAGTGGAACATGGAAATGATATTGTTTAATACGATCTTTCCGTCTTCCCCTTCATCCGCATTCCATAAAAGGGACTTATCGATCTTGATGATGGAGTAGTTCATCTCCAGAAGAGAGGTCAGGTTGGACAGACCGCTGCCGTAATCATCCAGAGCGAAGGACAGACCCAGATCCCGCAGATCGTGATAGGACTTGCGGAACATAGCCTGACTTTTTTCTGCGGTGGATTCGGTGATCTCCAGACTGATGGCTTCGGGAGAGATCCCATACTCTTCCATGATCTTGTGATAATCTTCTCCCAGCTTATCTTTCATGCATTGCACGGGAGAGAGATTGATCTCTACGAATTCAATGCCTGTCTTTTTAAATTCCTCACTGCTCATATCCCGACAGACCATGCGGAAGATCTTTTCGCCTACATCAAAGATCAGACCGGTCTTTTCTGCCACCTGAATGAATTCATCCGGAGGGATAAAGCCCAGCTTTTCGTCTTCCAGACGGGCCAGGGCTTCCGCAGAACGGAATTTCTTTAATTGTGTATCGTAAATGGGCTGGTAGTATACCTGCAGATTCCGGGAATGAAGACCACGGCGGATGGCATCCTCCACCTGAAGGAACCGGCGGTAATAGGCCAGATCCTTTTCCTTGAAGATGCGAACGCCTTCGGAGCGGTTGCTTTCCACGATCTCCACCAGCTCTACCGCTTCTTCGATGGAACCGGCATCTTCCGGCATGTGGATCAGGAAGATATCGGCCTCAATGGGGATGGCGATCTCCTGAATGGTATGAGCAGCGGAAAGCGCCTGCTTGATCTGCAGCATGGCCTGATCGGCTTCACCGGTGCGTACATTCTTACGGTAAACGATCATGGAAAAGAGACCGTGCTCCAGATAGTACATGGAATAGCGGCCACGGAAGTTGCTGCGCATCCAGGCACCGATGCCGCGGAACAGACGGTTTAAAGGCTCGAAGCCGATGGCGGAAGACAGGGCACGGTAGTTACAGATGCGGATCATGATCACCGCATGCTTCGTCCCTGCCAGCTGTAACTGCTGGGTATCCCGCATAAAGGTGTCGGCATTGTAAAGTCTTGTGGTCTGATCGATGATCTGCTCGCTGTTTTCCACAGATCCTACAATGGCGGAGAGACCAACGGATTCAAAGAACAGCTCCAGACATAGGGTGGGGAACAGGAACTGGATCACCACGCCCACAATGGAAAAGGCTGTAAAGGCAATGAGTTCGATGATCTTATGCTTTCCGATGGCTCTGGTATAGCGGACCATCTGCCAGATGGCTGCCGTTACATAGATAACAGCACAGATGTATTCAATGAGGATACCGTTTCCGCGCTGGTACTTATCACCTGCAAAGGTAAATGCAAAATTGGTTACGGGATTGGTCAGAAGAACCATATAGAACAGGAAGATGGGCACAAAGATCACCAAGACCTGATTGAGCCTTAAGGCATGCCAGCGTCCGGAAAGTTCGATGGCATATAAAAGGAAGAGAAGAGGAAAAGCACAGTGAAGGTAATGATACAGGTACAGGGAGCTTCTCTCGAAAAACGGGTACATCCCCGCAAAAAAATCAAAAAAGAACAGGAGGACGGAGGCGGACAGAAGATTCAGGTCAATGAGAAGCAACAGGATATTCCGACGTCTGGTCATTCCTTTGCGCAGCAAAAGTACGAAGCAGATGGCGGAGACGATCGCTGCTGAAAAATAAAAATTCATGGCAATAGGCATCTTAAGTACCTCGTCATAGAAAGAATGTGTTTGTTTTATACACAAATGGCATTTTTGTAAACACCTTACGTATTATATCATAATTTCCGCTATGTATAAATGAAAACTGATATATATCTGATGATCATAGGGTACCAAAGGGCGGAAAAGAGTATTGCCTAGTGTTGGAAACAGGGGAAATAGGAGGGAGTATAAATAAATAATAATAAAATTATCACAAAATGCAAAATATGATTGCTCGTATGATTATCAATCTGATATGATACCAAAGAACTAAGTTTAAAAAGCCGAATATGGCTTGCGTATCAGAAAGAGGGGAAGCTCTGCATATGATGAAGAAACGATTGGTAAACAGACACGTGGTCAAGGCGATCACATTAGGCCTTGCTACGATCATGGCTGCAACACCCATGACGACGTTAGCTGCGCCGGAAGGCTATACCGGCGATAACACAGATCCTGTAGGCAATACCGACAACAGGGAGCAGGGTACCGAAAATGCCTCCACCCAGGCAGTGGATGCTGCGAAGACTTCCTTATCGGAAGTAAGTGAAGCGGCACAGGAAACTGCACAGGCTGCAACCTCCCAGGAGGAGCAGGCTGTTAAGGAAGCTGCCAACCAGGTGATCGTGGAAGTAGCAGAAGCAGAAGGAAATCTGGATACCGCAAAGGATATCCTGTCTTCCGCACAGCAGGCAGCCGATCAGTCAGCGGCCGATACACAGAAGATCGTAGATACCGTGAACGATAAGATCGATGAAGCGCAGACTGCGGCTGAGAATGCCCAGGATGCCAAGGATACAGCGGAGGATGCGAAAGAGGAAGCGGAAACTGCAGGACAGGCCGCTGAGGATGCCAATACCTCCGCAGAAGCCCAGAAGCAGGCGGATGCAGCTTCCGAAAGTGCCATCAAGGCGCAGGATGAAGCAGACCGCGCAGAAAGAGAAGCCCAGGCAGCCGATGCGGCATCAACGGAAGCGGCTGAAAAAGCCGCACAGGCCAGAGAAGCCTATGAAAGTGCTTTGGAAAAAGCTGCTGCAGCAGAATTGGCTGCACAGAGTGCGTCCGGTCTGGCAAAGGCGGATGCGGTTGCCGCAAAGGCCAAGGCAGACAAGGCCGCAGAAGAAGCAGGAAAACTGCTGACTGCTGCAACGAAGGCTTTGGAAGACGCACAGAGCGCGAAGAAAGATGCAGAAGATGCTGCAACGAAGGCAGATGAAGCCCTTTCTGCGGCACAGCGGGAAAAAGAGGCTGCTTTTAACGCAGCAGAAGCGCATAAGACGGTTGTATCCCAGACATCGGATGCTTTGGAAGGAGCAAACAACGCCGTTTCCGCTGCACAGGATAAGATCGACGCTGCACAGGCCGTTTTAGATGAGCAGACCCCCATCGCGGAGGCAGCGCAGGCTGAAATAGATTCAGCACAGGATAAGATCGATGCGGCGGATGCCATCATCCGGGAACAGACTGCTGTTTCCAACGGGGCACAGAGTAAGATCGACCAGGCGGACAAGGATATCAAGGCAGCCAATGCCGCTATCTCATCCGCAACGAGTCGTAAGAGTGCTGCGGATTTAGCCGTAGAACGTGCAACCGATGCAGAGGGACGGGCAAAGGAAGCCTATGAAACAGCGGTTGCCAATAATCTTACCGATACACAGATCCAGGCACTTCTGGGTGCATGGAACGACGCAAAGGCTGTAACAGGTTCCGCAAAAGAGGAGCAGACGGCTGCAGCGGAGGAACTGCGTCTTGCAAACAGCGCTCTTACTGCTGCAAACAGTGCAAAGGAAGCCGCGCAGGCTGAAAAGGATACGGCAGACGGAAAGATCTCTGCGGCGCAGTCCGCTAAGAGCACTGCCCAGACCGATCTGCAAACCGCAACCGGAACAAAGCAGGAAGCAGATAACAAGATCCGTCAGGCAAATGCCGATAAGCAGATCGCCCTTGGCGATAAGCAGTCTGCAGAAGCTACCCGGCAGACCGCGCAGAGTGAATACAACGCTGCAGTGGAAGAGCAGACCCGGTTAAATAATCTGCTGATCCGGTTAAACGGCGGGATCCCTGCATTGGAGCAGGCGGCCGAACAGGCGAAGAACGAGCTGGATACCTTCGCACAGGAACACGAAGTCAATGAGGCACTGGAAGACCTCATCGACCAGATCCAGGCACAGCAGAAGGTTGTGGAAGCAACCTATGGCCTGAACTATGGAGGAAATGCCGCTTATGATCAGTACTGGGGAGCCAATACCGATCTGGCGAAGCTTCTGATCCAGTATAAATTCATGCAGGAAGGCAATGTGGATATGGATTCCGTAACCATCGATGCCTCCGGCTTAAACAATCCCAATGAGTCCTATCATTACATGCTGGTTTCCTATAAGCTGCAGGGCTCTGATGCGATCCAGTATGCATACTTTGATTATGTAGGTTATACCAGAAACGGCAAGAAGATCGAGACAAACAAAAATGACTCGACAAAAACCTACCGGAACAAGGTGAACGGCAGCTACATCGACCTGGTACAGAAGGATGCGGTCTATACCTCTTCTGACGGAAAAACGGCCATCGTGAAGCTGGAAGACGGCCGGTTCGTTGCCTACGATGAAAACGGCCGGAAGATCGATGCCACCGTTACCGGCAATGCGGCAGAGGGATATACGCTGACTACCCAGAAAACGGTGTCCAATAACGATGAGGGCTATTATGGCACCGATGGAACACAGCTTGTGATCCATGAAGGCAATTTGTTTTATTCTACAACCTACACTGTCAATGGTGTAACCTACGACTCCGATCGGATAGCCTACAATTATTACGAAGACACTTATACCGTGACCGTGGAGGAGGCCGGCTACTTTGCTGCAGACGGAACCGAGATCACGACCGACTTCTGGGGAGACTCCTATTACGGAAGACATAGGATCACCAGCCAGTACCGAAACAGCGATGGCTCCTGGACAATGACCTATCGTGTCGGAAACGGATGGGGGAGAGGTGAGAACCGTTCCGTCCGTGTTACCTATAAGGAGGCACAGACTTTAACCTTCTCCTATCACGAAGCGACCACCCATACAGAAGCGACTTCCTCGAGTTATTCCTTCTCCGAAAGCTTCCAGGGAAAAGGCACCAGCTACTTCCCGGAGTACAGTTTTGACCATTCCGGAGACGAATACCAGCAAAGAACCCGGGAGATCCGAAGTGAGATCGAGCGCCTGCAGGGTGCTTACAATACTGCAAGTACAGCACTCAGCCAGGCACAGGGCAATATCAACGCCACAGCCGGTGCGCTTTCCGATCAGGACACTATTGTAGAAGGAAAGAATACGGCCCTTACCAATGCAAATAATGCAGTGAAGGATGCACAGGACCGTATCGATGCGGCAGATACCATCCTCTCTGCACAGAGCGTTGTTTCCCAAAATGCACAGACTGCTATGAACAGTGCTCAGGGCCGTATCGATGCAGCAGATGCTGTGATCCGTGAACAGACTTCTCTTTCGCAGGCAGCGCAGGATAAGATCGATCGGGCAGACGCAGATATCCTGGCAGCGAACAGCCGGATCGATTCCGCTACCACCCGCAAGAATGCAGCCGATGATGCTGTAACGCTGGCAGAAGGAAGAGAAGCATTAGCCAAGGGCGCTTATGACGATGCCGTGGCAACCAAGGATGCCAATGATCAGACCATCGCATCCCTGCTGGCAACCTGGAATCAGGCCATTTTAGATACTGCGTCCGCAAAGAATGAGCAGACGCTGGCAGCACAGGCTCTTTCTCAGGCAAATACTGATTATAACAAGGCTTCACAGGATAAGAGCGCAGCAGAAGCCCAAAAGAAGATTGCGGACGAAAAGATCTCGGCTGCACAGACAGGCAAGGCAAATGCCCAGACGGATCTAAACAGTGCTACAAGCCGGAAAAATGCGGCAGATGCCCTGATCGGACAGGCACAGACCGATAAGCAGAATGCGGAAGCAGAAAAGGCGGAAGCAGACGAGTTACAGCAGAGGGCCCAGAGCGAATATAACGCAGCATTGCAGGAGCAGAGCAGACTGGAGGGCGTATTACAGGATGCCATAAGCACCTTGAGCGATGCGACCGCTGAGCAGGGAAGAAGGGCAGAGGCAAAGACCTTTGCGGTATCCGCTGCCCGGGAAGCTGCTGAAAAGAAGGCGGTTGCAGAGGCACTGGCGCAAAAGGCCCAGGAAGCACAGGCGAAAGCCGATGCCGCACAGAAAGCGGTAGATGCTTTGTCTGCTACCGTGGATCAGACCACGCTGAACACCTTAAAGAGCAATCTGGAAAAAGCGGAGGAAGAAGCGGAAAAGGCCCTGGATGCAGCGGCAAAAGCACAGCAGGCAGCAGAGGATGCTCAGCTGTTGGCAGATGCAGCACAGCAGATCGCCGAGAAGGCACAGGATCGTGCCGATACACTGGCAGCACAGGAAGAAGCCGCCAGAAGAGCTGCCGCTAACGCAGCAAATCGTGGCAGCAGCGCAGCAGTTACCGTGATCGAGGATGAACTGCCTCCGATGATCGACAGCCTGGACGCAAGTGATGTACAGGTTCTCGGGGTATCCGATGAGAGTACCGTAAACGGCACCGGCAGCAGAGCAGCAGTGCTGGAAGAAAGCGAAGCAACGGTTGCAAATGCCACCGAAGCATCCGATGCTACCGAAACGGTCACTGAAGGAACCGTGGAAAACGCCTCCATCGGTGAAGAAGAAAAGAGCGTGACCACGCTGGAAGACGAAGATACCGCAAAGGCCTTCGGCGTATCCGACAACAAGAATGCGATGCGCAGATTTGCCAGCTGGTTATGGGCACTCATTCTGGTTCCCATCGCTGCACTGACCGGCTATGAAGTAAAGAAGAACAAGGACGGTAAGAAGTCTGAGAAATAAGGACTTCGGATCACCGGATAAGGAATGAAACACGGGGGAAGAGGTTGTAAACTTCTTCCCCTTTTTATTTGTTATAATGGTGCCATGAAAAAATATTACCTTTATGTAGACGAAAGCGGAGATTTTGAGAAAGACGGGGAGAACCTGCAGAAGAATCCTTCTCTGGTAGGCGGCCTGTTGTGGGCAAGAGACGACATGCCGGATGATGCGGACTTTTGCCGGGAGACGGCGGCGGTATTCGGTGAAGACAACCATGCAACGGAACTGACACCGGAGGAAAAGGGAAAGCTGGTATACGCTCTTTTGAAAAAGGCAAAGGAGTTTCCCGTGGAATTCGTGATCTTCGAAAACGATGCCCGGGCCCGGATCCTTTCCGGAACCCAGACCTACCTGACCGTGATCACCGAAGGCGTGCTGCAGTTGCTGAAAAAGCTGGTGATCCTGGAGGATGAACCGGTGGAGCTGGAGGTGGTGGCAGGCTTTAAGAAAGACACATCCCTTCCGATAACGGCCAGCTTTACCGAAGGCTATATCGAACGGGATGCCTACCAGAAGCGTCTGGATGAAAAGCTGGCCATCGAGAAGGCAAAGGCCGGTGCGGCGGATATCCAGCGTTCCAAAGTGTCGGTGCGCCTGGCAGACGACAAACGCAACGATATCCTGGTGGTATGCGATTATATCTGCAATTTCCGCTATACCAATCCTGCAAGAGCGTTCTCTGTTCCCATTGAGGAAGAGGGGAAGACGCTGACGGTGCGGGAAGCGTTAAACCCGCTGTATAAGGAAGGTTATATCTTTCCCCTGTTCCATACCAGAGAGGATGATCACGTGCTCCGGATGGTACAGGACGGCTTCTATGCCGATGCACTCTTTGAGGCCATGAGCGGTACGATGACAAAGGCCAACCGGGATCTGATCCGGGAGAGCTTCGGCAAGAACGGCAAGGAAGAGATCCACAGGCAGCTAAACAGCCTGATCGGTTATATCGGCCAGCTGGTCTCCTCCAGAGAAAATGAGGAACTGACCGGCAAGGTTCTGGAGGAAGCGGAGGCGCTGCATACCTTCCTGCAGGAAAAGGATAAGGAGGATCTGTGGTTCTATCTGGATCTGCAGTTGTACCGTCTGGCCTATCTGGACTACCGGGAGGAGGATGAAGCGCTGGAGAAGCTCTTTGACCGGCTGGAGCCCATGATCGCGGACTATACGGCCAGAAGACTGGACATGGATTTTCTCCTGATCTATTACACCCGCAAAGCGGTTTATCTCCAGAACTGCTTCCGGTATGAAGAAAGCTGCAGCGTCTGCGATAACATGGAACTTCTGGTGGGCATGGTGGAAGAAGCTCTGCGAAAGAACGATCTCATCAGCCTTTCGGGAGAAGCAAAGAGCGATGCCCTGGGTAAGATCCTGGGAACCCGCTTGCAGGCAGAGATCGCCCTGTGCATGCAGGGACGTCTCTCCTACGAAGAAGCGGCGGAAACCTCTGAACGGGCTATGAAGCAATTCTCCTATGCCTCCGATCTGCACCGGCAGGAACAGTACCGGGCGCAGCTGGAAGCGGTGGCAGGACATTTCGAACAGGCCCTTGCCTGCATGGAACGCTCCTTTGGAAACGTGCCCTGGAAGGAACACCTTTCCGGACCGGAAAAGACCGTCTTTGATATATACAATATGGCTTATATCGCAGCCTTTTCGGAAGGGGAGGAGGCAGGAGAGATCGCGTCCTTCCTCTATCAGAATCTGCGCAGGGAGATCCCTGAGGAAGGGACCATCGGAAAGCTTACCAGGCTGCTGCTTGCCCAGAATCTGCTGACAAGACCCAAGGATGCGGACAAGGCAAAGAGCCTTCTGCGAAACGTCCTATACGGAAACGGGGATACCGCGAATGCAGCGCCCCGGGACAACCGATCCCTTCGCAAGATCCGGGCTGTGGCCGATACTATGCTCCGGGGAAGCGGCAAAGCAGCCGATTATTTCCGGTAAATCGGGGCTGTTTGGTATTTCATTGCGGACAAAAGAAAAACATGTTATAACATGATAGAGGAATTTTCAGTACTTTTAAGAGGAACGATTGATTCATGAACGTGGAAAATGTGTTAGCGAAGCTGAATAAAGATGCGCAGAAGGACGGGATGCTGATCGAGCCCTTCCGCAATCCGATCCTGGTAGGCCGTCTGTTTACCTGCGAAGAGGATGACGTATACCACCTGGTAGGCAATCGCCTGGTTTACGGGGTAGGTCGCAAACAGAGCAACATCAACATGTTTGAGAATTACCACAAGATGGATGCCATCGTTCGCGGCGTGCTGGGGACTCCTGTAATGGAACAACCGGTTCCTTTGGACAGTCAGATCAATGAAGAGTGGGGCGTATGGTATACCAAGTGGTATGTGGATGGTGTTTACGTGGTGAACTTCCTCTGTGGCCATAAGACCTGCGGCTTCTATGAGAATTTTCTTCTGGTAGCTGAAAAAGATATTACCCGGGTGGATGTAAAGGAATAAGAACCCGAAACAGAGCACATCGAGTAAGGCGAGGGAAAATGAATAAAGAGATGGAAACCGGGGGGAAGATACTGATCTACAGTGGCGATGGCCACGGTAAGACTCCTGCAGCATTGGGGCATGCCGTATTAGCTGCGGCAGAAGGGCAGCAGGTAGTGATCATCCAGTTCCTTAAGGGGAAGGGACTGAGTGAAACGGAATTTGTAAAACGCTTGGAACCGGAGATCAAGTTGTTCCGGTTTGAAAAATCCGATGAGGATTTTATGCTTCTGCCGGAGGAAAAACGGGCGGAAGAGATCATGAACATTAAAAACGGAATGAATTATGCCAAGAAAGTTCTGTCCATTCACGAATGCGGATTGTTGATTCTGGATGAGGTACTTGGACTGATTGACAACCAGATCATTACCGTAGAGGAACTGGAAAACGTCCTGAGCAGCAAGTCTGATGATACCACGGTCATCATGACCGGGATCACCTTAAATGACGATGTATGCATGCTGGCCGACGAAGTTTCCAGGATCGATACGGTTCGATTTCGTAAATGGGAGGACTAAAAGTTTATGTCTATTTTTACCGGAGCGGGTGTTGCCATCGCAACCCCTTTTCATGAGGATCTATCCATCAATTATGAGGAGTTCGGAAGACTGATCGATTTCGTCATCGACGGTGGCGCGGATGCCATCATCGTGTGCGGAACCACCGGTGAAGCTTCCACGCTGACCCACGAAGAGCACTTAGATGCCATTCGTTTCTGCGTAGAGCGTGTAAACAAGCGGGTTCCCGTGATCGCAGGAACCGGTTCCAATGCTACCGATACAGCCGTTTATCTGAGCACCGAAGCGGAAAAGTACGGTGTGGACGGCGTGCTGCTGGTTTCTCCTTACTACAACAAGGCAACCCAGAACGGTTTATATCAGCACTTTAAGACCATTGCAGAGGCCATTCATGTACCCGCTCTGCTTTACAATGTGCCCAGCCGTACCGGCTGCAACATTCAGCCGGAGACCGTTGTCCGTCTTTGCACCGATGTACCCAATATCGTAGGTGTAAAGGAAGCCAGCGGGGATATTTCCCAGATTGCAAAGTTAATGGCCCTTGCAGGCGGCAAGGTGGATCTGTATTCCGGAAACGACGACCAGATCACACCGATCATGAGCCTTGGCGGAAAGGGCGTTATCTCCGTCCTGGCCAATGTTGCACCCGGCAAGACCCATGATATCTGCTATAAATTCCTGGAGGGGGATGCAAAGGAAAGTTGCAGACTGCAGCTGGAAGCCTTTGATCTGGTGAAGAATCTCTTCAGCGAGGTCAATCCCATTCCCGTAAAGCAGGCACTGGAGTTTATGGGCTTTAAGATGGGACCCTTACGTCTGCCTCTGACCACCATGGAAGCAGAGCATGCAGCAAAGCTTAAAAAGTCCATGGAAGAATACGGAATCTTATAAGGCAGAGGTAATGTATGACACGGATCATAATGCATGGTTGTAACGGAAAAATGGGCAGGATCATTTCTTCTCTTGCTGCACAGGATCCCGATACACAGATCGTAGCAGGTGTGGATGCTTTTTCCCAGGCATCCGATTCCTACCCGGTATATGCTTCTTTACCGGAAGTCAAAGAAGAAGCGGATGTAGTCATTGATTTTTCCGCTGCGGCAGCAGTGGACGGTGTGCTGGATTATTGCACAGAAAAGCATATGCCCCTGGTTCTTTGCACCACCGGCTTATCGGAGGAGCAGTTATCCAGAGTAAAGGCCCTGACGGAAAAGATCGCCATCTTGAAGGCGGCCAACATGAGCCTGGGCATCAATGTACTCCAGAAGGCATTAAAGCAGATCGCACCGGTGCTGGCGGAAGCGGGCTTTGACATTGAGATCGTGGAGAAGCATCACAATCAGAAAAAGGATGCGCCCTCCGGAACAGCCCTTGCGCTGGCGGATACCATCAACGAAGCCCTGGATCAGGCATATACCTATACCTATGACCGTTCTCAGAAGCTGGAAGCACGTTCCAAAAAGGAGATCGGTATTTCCGCGGTACGCGGGGGGACCATTCCCGGTGACCATGATGTGATCTTCGCAGGAGAAGATGAAGTGATCACCCTGTCCCATCGTTCCTATTCCAGAGCGGTTTTTGGCAAGGGTGCGCTTACTGCGGCCAAGTATATGGCCGGCAAGGACCACGGCTTCTATGATATGAGCGACGTGATCGGATAAGTCATTTCTAAAACCTCGCATATACTGCGGGGTTTTTTATGTGCAGGAATACCATGGCCGGCGAAAGGCCGGATAGGGTTACAAGGAGATAGGCGGTATGGATTTCAACGAGTTAGGGTATCTGAAGACCCTTTCCAAACAATATCCCACCATTGCGGCAGCTTCCACGGAGATCATCAATCTGGCCTCCATTTTGTCCCTGCCTAAGGGAACCGAGCATTTCATGACGGATATCCACGGAGAATACGAGCAGTTTAACCATGTGTTAAAAAACGGTTCCGGATCCGTGCGCCGAAAGATCGATGAGGAGTTCGGTAACAACTTAAGTGACCGGGATAAGAAGAGCCTGGCTACCCTGATCTATTATCCGGAGGAAAAACTGGAGAAGATCAAGGAACAGGAAGACAACCTGGCAGACTGGTATAAGGTGACCATTCACCGTCTGGTGCAGATCACCAGACGTGTTGCTTCCAAGTACACCCGATCCAAGGTGCGGAAAGCACTGCCCTCGGACTTTGCCTATGTGATCGAAGAACTGATCACCGAGAAGGAAGAGGTGCAGGATAAGGAAGCCTATTACAACGAGATCATTCATACCATCATCCGCCTGGGAAGAGCCGACGATTGTATTATTGCTCTGAGCAATACCATCCAGCGTCTGGTCATCGACCACCTTCATATCATCGGAGACATCTTTGACAGAGGCCCCGGGCCCCACATCATCATGGATACCCTGCGCCATTACCATTCCGTTGACGTGCAGTGGGGAAACCATGACATTGTGTGGATGGGCGCAGCCAGCGGAGAAGGCGCCTGCATTTGCAACATCATCCGGATGGCAGCCCGCTACGGCAATCTGGCAACCTTAGAGGAAGGCTACGGTATCAACCTGATCCCCCTGGCTACCTTTGCCATGCGTACCTATAAGCAGGTGAACCGGGATATCTTCTCCATCCATTATTTTGACGAAGATTACAATACCAAGGATATCCAGTTGGATTCCAAGATGCAGAAGGCCATTGCCATCATCCAGTTTAAGCTGGAGGGGCAGATCATAAGGCGTCATCCGGAATTTCACATGGAGGACCGTCTGCTTTTGGAAAACATCGATTACAAGGCAGGTACGGTTTTGGTGGATGGACAGACCTATCCCCTGCTGGATACGGATTTCCCTACCATCGATCCTTCCGACCCTTATGCTCTTTCCGAAGAGGAGCAGGAAGTGGTGGACCGCTTAAAGAGAGCGTTCTTAAAATGTGAGCGCCTGCAGAAGGACATCCGTTTCCTTTACACCAAGGGCGGCCTGTATAAGGTTTACAACGGCAATCTGTTGTATCATGGTTGTGTGCCCTTGGATGCAAACGGCAACTTCCGGAAGGTAACCGTAGCAGGAGAGGAATACAGCGGAAAAGCGCTGTATGACATCCTGGAAAAATATGCCCGCAAGGGATATTTCCTTCCCCAGGAGGATCCCGGAAAGCAGTTCGGACAGGACATTATCTGGTATATCTGGGGCGGACCGGATTCGCCGGTTTTCGGCAAGGATAAGATGGCGACCTTCGAACGCTATTTTATAGAGGATAAGCAGACCCATAAGGAAAAGAAGAACAGCTACTACGATCTTTACGACCGAAAGGATATCATTGAGAAGATCCTGGCGGAGTTTGGCCTTACGGGAGAACATTCTCACATCGTAAACGGTCATGTCCCGGTGGAACTGACCAAGGGAGAATCCCCCATTAAGTGCGGCGGAAAACTGCTGATCATTGATGGCGGCTTTTCCAAGGCTTATCAGGGAAAAACCGGGATTGCCGGCTATACCCTGGTCAGCAATTCCCACGGTATGCGTCTGGTTGCCCATGAACCCTTTGAATCCATGGAAGCAGCCATCATCAACGAGACCGACGTGATCTCGGACTCCGAGGTGCTGGAAACCAGCAGCCGCAGGATCCGTGTAGCAGATACGGACATCGGCGCGGAGCTGACCAGTCAGATCGCGGAACTGGAAGATCTGCTCCAGGCGTATCGGGACGGCATCATCCGCGAGAAGGAATAAAGAGGACAGGCAGCAATGGAATTCAGACCTTGTATCGACATCCATAACGGCCGGGTCAAGCAGATCGTAGGCGGCAGCCTGCAGGATCAGGGAGATCGGGCAACGGAAAACTTTGTATCTTCTCAGGATGCGGCTTATTATGCTACCCTGTACAGGGAAAAGGACCTGAAGGGCGGGCATATCATCCTGTTAAACAGTAAGGATTCCCCACATTATGAGGCAACCAGGCAGCAGGCACTGGCAGCGCTTATGGCTTTTCCGGGCGGTATGCAGATCGGAGGCGGTATTACCGCTGAAAATGCTAAGGAGTACCTGGATGCAGGGGCTTCCCATGTGATCGTTACGTCCTATGTGTTCCGGGACGGACAGATCGACTTTGACCGTCTGAAAAACCTTGCCAGCCTTACAGGAAAGGACCATCTGGTGCTGGATCTGAGCTGCAGGAAGAAACAGGATAGTTCCTATGTCATCGTGACGGACCGGTGGCAGAAGGAAACAAAAGAAACGGTGACCCCGGAGCTTCTGGAAACGCTCTCTGCCTACTGTGATGAATTTCTGATCCATGCCGTGGATGTGGAAGGGAAAAACAGAGGCATCGAGCAGGAACTGGTAAAGCGTCTGGCCTGCTGGGAGAAGAATCCCATTACCTATGCCGGAGGCGTGCACAGCTATGAAGATCTGGATCTGCTGATGCAGGTGGGACAGGGCAGGATCCATGTAACCGTGGGCAGCGCCCTGGATCTGTTCGGAGGAACCCTTTCTTTCGAAGAAATCTGCAAACGCATGAACCGAACGGAAACACACAAAGAAGCAAAAACAGATACCTGAAACGGAATCACCTGACGATACATAGAAGAGGAGAAATGAAAGAATGAGTATTCGCATCGCATTATTAGGTTATGGTAATCTTTCCAGAGGCGTGGAAAGTGCCATCAGACAAAATCCGGATATGGAGCTGGTAGCTGTCTTTTCCAGAAGAGATCCCGCTACCGTAAAGATCCGCGATACAAAGGCAGCGGTTTTATCCGTAGAGGAACTGCCTGCATGGAAGGACAAGATCGATGTCCTGGTATTAGGCGGCGGCAGCGCTACGGATCTGCCGGAGCAGACACCCAAATATGCGGAAATGTTTAATGTTATCGACAGCTTCGATACCCATGCCCGGATCCCGGAGCATTTTGCAAATGTGGATAAGGTAGCTAAGGAAAACGGCCATGTGGCAGTGATCTCCATGGGTTGGGATCCCGGTATGTTCTCCCTGATGCGTATGATCTCCGATGCAGTTCTGCCGGAAGGCAAGCACTATACCTTCTGGGGAAGAGGGGTCAGCCAGGGGCATTCCGATGCTATCCGCAGGATCCCCGGTGTAAAGGACGCCAGACAGTATACCGTTCCCGTAGAGAGCACCGTAGCAAGAGTACGAAACGGTGAAACACCGGAACTGACTGCCAGAGAACAGCACACAAGAGAGTGCTATGTGGTAGCGGAAGAGGGCGCAGATCTTCAGAAGATCGAAGAGGCCATCAAGACCATGCCCAACTATTTCGCAGATTACGATACTACCGTTCATTTTATCAGCGAAGAGGAATTAAAGAGAGACCATAGCGGTCTGCCCCACGGCGGCTTCGTACTGCGCAGCGGTGTGACCGGCTGGGAAAAGGAGCATAAGCACATTGTGGAATACAATCTGAAGCTGGATTCCAATCCGGAATTTACCGGTTCCGTGATCACCGCTTATGCACGTGCCGTATATCGTCTGGCACAGGAAGGACAGGCAGGCTGTAAGACCGTATTTGATATCGCACCGGCTTATCTGTCTCCCAAGAGCCCCGAAGAGTTACGGGCACACTTACTGTAAGACCTTACTCCTTTGGGGTAAGGCAGTTTCAGCAGCAGAAGAAACGGAGAAAAGGGTATTTATGAAGCTCAGTAAGAAACGGATTTTTGATATCATCCAGATCGGCAGCAGAGGAGATTTTCCCAGCAGAGCCTTTGATCTGGTCATTGTGATCATGATCTTTCTGAATATCGGCGTGCTGTTTCTGGAGACCTTTGATTCCCTGGCAGCGTATCATACGGCCTTTCGTGTGATCGAATCCGTTACGGTCCTTTTCTTCATCATCGAGTATATCCTGCGGATCTGGACGGCGGAGTTTCTCTTTCCCGGATGTTCCAGGCTAAAAGCCATCGGAAAGTTTCTGATCTCTTATGACGGTATCGTGGATCTTGGAACCATCCTTCCGTTTTTTGCACTGGAAGGCTTTGTGGCTTTCCGTCTGCTGCGTGTGGTGCGGATCTTCCATCTGTTCCGTGTAAATGCCTATTATGATTCCTTTAACGTCATTGTAACGGTCTTAAAGGAAAAACTGAACCAGATCATCTCCTCCCTGTTTATCATCATTGTGCTGATGCTGGCAGGCTCCCTGTGCATTTACTCTCTGGAACATGATGCGCAGCCGGAGGTGTTTGAAAATGCCCTGTCCGGTTTATGGTGGACGGTTTCTACCATCTTTACGGTAGGATACGGGGATGTTTATCCCATTACCCCTCTGGGGCGCCTGATGGCGATCCTGATCACCTTTCTGGGGGTGGGAGCGGTGGCCATTCCCACCGGTATCATTTCCGCAGGTTTTGTGGAGCAGTATACCAAGCTCCAAAAGCATAGGCCCGGCAGCCGAAATGTCGCTACCGTGATCGTGGATGAGAACAGCCCATATCTGGGTCATACCATTGGGGAAGTGGAGAAGGACTTCAATCTGGAGATCCACACCCTTATGAGGGATGGCGTACTGATCCTGCCCACGGATGCCGTCCGGCTGAAAGCACAGGATACGGTTGTGTATGAGAATCGTTGAAGATGCCTGTAGTAAATGCAATATTATGTCCCGGTGCGTTGTGCACCGGGATTTTTTGTTGCTCCGGGGACCCAAAGCGTGGTGAATGCCTGTAGGGTAAATCCAGCTAGCATAGGCTTTTCATCCCGAAACCGGCATGCTAGCGGGAATGCCTGAGAAGTTTCCGAGGGGTTCGGAGGCACAATTCATCAGGAAAATCAGGAAAAAGGAAATAGGAAAAGAAAACAAAAAAGAAAAAGTGAAAAAAGATGTTGACAGATGGTTCATTAGGGCATATGTTAATTACATAAGTAATGAACCACATAAGTAGAGAACGAAAGACTTAAAGAGGTGAAATACATTGCAGGAGAACTTGAATGAAAGCAAATCGATCTACTTGCAGATCGGCGAGATGATCGAGAACGAAATCCTTCGGGACATTCTGAAGGAAGAGGAAAGGGTTCCCAGCACAAATGAGTTCGCACAGTTTTATCGCATCAATCCTGCTACGGCGGGAAAAGGGATAAACCTGCTGGTGGACGAAGGCATTTTGTACAAGCAGAGGGGAATCGGGATGTTTGTTTCGAAAGGAGCGAAGGAAATGATCCGGAACAAGAGGAAAGAAACGTTTGTGGACCAGTACGTGAAGACGATGCTGGAGGAGGCCAAACGTTTGAATATTTCAAAAGAGGAACTGATCGCCATGATCAGCAACACGGAGGAGGATAAATGAGTACGATTATCGCAAAGGGGATCAATAAGAAGTATAAGGATACAAATGCATTAAAGGATGTGGATCTGACGGTTGAAAGCGGCAAGATCTACGGTATGATCGGCAGAAACGGTGCCGGTAAGACAACGCTTTTATCCATTCTTTCCGCACAGAACCCCGCTACCAGCGGACTGGTAACCATTGACGGAGAAAAGGTATGGGAGAATCAGAAAGCCATCGATCGCATCTGTTTTTCCAGAGAGATCGCAACCACCACACCCTTTGGACCCAATACCTACAAGATCAAGGATTATCTGAAAGCAGCCGAGATCTTCTATCCCAACTGGGATAAGGAATATGCAAAGAATCTGGTGGAGACCTTCAAGTTAAATCCCAGAAAGAAGGTTTCCAAGCTGAGCAAGGGTATGCTGAGCATGGTGACCATCATCATTGCACTGGCCAGCCGGGCAGAGTTTACCTTCCTGGATGAGCCGGTAGCAGGCCTGGATATCGTAGCCAGGGATCAGTTCTATAAGCTGCTGTTAAAGGATTATGAAGAGACCCACCGTACCTTCATCATTTCCACCCATATCATCGAGGAAGCAGCCAATCTGTTTGAAGATACCATCATCGTTAAAAACGGTGAGATCTATACCAACGAAAACACCCAGCAGCTTCTGGCTCGCGTTCAGATGGTCAGCGGCAGCGCAGAAGAGGTGGATGCCCTGATTGCCGGAAGAGATTATCACAGGGTCGAGCAGCTGGGCAACACCAAGCGGGCTACCATCGTGATGCGTCCCGGGGAGGAATTAAAGGTTCCGGAAACTGTTACCGTGACACCTTTATCTTTGCAGGAAATCTTCCTGGCAGTTTGTGGGGAGGAGGTAGAACAATGATCAAGGCGATGCGTTTCTTTGAAAGAGAAGAGCGGGTCAATGTGCTGACCATGGTACTGGGAAGCATAGCCATGTACCTCTACTTCTGGATCCTGTTTCCGCAGGATTCCATCGTAGGGGGAAACCTTCATAATATGTATTCCGCGTTTCTGATGATGATCGGAGCTATCGTGATGTTATCCGATGTGATCCAGTCCTATTCCCGCAGATACTGTCTGATGATCAGTGGCGGGATCCTCAGAAAGCACGTGTTTGCTTCCCAGGTGGTGACACAGATCCTGTTTGCTATTTTCAACACCCTGGTGATCACGGTGGTCTATCTGGTGGTGGGAACCCCGGTAACGCCCGGAAAGATCATAACCATCCTGGGGCTTTTGCTGACGGCAGGAGGAATGGGGAATCTGCTGGCGGTTGTGACCGACCGGTTCGGAAGACCTGCCTACATCGTTTTCATTTTGATCTGTGGCGTATTAGGCGGAATGATGGGCGGCTTCAGCGCTGCAGGAGAACTGAAATGGGTCATGCACTTTGAAGCGATCTACCTGTTCCCCATCGGCATTGCCGTACTGGCCATCAGCTGTTTTCTTCTTCACAGATCCATTATGAATTTAGAGGTGCGCTCATGAGTGAGATTCGAAAGATAGCTTATTTACATAAAGGGCTGGTGATCCTGATGCTTGCTGTAGCGGCAGGCGGCTCACTGGTCGGTATTGTGCTGGATTATTTCAGCGGCATGTATGCGGTGGAAATGCCCATTATGTCCGTTATGTTTCCTCTGGGGATCCTGGTAACGATCCTGCTGTTCCTTGGCATGATGCTCTATAGCGACAGTTTTGATATTTCCCTTCGCTGCAACTATACCAGACGGAAATTTGTGGTATTTACCAACCTGACCTATTTTCTGACCATGCTGGTCACCGCCTATCTGGTCCTGGGGATCCATCATCTGGAAGTACTTGGCTTTAACCGCTTTGCGGGAGCTTCGATCCCGGCTGCGTTTCCCGTACTGTCCGGGATGGTCCTGGCGATCTGCTTTGCCCTGACCAGTCTGATCTGCCTGTTCGGAGCGCTTTACTCCCGTGTAGGGAAAGTCGCCTTCTGGATCATCTGGGCACTCTGGATGATCATCTTTGTAGGGTTTTCCGCACTGGTATCCCGTTTGGAGGGTACACCTTACCTGGATCGGTTTTTCGATGTGCTCCTGTTCTTCTTCGGAAGCCAGGTACGCATCGCACTGACCTTTACAGGGATCGGCCTGATCTTTCAGATCGTGGGCGCCGTATTGGTACTGCGCCAGGCCGTGCGCAGCTGATCATTTGATCCCTTCCCGCATGCGTTTGGAAGGGGATACCCCAAACTTGCGCTTAAAGAGTTTGGAAAACTGAAATTCATCATAGAAGCCGTAGCTGCGGGCAATATCCCGCAGACCGCGGCCGTAGGACATAGGGAGAGCGTCATAAGCCAGGGTCAGCTTGAGGTTCATCTGATACTGATGAATGGACTGCCCGGTGGCTCTTTTAAAACGTCCGGAGATCGTCCGCAGGGATACGCCGTAATCATCGGCCAGCTCCTGGGGCGAATAGAATACATCAAAATCCGTGTGGAAGCGATGGAGGATCTGAGAGATCATGACGTCGCTTCCGCTTTTTTTCTGATGATAAATATGGTCTAATTCCGCCAGCGTAAGATTTAACAGGCTGGTGAGCATCAGGTCCCGATGGGAGAGCTGATCGGAATAAAAGGTTTCCGTGATCTGCTCCAGAAGGGTGAGGATACGGGAATTATCCCGGCAGTCGGTGAGCTGGGAGAGGACCAGATAGGGAGAATCTTCCCCGGGATGCGGGGAGAGCCCATCGACAGAAGAAGCATCGGGATCGGAAAGCTCTGGCAGGCTGCCGTCCGGTACGGAGGTATCCTCTGCCTGGAAGTGAACATAGAGATTACGCATTTCCGGAGAACAGGGCTCCTTGGAATAATGCCGATGATCCGGACGAAGAAGAAGGACCATACCGGGGGAGAGAGAAAAGCAGACTTCGGATCCGTCATCATCCACTTCATAAACATCCCATTTGCCGTTTTGCATATATAAGAGGTCGTACTCTTTTAAGGTTCTGTCAGGATGCAGGATCCCCTCGTGGGCGTAGTTATGGTTGCTTAAAGTTATTTTTCGTGTACTTTTGGAAGACAGGATGATTTCACGCATGGTTTTCTCCTTTTGATTTGCCTAATTATACATGAAATAGACCGGACTGTCTATGGGAGTGGAACGGTCAAACTGATACAATCTAGGTTAGATGAAAATATGGGGGAAGATCGATATGAACAAGTGGAATGCCTTTGACATAAGCGCGGTATCTTTGGCGGATCCGTTCCTGGTAAATGCGTTGGATAAAGAGACGGCCTATCTGACCGCTTTTGATACGGATAAACTCCTTGCAGGGTTTCGGGAAACCGCAGGCCTTTCCTTAAGAGGGAAGACCCGTTACGAAGGCTGGGAAAACATGCTGATCGGAGGACATACCCTGGGGCATTTTCTGACCGCCGCTGCCCAGGCCTATGCTTCCGTGGATGTTCTGCCCGCTCACAGGGAAAAACTTTTTGAGATGCTCAAAGACCTGGCAACAGGCCTTCTGGAATGCCAGGAACACAGTAGGGGAAAGAGAGGCTTTCTCTTTGGAGCAACCCTTCCGGATCCTTCCAATGTGGAGAAGCAGTTCGATAATGTGGAAGAGGGAAA
Organism: Lachnospiraceae bacterium; assembly: GCA_024689465.1. Lineage (GTDB taxonomy): Bacteria > Bacillota > Clostridia > Lachnospirales > Lachnospiraceae > JAILDL01. The sequence continues at coordinate 52,962 of JAILDL010000155.1, forward strand.
GACCAATATCATCACCGAAGCCTGGGTGCCCTGGTATACCATGCACAAGATCCTGGCGGGTCTGGTATCGGCCTACGAACTGACCGGGATCGAAGAGCTTCTGATCGTTGCAAAGGGTGTGGGAGACTGGACCTATGAGAGAGCTTCTTCCTGGGATGAAGCGTTAAACCGAAAGGTATTGGAAACCGAGTTTGGCGGTATGAACGATGCATTATACGAGCTGTACCGGGTGACCGGTGTGGACCGGTATGCAGCAGCAGCCCATTATTTCGACCAGGAATCTCTGTATGAGAAAATCTTTACCGGAAGTGCGGATGTCTTAAATAACCTGCATGCCAATACCACCATCCCCAAGTTCATCGGCTGTTTAAACCGCTACCGCGTGCTGCAGGGAAAACAGCTTTCCTGTGGGGAGACGGCCGAGACCGTGGATGCAAGCCACTATCTGGAGATCGCCAAGGTATTCTGGGATATGGTGGTGCAGCGGCATACCTATGTGACCGGTGCCAACAGCGAGTGGGAACATTTTGGCAAAGATTACGTGCTGGATAAGGAACGGACCAATTGCAACAACGAAAGCTGCAATGTTTACAATATGCTGAAGCTGACCCGGATGCTCTATGAGATCACCGGGGAGAAAAAGTACGGGGAGTATTACGAACGGGCTTACATTAACCACATCCTGGCCAGCCAGGATCCGAAGACCGGCATGACCATGTATTTCCATCCCATGGCAAACGGATACTTTAAGGTGTACGGAGAACCCTTTAACAAATTCTGGTGCTGTACCGGTTCCGGTATGGAAAACTTTACCAAGCTGGGAGACAGCATCTATTACCATAACGAAGATACGGTCCTGGTAAATCTCTACCTGGCATCCGTTCTGACCTGGAAGGAACAGGATCTGGTACTGACCCAGACCGGGGATCTGACTGGAAAGCCGCAGATGACCTTCCGGATCGACTCCCTGACCGGGGGTGACCTGCAGGCAAAGGTATGCCTGCGCAGACCGGACTGGGTACAGGGGGAAATGACCGTCACTGTCTCCGGAAGCGGATCGAATGCGCGGAAGATCACCGCGTCAAAAGAGGGCTTTGTGCTGGTGGAGGATCTGCAAAAGGGAGATGAGATCCTGGTAGAGTTGCCCATGGAGGTAAGCTGCTGCGCTACACCCGATGATCCATCATCCCTGGCGTTTACCTACGGGCCCTATGTTCTGAGTGCGGATCTGGGAGAGGAAAACGAAGAGATCACCACCACCGGTGTGATGGTATCCATACCGGCCAGAGCCGTTACCCCGGGAGATGTGATCCCTCTGCCGGAAGAAATTACATTGGAGCAGTTTCAACAGGATGTTTCCCGGTATATGGTTCCTGTTGAGAGCCAAGCGTCCGGGGATGGGCCTTTCTTTACCCTGCTGGATACAGGCCTTGTGTTTGCGCCCCATTATCAGAAGGTGCACCAGCGCTACGGCATCTACTGGTATTTAAAGAGCAGGGAAGAAGCGGACAAACTGAAAGAAGCGGCTGATCACATGGAAACACTGGATACGGTACAGCCCGGCTACGGACAGTATGAAAGCGATGAACTCCATGCCATGGAGGAAAAACATACCATCGCCGTAACCCACGGCGGTACCAGCCGGATGGCGGAAGCGGACGGCTATTTTACCTACCGCATGGTGGTGGAAAAGGGCAGAGAGAATGTGCTGGTCGTTACCTTCCTGAAGGAAGACAACGGCAGGAGCATCCACATTACCAGTCGCCATGTCAGTCTTTATGCAGGCTCCTTACACTACGAAGGAGAAGAAGACCGTTACTCTCTTACGATCCCCATTCCGGCAGGTGTGGTGGAGAGTGCGTTCCCTGTCACCGCAGGAGGGACGGAAAAGACGGTTGTACCCATTACCTTCCGGGGAATGAACGGGACACCTTCCCCCAGGGTCTGCGATTTTATCTACACCCGTAAATTATCGGAATAAAGACCGGTTGTTCAAAAACGATCTTTGGAAAACAATCTTTGTGTCAGGGTTTGACCTGCACAGATTTAACAGCTATAATAGGTCACGGCTGTATCAACAGCAAACCGAATATCGAAAACATCAGGTGTCGGATCGGACAACGGAAGGCGGCAGATGCCCTCTGTTCCGGATCCGGTGAAAAGGGAAACAGGTGCAAATCCTGTACGAACTCGTCACTGTGATGGAGTTGCCGGGCTGTAATGTGTCACTGAAGAAGCCTCTTTGGGAAGACAAGCTGCGGCGTTAACTCCTAAGCCAGGAGACCTGCCTGATCGTTGTGCGATAACCACGAGTAACTGGTTGCATGGGTTCAGACATAGAAAAGCTGTTTTCTAAGTCTTTGTTTTGTGCGCTTATAACCTCTGCTCCGTGGCGAGCAGAGGTTTTTTGTGTGGCGACGAGCCAAGCGGCTGCCGTGCATGCACAGGCAGACATTTGGCGAGCGCCTGCAATCCCGAAACAAGCGTAGTGGTTTCGGTGATGATTGCTCCGATCGGGGATGCGGGAAGAGACAGTCCAAATCATCACAGTATAACAAAGGAGATATTATGAAGAAATCAACCAAAATCATTATTGCAGCGGTAGCAGTGGTAGCGATCATTGCGATCTTCTGCGGCGTTTACTTTGCAAACCGTCCCCAGGCACAGGCAGGGACCAAGGCTTACACCGTAGAAGTGAAGGATCAGGACGGTAACGTAAAGAGCTATTCCGGAAAGACCGATGCAGAGTTCTTAAGAGGTCTGATGGATGAACTTGCTGCAGCAGGAGACTTTTCCTATACCGGTTCCGATGGTGACTACGGTCTGTACATCGAGTCTGTAAACGGTATCACAGCAGATTACAACACAGACGGCGCTTACTGGTCCATCTACGTAAACGGTGAGTACGGTATGTACGGCGCAGATCAGCAGCCCGTAGCAGACGGAGATACCTTTACCTTCGCATACGAAGTTTACGTTGCAGAATAAGGAATCTGACTTGAAAAAAAGTGTGTATGAGATTGCCAGCCTCGGAATGATGCTGGCAATCATTGAAGTAGCCAAACGAAGTCTGGAATTCATTCCCAATGTGGAGATCGTGACCTTGCTGTTCATCCTGTTTGCCCTGCATTTTGGAAAAAAGGTGATCCTGGTCGCCTTAGCCTTTACTGGAGTGGAATCCATGGTATGGGGGATCAATACCTGGAATGTGATGTACCTGTACATCTGGCCGCTCCTGATCCTGATCGTGGATCTGACCAGAAAGCATGCATCCTACTGGTTTTACTGTTTTCTGTCGGCCTTCTACGGACTGTTTTTCGGAGCACTGTGCAGTATCCCCTATTTTTTTATTGGCGGCCTTGTGACACAGTTTACCTGGTGGGTTGCGGGGATCCCTTATGATGTCCTCCATGGGATCAGTAATTTTATTCTTTGTCTGGTCCTGTTTAAGCCACTGGACTTTGCCCTTACAAAAGTCAGGCAATCCGCACAGAATCTATAAAAGCAACCGGTTTTCCGGTTGCTTTTTTAGTTGCACAAAACCGGCAGATCCGGCTGCCGGCTGTATAATTGTGAGCCAATTCACCCAAAACGGTTCTCTTATGTTACAATAAATCATTGAAAAACACATTTGAGGAGTAATCGCGTGGATATCAGAGAACAAGCACACAAAATGAAACTGGCTTCGCCCAAAATGGCGGCGACGAGTAATGAACTGCGCTGTAAGGCCCTGGAGATGGTGGCGGATGCGCTCCTTGCCCACAGGGAAGAGATTTTTGCAGCCAATCATACCGATCTGGAAAACGCAAAAGCAAACGGTATTTCCGATGCTGTTTATAAACGTCTTAAGTTTGATGAAGGAAAACTCTCCGGTGTGATCGACGGCATCAAACAGCTGATCGCACTTTCGGATCCCATCGGAAAAGTGCAGATGAAACGGCAGCTGGACGAAGGGCTGATCCTGCAGCGGATCTCCTGCCCCATCGGTGTCATCGGCGTGATCTTTGAAGCCAGACCCGACGCGCTGGTGCAGATTTCCACGTTATGCATCAAAAGCGGTAACTGCGCCATTTTAAAGGGAGGTAAGGAAACCGCCCAGACCAATAAAGTGCTCTTTTCCATTATCCATGAAGCGGCTGTGCAGGCGCACCTTCCCGAAGAATGCCTGCTGCAGGCCCAGCTTCATAATGAGATCGATGAACTGCTCTCCTGTGAAAAGGATGTGGATCTGCTGATCCCCAGAGGCTCCAATGCCTTCGTGCAGTATATCATGAACAATACAAAGATCCCGGTCATGGGGCATGCAGACGGCGTATGCCATATCTATGTGGATGCGGATGCAGATCTTGAACAGGCGATCCCCATCATCCTGGATGCCAAGACCCAGTACACCGCGGCCTGCAATGCCGTGGAAACATTGCTGGTAAACCGCAAGGTGGCAGCAGAATTTTTGCCGAAGCTTTCGGCGGCACTTTTGGCTTTTGGCGTTTCCCTGCGGGGGACAAAGGAAGTGCTGGACTACATCCCGGCAGAAGAGATGGGAGAAGAAGAGTTCCATACGGAATACCTGGCGCTGACCGCATCGGTAAAACTGGTGGACAACGTAGCGGAAGCGGTGGACCATATCAACCGGTTCGGCTCCCATCACACCGACAGCATCCTCACCGAAAACGAGGAAACAGCGGCCTATTTCATGCAGATGGTGGATTCTGCGGGAGTATACCGAAACTGTTCCACCCGGTTTGCCGACGGCTTCCGTTACGGATTCGGAGCAGAAGTGGGGATCAGTACCAGCAAGCTTCATGCCAGAGGACCGGTAGGTCTGGAAGGGCTGATGACCTATAAGTATCAGCTGTTTGGAAACGGACAGATTGTAGGAGATTATGCCGAAGGGAAAAAGCAGTTCCACTTTAAGGATCTGTAATCTTTGGCAAAGGATTTTCAGTAAACAGGAAAGAAGGAAAAACCGCAGGATAAGGCGGTTAACAGATTATGGCTGATAAACCCAGAGCAAGAGAAAAACATGTGACCGGCCAGGGGGCCGGCGTTCATAAAAGAGGAGAAGGTCTCGGCACCGGCCCGGTGGGAAGCGGCAGCAGCGTGAATCCTTCCGCATCCGGATCCGGCCGCAGCAGTGCGGCTCCTTCCAGAGGAATGAACAAGTATGCGATCATTGCCGTGATATTACTGCTTCTTTTTGGCGGCGGAGGCGGGATCGGTTCGCTCCTGGGAGGCGGATCCGAGGATGCTTCCTATACGGAGACACCTGCTGTCACCACGACGACCCAGTCCGGTACTTCCTCTGCCGGCACGTCTACAGCAGGAGCCACCCTGGGCGCTTTGCCTTCTCTTACCAATTACAGCTCCCTTCTGGGACAGATCTCCGGCGGGACCACTTCCTCCGGATGGAGCGATACAGCCAATACCGGAAAACTGGACCGGACCGTAGATGCAAGGGCCCGTGACAAATACACCACCATTTTGGGGAACGGACAGGATGTGATCAATATCCTGGTCTACATGTGCGGAACCGATCTGGAAAACCGTTCCGGCATGGCCACCAGAGACCTGACGGAAATGACGAAAGCCACCATTGGCAGCAATGTGCGCCTGATCGTCTATACCGGCGGCTGCCAGGGATGGAAGAACAGTGTGATCTCTTCCTCTGTAAACCAGATTTATCAGGTGACGGGCGGCGGTCTGAAATGCCTGGAAAAGGATATGGGATCCAAACCCATGACCGATCCCGCAACCCTGGTGGAATTTTTGAATTATGCAAAGAAAAACTATTCCGATGCCAACCGCAATATGCTGATCTTCTGGGATCACGGCGGCGGTTCCCTGACCGGCTACGGCTATGACCAGAAGTACCCCAACAGCGGTGCCATGAATCTGGCCGGGATCAACAATGCACTTAAGAGTGCGGATATGAAGTTTGATCTGGTGGGCTTTGATGCCTGCCTGATGGCTACCGTGGAAACGGACCTGATGCTGGCCAATTATGCGGATTACGTCGTTGCATCCGAAGAAACAGAGCCCGGCGTGGGCTGGTATTATACCAACTGGCTGACCAACCTTTCCGCGGATCCTTCCATGGCCACCATCGACATCGGAAAGAACATCGCAGATGACTTTGTGGACGAATGTGCCAGAAGCTGTGCCGGCCAGAAGACCACTCTTTCCGTGGTAGACCTGGCAGAACTGAGCAGGACCTTAGGCGATGACTTTGTGGCATTTTCCAAGTCCACTACCGATCTGATCAAGGAGGAACGGTACAAGGTGGTTTCCGATGCCCGCAGCAACGCCCGGGAATTTGCCCAGTCCTCCCGTATCGATCAGATCGACCTGGTGCAGTTTGCGAAGAATATGGGAACCGAGGAGGGGAAAGCCCTTGCCGATACCCTGCTGGGCGCCGTGAAATACAACCGCACCAGCTCCAATATGACCAATGCTTACGGGATCTCTGTATACTTCCCTTACCAGAAGGTGGGGAAGGTGGATTCCGCTATTACGACGTATAACGCCATTGACCTGCCGGATGAATATTCCGCATGCATCCGGGAATTTGCTTCCCTGGAGGTGGCGGGGCAGGTATCCGGTTCTGCTTCCGGCTATGGATCTCCCCTGGGAATGCTGATGGGCGGCTTTTCTTCCGCCGGTGCATCCTCCCAGAGCGGTGATCAGATCGCATCCCTTTTGGGCGCCTTTATGGGCGGCAACAGTTCTACCCTGAGCGGTCTCTCTGCCCTTGGCAGTGCCTTTTTAAGCGACCGTGCACTTACTGATGAGCAGATGGCTTCCTACGTCAGCGCCCATCAGCTGGAGGCTTCTGCCCTTACCTGGACCCGGCTGGAGGATGGCTCCTATGCCATTGCCCTTCCGGAAGAGCAGTGGGAACTGGTGCACAAGGTGGACCTGAACCTGTTCTACGATGATGGAGAAGGCTACATCGACCTGGGCCTGGATAACCTGTATACCTTTACGGAGGAAGGCTATCTGGTGGCGGATACGGATGATACCTGGCTTTCCCTGGATGATCAGCCGGTAGCCTATTATCACATGGATACCGTGGAAACAGAGGATGGTTATACCATTACCGGATACGTACCTGCTTTCTTAAACGGAGAGCGGGTAAAGCTGATCCTGCTCTTTGATGATGAACATCCCTACGGCTATGTGGCCGGCGCCCAGCCGGTTTATGCCGAGGATGAGACCGAAGCGGTGGCGAGAGGGTTGACACAGATCGAAGAGGGAGATACCCTGGACTTTATCTGTGACTACTATGCTTATGACGGAACCTATGAAGACAGCTACTATCTGGGCGAACAGATGACCGTAGACGGGGAACTGACCGTGAGCAACACCCGGGTCGGCTCGGATCTGCGCGCTCTGTACCGTTTTGAAGACATTTACGGCCAGCTTTACTGGTCGGATGTGGTCCCCCGTTGATCACAGAGTAACCGGCAACCCGTTTCCGTGAGGACAAACAGATGAACGAGATTTCGACAACGGATATTCATGAACTGGAAGCAAGAGAGAGAAAAGCAGTGGTTCAGGTAATGCTGAGTCTGGTGATCGCCTGTGTTTTTCTGGATACCGGATTTTTTATCTTTTACTACGTGACGGATGCCATTATACGCTATACCGTTATGGAATACATCATTGTCCGGGTCCTGGCGCCTTTCTCGGTCAACCTCCTCAGCTATCTGGTGGCGGTGATCGTCAATGAAAAGTGCGATGTATCCGAGAAGACAAGAACCTATGTATGCTGCTTTTCCCTTTTGACCATCGCGGGCAGCATGGCGTTTTTCCACAGCTTTTTTCTGGCCCTTTTGTGCGGGCCGGCTCTTTGTATGACCTTCAGTACCATTTTTCATGACCGTTCGCTCATGGTCTTTGAACTGTTATACTGCCTGCTGATCCTTTTCTTTGCAGGCTTGTGGATCGTAGCGGAGAGACCGGAAGATGCGTACTATTACATTCAGCAGATCTTTGTTGCCATGTGCATTACCCTGCTGTTTTCTCTGGTCTGCTTTTCCATGGAGGCCTATTCCAATTCCGTGGTCGCGGTTGTCAGGACCAGTAATACCATGCAGGAAGAGTATAAGGAACGGCTGGATGTGGACTTTCTGACCGGTGTTTTTTCCAGATCCTATTTCCAGGCGGAAGCCGTTAAGATGCTGGAGAGAGCAACTGCGGAGAATCCGGTGACCTTTGCGGTGATCGATATTGATAACTTCAAGTCCGTCAACGATACCTACGGACATGAAAACGGGGATGAAGTGCTGGTTACACTGGGGAAACTCATGAAGGACTACAATTCCTACAAGTGCCTTACCGGGCGCTATGGCGGAGAGGAATTTGTCTTTATCTTTGAAGGGGACGATGCAAAGACGCATCGCAGAACCCTGGAGGAGATCCGGGAATGCTTCTCCCTGCAGCATTATTCCTTTATGGACCGGACAGTCACCTTCTCCTGCGGGATGATCACCATCTATCAGCCGGAGAACTTTGAGAGTGTGTTTGCCAAGGCAGACCAGAATCTGTATATCTCCAAAGGAAAAGGGAAAAACTGCGTGACTGCGTAGCATGTTATCCACTGCTGATCTGGCGGCCTTGCAGGTGGTTGTCCATCCGCGAATCATTGTGGCGAATCATAGATTAGCCAAAGTGAGCGGAGAACAGCCGCCTGCAAGGCTTATTTTATTTGTGGATAGACATGGTGGACCTGCAGAAGGAAATGCATTTTACAGCCTGCCATTTTGCGGAAGTAGGGAAACTGAAGGGCTTTGATTATGCTGCCCTGTCAGAGGACAAAACTTGAAGAAAGCCGTGAGGGGGCGGAAGTCGCGGAGTGCAGGATAAGCAAAACGCGGCGGATAGGAATAGCATGAGTGAGAAACAACTGATCATATTTACGGACAGTGGCGATACCATCATTGATGAAGCAACCCAGGAGTTTGATAAGGCCGGGATCGTGACCCGTGCGGAGTTTATTCCCGGAGCGGGAAAAGTGCTTAAGCGCCTGCATGAGGAAGGCTACCACATTGCCCTGGTGGCGGACGGAGAATGGGACTCCTTTCAGAATGTCTACCGGGAGAACGGGCTGGGATACTGCTTTGAGCAGTGGATCGTGTCCGAAGTGGTGGGAGAGCAGAAGCCGTCCGTAAAAATGTTTGATACGGCCATGGAGAAGATGGGCCTTTCCGAAGAAGATAAGCCTTTCATCGTCATGATCGGAAATAACTTAAAAAAAGATATCGCAGGGGCAAACCGATACGGGATCACCTCCATCTGGCTGGACTATTCTCCCCGGTATTTTCATACGGAGGAGGAGGCCGACTGGCATCCCGACTATACGGTGCACACCCCGGAGGAGCTGTATGCCCTCATCGGCCGTCTGGAAATGCAGGCCGAAAAGCGCAGGGAAAACACGATCTGGTAAAGGAGATGACATTGCCAGATACCCCCCTATTTGGCGATGTCGGAGCTGGCAGTGTATACTGGAGAAGAGAAATACATGGAGCCCTGCCGTAAGGCAGCGGAAGAGAGCGAAGGATAAACCTATGAATCTTGGAAGACAGTGGAATGACAGACTTCGCCATTTTGACGAAGCATTTGAGAGCAATCTGTATCAGGTCGTCGGGAGCCTGAAGCTGGAAGGGTTTACCACCTTTTCCAGGATCTCCTATGAGACGGCCATGAAACAGGAGATGGTCGCTTTTCCGGAGGGAAAAAACTGGGGCCGCAAGTGGGAATACGGGTGGTTTCGCACCCGCCTGTTTTTGCCGGAAGGGATAAAGGAAGGGCGCCTGTTCATCCATCTGGAGGCAGGACCCGAAATGCTGGTCTATGGAAATGGAGAACCACTGGGCGCCATTGATAAACAACATGCGTATGTGATCGTAAATGCACAGGACATTCCCGCCGAAGGGATCGAACTGGCAGCGGAAGTCTATGCAGGACACGGGCCCCGTCTGGAAGAGGGCGGCATTGTGCCCAGGGAAGTGGAGGCAGTTCCGGAACCTCCTAAATTTCAATGCTGCATAGGAAAGAGTACGATCCTTACTCTGGATGAAGAGATGTGGCAGGCCTATCTGGATTACCACGTTCTTTACGATCTGTGGCAGGCTCTGCCGGAGGACAGTCTTCGGAGCATGAAGGTGGGAAAAACCCTGCAGCAGTTCACCCTGGAAGCGGATTTTGAAGCGGAACGGCCCATAAGGAGAGAGTCCGTTCTTCATGCTGCAAAACGGTTAAAGCCGTATCTTGCGGAAAAGAACAGCGACACCGTGCCGGACTATTCGGTGATCGGACAGTCGCATCTGGATCTGGCATGGCTCTGGACCCTGGAGGAAACCCACCGGAAAGTAGCCCGGACCTATTCCAATCAGGTGGCTTTGATGGATCGCTATCCGGAATATCAGTTCCTGCTATGCGAACCCATTCTCATGGACTGGCTACGGAGCGAATACCCCGGCCTGTATAAGCGGGTACTGGATAAAATAAAGACCGGACAGATGATCCCGGAAGGAGCCGTCTATGTGGAAGGAGATATGAACCTGCCCGGCGGTGAGAGCCTGATCCGGCAGTTTGTGTACGGAAAGAGGTGGTTTCGGCAGGAACTGGGGGTAGAATCCCGCCTGGCCTGGATGCCGGATACCTTCGGCTACAGCGGCGCCCTGCCGCAGATCATGAAGGGGTGCGATGTGTCCTACTTCTCCACCCAGAAGATGATGCGTCAGGATCCGGAATGTGATCCCTTCCCCTACCACAATTTCTGGTGGGAAGGCATCGACGGAAGCCGCGTCCTTTCCCATATGTACAAGGAATGCAATGCGAAGATGACACCCCATCATCTCCTGGAACGCTGGGAGAAAGACCGGCTTAAAACCGAGGAAATGGATGGCTTTATCTATCCCTTCGGCTACGGAGACGGAGGGGGCGGAGCCACCGAGGAACAGGTGGAAGCAGCCCGCAGACTGGAAGATCTGGAGGGCGTCCCCCGCTTAAGAAGAGAAAGTCCTGTCGATTTTATGAAGCGCCTGGAAGAAAAAGGGTGCAAAAACGTTTACTACGGAGAGATCTACCTGTCCTGGCACAGAGGAACCCTCACCAGTCAGGCAAAGATCAAACGATGGATGCGCCGGACGGAAGAAGCCGTTCGGGAAGTGGAATATATGACGGCGCTGCTGCGCCTTCTGGGGATCGAAAACGGCGGCTGGATCTTCCGCACGGAATGTATGTGGAAGGATCTGCTGCTCAACGAATTCCACGATATCCTGCCGGGAACCGGGATCGAGCAGGTGGCAAGGGATGCGGAGGAGAGTCTGGAAGATATCCGTTTGCGCGCCTTTGATCTGATCCAGGAGGAAATGGAATGCTTAGACGCCCAGGGCGTGATCTTAAACACCCTGCCCTGGCCCAGGAAGATCGGGAACGTACAGATCCCTGCCTGTGGTTTTGCCCTGACGCAGGAAGAAGCCAAAGAAGCTTCCTCCCGCAGAGCACTGACGGATGTGAATGAAGAGGAGCGCTCCCGCTGCCTTGCTCTTACGGCGCAGGAAAAGACTGCGGTGAAAGGAAAAAAGCCCCTTCTATTGTGGAAGAAGGAAGCAGACGGATCCGTATCCGTGGAAAATCCCTTCTACCGCATCCTGGTAAATACCGAGGGAGAGATCGTCAGCATGGTGGATCCCGTAACCGGTTATGAATATGCAGAGCAGCCCCTGAACCATTTCCGCCTGTACCAGGATATCAACGGTTACTATGATGCCTGGGAACTGGCCCGGATGTATGAGGACTGCGAACAGAAACTGGAAATGCCCATTGTGACCGGTGTAAAGGAAGGAAGAGATAAAACCCTGCGGATCCACATTGTGCTGAAGGCAAAGTATTTTACCCTGGAACAGGATGTGATCTGTAAGCCGGATTCCCCCAGAGTGGATTTTGAGACCCGGATCGACTGGAAAGAGCGGCACCGGATCCTGAAGGTGGATTTCCCCACCACCATCTTTACCAGAGAAAGTCTGGCAGAGACCCAGTATGGCTATTTAAAGCGGCCGACCCACCGCTCCCGCAGTTTTGACAGGGACCGCTACGAAACCGCCCACCAGCGCTATGTAGCTCTTTCCGACGGAGAAATGGGACTGGCGCTTTTAAACGATTGTAAATACGGCTATTCGGCAAAGGACAGCAGACTGTCCCTGACGCTTCTGAAGGCAGCAGTCTACCCGGACGGACATGCGGATCAGGGAGAGCATCGCTTTACCTATTCCGTCATGCTTTATCGCGGCGCCATCGGCAGGAGCGATGTGCTCCGTCAGGCCATGGAACTGAATGTGCAACCCTCTCTTTCCATGGACATTCTGGAAAACGGGAAGCCATACCGCTGCAGCGAGGGTTACGGATTCTTCCGTATGGAAGGGGGCAGTGCCGTGATCGATATGGCAAAGCCTGCCCTGGATAACGAAAAGGCCGTTGTATTGCGGATCTATGAGGCGGGGGGCAGCGCCTGCACCGCCGATCTGTGCTTGCCCGGTATGGTAAAACGGGCGGCTTCCTGCAACATGCTGGAAGAAGAAAAGGAAACACTCCCCATCCGGGATTCGAAGATCCGGCTTACCTTCCGTCCCTTCGAGATCAAGACGATCCTCCTGGAACGGTAGACGGGAGAGTTGCCGCGATAAAGGCGGCAGAAAGGCAATTATGGAAAAACATTATCAGAGGATGCTGCGGGATACGGAAAAAAGTGCCCTGCGCAGAATGCAGGAACAGGAGCTGGATCCGGAAAGTCCCCGCTATGGCGGTTTCCCGGAAGGAAACGGCATTGTGCATGCCAAGGTATCCATTTATGCTCTGACCACCCTCCTGGCAGTCTATTTTAACGAAGAGTCCAGGTTTTACGCAGATCCCAAGGTCATGGAGCGGATGAAACTGGGCCTGTCCTATATCCGCAAGGTGCAACACGAAAACGGCCTGTTTGATTACATTACCTGTAACTTTTTCTCCGCACCGGATACGGCGTTTTGCGTGGATCGGTTTCTTCCCTATTATGGGTATCTGAAGGACTATCAGGGGGAAAGGGTGAAAGAAGCAAAGGAGCTTCTGTCCGGGATCGAACCCATCATCCATGATGCGGCCCGGGGCATGCTGGAAGGCGGTTTCCATACCCCGAACCATCGCTGGGCCATTGCCTCCATCCTGATGATGTGCGGAAAGCTCTTTGAGGAGCCGAAGCTGTCGGAAGGGGCAAAAGCCTATCTGATCGAAGGCATGGACTGCAACGAAGACGGAGAATATGCGGAAAAATCCGCCGGCAATTACAACCGGGTCAACAATGATGCCATGCTGCTTCTTACGCAGGCAACAGGAGACCCCCTGTATGAGGAATGCGTGCTGCGAAATCTGAAGCTCATGCTGTCCTACTGGGAACCGGATGATTCGGTCTTTACCGCCAATTCCACCCGGTTTGACAAAGACAGGCTTTGTTTCCCGGAGGGGTACTATATGGAGTACCTGCGCATGGGCATAAAGCATAACATTCCGGAATTTCTTGGCATGTGCAACCGGATCTTTCAGATCGTGGAGGAAAAGAACATTCCCGCACCGGATGATCTGATCTGGCTCATGTGGCATCAGGAGCTTCGCAGCTTTGAATACGAAGGCATCTATGAGCAGCCGGATTTTGATCATTTCTATCAGGATTCTCAGATCGTACGACGCAGAAAAGGCCGCTATACCTATACTTTGCTTGGCGGAAAGAGTAATTTCCTGTATTTCCACAACGGTACCATCAAGCTGGAAATGAAGGTGGCAGGCAGCTTCTGCGAGCATCGTGCCTTTAAAAGCGAGCACCTGGAAAAAGAAGCAGACGGCACCTATCATTTAAGCCAGGTGATGCGGGGCTGGTATTACCTGCCCTTTGAAGAAAAGCCTGAAACCAGCGACTGGTGGAAGATGGATCAAAATGCCCGGAAAAAGAAGATGGGTCCGGATATGCACATCGACGTCTGGGTAAAGGAAGCAGAAGGGGGCATTGATGTCCGGGTGAAAACCTCCGGCGTAGAAGGCGGTCCCTGGCGGATCGAGCTGTCCTTTACAGGCCTTTCCTTTATCTCGGGAGATGCCCTGGAGTGCCCGGTATCCGGAAACGAGGTGCTGGTGGTAAAGAGCGGCATGCTCCGTTTAAGCAATGCTTCCGATGCCCTGCTGGTCGGTCCCTGCTTTGGCAATCACCGGTATGTGGACGGCAAAGAGGACTCCGAACTGCGTAACCAGGGATCCAGTACCGTGTACTTTACCGATTACACCGCCTTTGACCATACCATTCAGATCCGGGACGAGAACACCTTATATCTGAGCAGGTAGAAGACCGTCCGTCTGATCCGTGAACAGCTGCGGGTTATTTTGGGAAAAGATATGGCAAATTGAATAATGGAAAAAAAGAGGCCATGTGTTATACTTGTTTTCGGAATGACCGGGTGACGGTCAGAACCTGAGGAGTAAAAACTGCATAGGCCTTTTTATTGGCCGGAAATGAGGAGACTATGGAAATGTACACCCCTTTTAAAGAAGGAAAAGTAAGAGAAGTCTATGACATCGGCGACAGCCTGATCATGGTTGCGACCGACCGGATCTCTGCATTTGATCACATCCTGAAGAACAAGATCACACAGAAGGGTGCGATCCTCACCCAGATGTCCCGTTTCTGGTTTGACTATACAAAAGATATCCTGCCCAACCACATGATCTCCACCGACAACAACGATATGCCGGAGTTTTTCCGTCAGGAGCGTTTCGTTGGGAACAGCATGAAGGTAAAGAAGCTGGAGATGCTGCCCATCGAGTGTATCGTTCGCGGTTACATCACCGGCAGCGGCTGGGCCAGCTATCAGGAGAACGGTACCGTTTGCGGCATCCGTCTTCCGGAAGGCTTAAAGGAGTCCGAGAAACTCCCTGAGCCCATCTACACCCCTTCCACCAAAGCGGAGATCGGTGATCACGATGAGAACATCTCCTTTGAGAAGAGCGTGGAAGTGCTGGAGAAGATCTATCCCGGAAAGGGCGAGGAATACGCTTCCAAGCTGCGGGATTACACCATTGCACTGTATAAGAAGTGTGCAGACTATGCACGGACAAAGAACATCATCATTGCCGATACCAAGTTTGAGTTCGGTCTGGATGAAAACGGAAACGTTGTGTTAGGGGATGAGATGCTTACCCCCGATTCTTCCCGTTTCTGGCCTCTGCAGGGCTATGAAGCAGGAAAGGGACAGCCTTCCTATGACAAGCAGTTTGTTCGTGACTGGCTGAAGGCAAATCCTGACAGCGATTACCTCCTTCCCCAGGATGTGATCGACCGTACCATTGAGAAATATAAGGAAGCATACCTGCTTCTGACCGGAAAGGCTTTTGAGTAGTTGGAGCGTATGGATAAAAAAGAGGCTCTGCGGTTTGCAGAGCCTTTTCTTGTTGGAATTGCATTTGTTCTGATCGTGGCGACCTCCCTGTTTGGTCTTCGGACCCCGACCCAGTATGAGGGGGAGAAAATGACCAACCGGATCGTTATGGTGGCGGGAAAGCAGAATCTGTCGGATCATCCATCGGATGGCGGCGGTGTTCTTGCAGTGCCTGAAAACAGCGGGGAGGATCAGAACACGGAAAGCGCGGGGGATGATGAGAGCTTGCCCGAAGAGGAAGATCGCGGGATCGCAGTCGTACCTGTGACCACCACAGAGAACGCACCGGTTTCCGGCAGTGAGCCAAAGCCGGATGAATCCCTATCCGAAGGGGAAAATTACGGTGTAGAGACGACTCCCTTAAGCGCCACCGCGGATGAAGGCACCTATTATTTTTCCGAAGCAGATGAAGACGTGATCAGTGAGTATGTGGTCCTCATCGACCCGGAGAATCATCAGATCCTGGGTGCCAAAGGGGCAAAGAGCAAGATCTATCCCGCATCCATGACCAAGATCCTGACACTGTTAGTGGGAGTTGAAAACATGTCCTCTCCGGAGGATCCCTTTACCATGACCATCGACATCACGGATTATGCCTACAAAAACGATTGCAGCATCGTGGGCTTTGAAGTGGGAGAGACCATGACGGTAAAGGACCTTCTCTACGGGACCATCCTGCCGTCCGGTGCAGATGCGGCGCTGGGCCTGGCAACCTATGTGGCCGGTTCTCAGGAGGAGTTTGTCAAGCTGATGAACCAAAAGCTGTCGGATCTGGGGATCTCTTCCACCACGCATTTTACCAACTGTGTGGGCATCCATAACGAAGACCATTATTCCACGCCCTATGATATGGCCGTGATCTTAAAGGCTGCGATGGACAACCCCCTTTGCCGGGAAGTCTTATCGGCCCATACCTATACCACTTCCGCAACGGAGCAGCATCCGGAGGGAATCACCATTTCCAACTGGTTCCTTCGCCGCATCGAGGATAAGGACTGCGGCGGAACGGTGATCGCAGGAAAAACCGGTTTTGTGGTGGAATCCAAAAACTGCGCTGCTTCTCTGGCAGCGGATGCAGATGGACATGAGTACATCTGCGTGACCGCCGGTTCTACCAGCAGCTGGTGCTGTATCTACGATCAGGTTGCCATTTATTCCCGTTTCTTTGGAAAAGAATGACCATTGGCCGCAGCCCGGACCTGCATGAGAAAGACCCGGACAATATGAAATTCTGGACATAAAGGAGAGGATCCATATGCTCACCTGGATCATAGCCGCCACCGTCGCCTTTTTCATCAAGGGACTGTGCGGCTTTGCCAATACACTGGTTTTTAATACGATCCTGACCTTCGGGACCGACAATATCTATGTATCCCCGGTAGAACTCCTGCTGGGATATCCTACCAATCTCATTCTGGCCGTAAAGGAGCGCAGATCCATTCGGAAAAATCTGTGCATTCCCTTATCCATCCTGGTGCTTGCCGGTAGCATACCCGGCGTGTTTCTCCTGAAAAATGTGGACGCCACCCTGATCAAGATCGCTTTCGGTATCATCGTGACGCTGATCAGTCTGGAGATGCTGATCCGGGAGTTTACCAATACCCGGTCCAAAGGATCGAAGGTGCTGCTCATCGTGATCGGTATCCTGTCCGGTATCCTGTGCGGTGTGTACGGGATCGGAGCCCTTCTGGGCGCTTATGTGAGCCGGATCACCGATGACATGGGAGAATTTAAAGCCAACCTCTGTGTGGTGTTTCTGGTGGAGAATACCTTCCGGATCCTGCTCTATGCCTGGACCGGTATCTTCACGCTGCAGGCCTTTAAACAATTCCTGATCCTGGCGCCCTTTATGCTGCTTGGCCTCTTGGGAGGAATGCTTTGCGGGCACTTTTTAAACGACCGGATCGTTAAGAGGATCGCCATCGTGCTGCTGATCCTATCGGGAATTGCCCTGATCGTAAATAATCTCTGATGTTATTTTATCGATATTAAGCCGCAGGTTTGCTATAATAGGAATTGCAAGGCGAAGGGGGAACTAAACATTCTCAAGGAGGCACTATGCTTACGTTTCAAAACGCACTTCCCGAAGAAGTGGGTGTATCTTCCCGCGCCATTTTAGAGGCGATCTGTTATCTGGAAGCAGAACAGATCCCCATGCATGGTCTGTTGATCATGCGTCATGACAAACTGATCTATGAGGGCTATTATGCGCCCTATCAAAGAGAGACCATGCATCGCATGTTCTCCATTACCAAGACGATGACCGCCATCGCCATTGCCCATCTCGTGGAAGAGGGCAGGATCGATCCGGACCGGTCTGTCTGTGATTATTTCCCGGAATATGTAACGGAAAAGACCCATCCCTGGATCAAAGCAGTGACCATCCGCAATATGCTGCAGATGCGTACCTGTCATGCCACATCCACCTACAAGGTGGATATGAAGAGCAACTGGGTGGAAAGCTTTTTTACGGTTGCGCCGTCCCATAAGCCCGGTACGGTGTTTCATTATGATACTTCTGCGGCCCATGTGCTGGGAGCACTGGTCGAGAAACTGACCGGCAAGGATCTTTTGGACTATCTCAGAGAAAGGTTCCTGGATAAGATAGGCTTTTCCGCAGATGCCTACGTGATCAAGGATCCTTTTGGCGTATCCATCAGCGGCAGCGGCATGGTAGCTCGGCCCATGGATGTATTAAAGATCATCTATCTTCTGGGGCACGGAGGCAGGGCAACCTGCGATGACGGCAGTTCGGAGCAGCTGATCCCGGAAGCTTTTATCCGGGAAGCAACCCATAGGATCTCGCCGACCATCTGCTCCGGACCCATTCTGGAAGAGCAGCAGGGCTATGGCGAACAGATCTGGATGACCAGGGAAGGTGGCTTTGTACTCTACGGTCTGGGCGGACAGTTGGCCATGTATTTTCCGAAGCAGGATCTGACCATCATGACCACGGCAGACACCATGTCTTTAGCCGGTGGAAACCAGTCCATTTACCGGGCAATCTACGAACATATCCTCCCTTCTGTGGATCGGAAGGTGTCGGATGCAGATACAGCCTATGAAGCTTTGATAGAAAAGACAAAGCATCTGGCCATTTTGCCCCCCGCCCTGCAGAACTGCCCGGTGGATCCTAAGGCCCCTGTTCTTAAGGGAAAAAGCTTTGACTATACCTATGAGATCCCGGATGAGGAGAGTGCTTTTTCCCGTTTCAGGCTGTCAGTGGATTCGGAAAAACATATCGGAGAGCTGGATTTTACCTACCGGGACGGCCATTTTCAGAAGATCCCCTTTGGGGTGGATTCTATGGTATGTTTTGAACTGGGAGTAACGGAAGATCCCTACCTGCTGAAGGCAGAGGATTCCACCGTAGCTTTCGGCGAATTTTATACCAGGATGCCCTGCGTGGCAGGAGCAACCTATACTTCTTCCAATGCCCTGTATATCCGGGTGCACATTGTGGGAGAATATGTGGGAGCATTGCATTTTGATGTATATCCGGATGAGAAGGACATCACTGTTTTCATGCGGAAAGTGGAAGAAACCTGTTTTACGGAGTTTAACGCTCACCTGTATGGGGTAAAGGTGTGATATGTTTCAAAGTAAAGTTTTCAAACGGATCTTTCTAAGCTATATTCTGGTGATCATGCTGGGCATGGCCATGTATACCGCCTTCATCGTCTATGAGAATTATCAGGTGGTTTCCATACAGAACCAGCGGGATGCCGATTACAAGACACAGGAGATCGTGGACACGCTGGACCTGCGGTTTTCCGATGCGAAAAATGCGGTACAGAATCTCCGATTTTCCTCGGTGATGAAAAATCTGTACATGTCCATTCGTACCGACAATTCCTTAAATGCCTATAATTCCAAGCTGGTCTTTGCAGAGCTCCGGACAGCGGTGACCAGCAGGGGCTTTTCCCTTTACGGTATTACGATCTTTCCCTATGGCAGCACGAAGGCCTATTCCTCCAGTGGCGTGGTCTATCTCCAGCAACCCTTTGAGGCGCCGGAACAGAGCCTGCCTTTTTGCGCTACGGGAACGGCGGTGGACGTTCTGGGACTGGAAGGGCAGGAATGGTATGCCTTTAATAAGGACAATATCCTGTACTGCGACCGCTACACCTACCAATACGGAACCAACGAAGGGGTGATCTGTGTCCTCATCGATCTGGCCGATGTACAGCGGGAGATGAAGAAGATACTGGATGACAACTGCGGCGTCAGGATTCTGCGAGGGGATACGGAGCTGTTTTCCCTTGGAAATACAGAGGGCAAGCTGGAATCCTCCCTTTTCTGCAACAGTGCAGAGGAGATCCGGGTAGATTTCTATTCCTCCAAGGGCTTTTTTGTAAACAACGGTCTGGCTGTGGTGCCGGTGATCATCGCCATTTTGCTGGTCACCTGCTTCTTTATCTGGCTGGCCTACTGGGAGAGCAAGCGTTATTACCAGCCCATTGACCGGATCAACCAGCTGTTTTCCCAGGCCCCGGCTACCGGAGAGGAAGACGAGCTGAACCGGATCACAGCGGGCATTGAGCGCCTGATCGGTGAACAGAACAGCTACCGGGAGAAAATGCTGACCATCAGTCCCTATGCGGAAGCCGGTATGATGCAGGCCATCGTATCGGGAACGGCGGAGGATAAGATCTCCATTTTATCCAGCGAGAATTTCCTGGATTTAAAGCGTCCTTACTATATCGTTTCCGTGGTGAACTTTGCCTATGAAGGGAAGTGCCCTCCCGGGGAAAAGCTAAGGGAACAGGTAGAGAGCGTGTTATCCCGAACCGTGGAAACCTTTTCTTCTGAGGAAATGCACATTTCCTACTATTTCCGTGACATCTTCAACAGTTATCTGATCCTGAACTTTGATGAAGAGAGCCTGCAGGACGAACTGTTTTTCAGTATCCACCGGCATATCTCGGCCTCTGTCAGTGATTCCCATTGCATGGTCTCCATGGGCGTAGATCGGGTGCGGGATGACATCACGGAATTAAAGGAAGCCTGCGAAAATGCCACCAAAGCCCTGGACGGCGTGCTGCGGGACAGCAGGGGAGAGATCTTCTTCCATGAGGATGTGACCCAGGAAACCATTTCCTATTACTTCCCCAACGAGTTTCGGGCAAAGCTGGCACAGTGTCTGGAAAAACGGGACCGCGTGGGTGTGCATGAGCTGTTGTTTGACGTTTACAAGAAAAACCTGGACATGGATGCCACGGCGGAAGTATACCGGGCTCTGCTGGATGAGGTGCATGTGAATATCATCAAGCTTTTGCGGGATCTGACGACCCTGCGGACCATCCACGTAAAGGTGGAGCGCCCTGCGGGCCTTGTAACCCTGCAGGAAGCCTTTGATTATTACGATGCCGCCCTGATGACGGCCATCGACTATCTGGATGCCAAGAGCCAGGATGCAAAGGACGATATCAAACTGGACGAAAGCATCCTGCAGTTTGTGGAAGAGCATTACTGCGATGAGGACATGAGCCTGCAGCGGCTGTCGGATCAGTTTAACGTGAGCAATAAGTATCTGCTCCTGCTGTTCAAGGATCGCTATAATACCACGTATCTGCAGTACATTCAGACGAAGCGGATCGGAAAGGCGGCAGAACTGTTACGGGAAGGAAAACTGTCCCTGACGGAAGTAGGGGTTGCCTGCGGCTACAGCAATCAGTTAACCTTCCGAAGAAACTTTAAGAGCATCATCGGCTGCAATCCCAGTGAATATGCGGGAGGCAGCGAAACGTAAGGCCTTTGTTCCAGATTTGAACCCTGGGTAAAAAATGAACCTTTCAAAAATTCACAGGAACCGAAAAATGGCGTATTCACTGGAATGCGTCATTTTTTTCTGCCCAAAAGGAAGACGGATTTATTGATTCTGTACAGGGGAAAGTTTCATCCGTTATTCTTAGACTGTAAGTTGCGGCGACAGAAACGAAAAACGGCAGGCCTTGCATCCATAGCCCTTTGTTTCTGTGGCAGAAATAGAAAGGAACCCCTTGCCTTGAAGAAAATGAGTTGGAAAAAGATGCTGTATCGTGATCGCTATCTGATCCTGATGCTGGTCCCGGTCATCATCTACTATCTGGTATTTTGCTATTTCCCCATGACCGGAATCGTCATGGCCTTTAACGATTATAAGATCGGATCCGGTCTGGCAGGTATCTTTACCAGTAAATATGTGGGCTTTAAATGGTTCAAGCAGTTTTTCAGCTCCATTTATTTATGGAGACTGGTGCGAAACACCTTTCTGCTTTCCTTTTATTCCCTGATCTTCGGATTCCCGATTCCGATCCTGTTTGCCATAGCGGTAACCCAGGTCGGCAATAAGAAGCTGGCAAAGACCATACAGGTTTCCACCTATCTGCCTTACTTTATCTCCACCGTAGTGGTCTGCGGTATGATCAACAACTTCTTATCGCCCTCCGGTGGTATCATCAATACCCTGCTTAACAAGATCGGCGTGGACAGCATCAACTTCATGAATCTGCCGGAGTGGTTCAGACCCATTTATGTTATCTCCGGATCCTGGCAGTCCTTCGGATTTAACTCCATCATCTTTGTGGCAGCCATCATGGGGATCTCCCCGGATCTGTACGAAGCCATGAAGGTGGACGGCGCCAACAGACGCCAGGTGATCTGGCATCTGATCCTGCCTTCCATTAAGCCTACCATTATCCTGCTTCTTATTATGACGCTGGGAAGCATGATGAGTGTCGGCTTTGAAAAGGTATATCTGCTGTACAACACCGCTGTATATGAAACGGCGGACGTGATCCAGACCTATGTGTACCGGCAGGGCCTTCAAAGTAACAATTACAGCTATGCAGCAGCAGTCGGTCTGTTCAATTCCGTTATCAACTTCGCCATTGTCTTTGCTGCCAATCGTCTCAGCCGCAAGCTGACCGATACAGCGATCTGGTAAGGAGGTAGAGGAATGAATCTGTTTCGAAAAAGAGATCTGGGAGATGTGCTGTTTGACCTGTTGATCGGAATATTCCTGCTCTTTGCAGTGGTGGTATGTATCTACCCCTTCCTGTATGTCATCAGCGTCTCCATTTCATCCGGCGAAGCCGTAAACAAGGGACTGGTAGTCCTTTTCCCGGTGGACTTAAGCTTTGAAGCTTTAAAGACGGTGCTGGACTACAGTACCTTGTGGACCGCCTATGCCAATACCATCTTTTATACGGTAGTGGGCACCATTCTGAATGTGATCTTTACCTGCCTGGCAGCTTATCCGCTGTCCAGAAGAAGATTCTGCCTGCGAAAGGGAATGAACTTCCTGCTTGCTTTTACCATGTATTTTTCCGGCGGTCTGATCCCCATTTACATCGTGGTCACCAAGCTGGGCTTATACAATTCCAGATGGGCCATGATCCTGCCGGTACTGGTCAGTGCATACAATGTCATGATCTGCCGCTCTGCCTACGAATCCATTTCGGAGTCGCTGTTTGAAGAAGCAGCCATCGAAGGCGCCAATGATTTCTACATCATGACCAGGATCGCGACGCCACTGATCAAGCCGACACTGGCGGTTCTGACCCTGTATTATGCAGTAGCCCGTTACAACGATTTCTTTAACGCCCTGCTGTACATCAGCGACCGGAATAAGGAACCGCTGCAGATCTTCCTGCGCAGGATCCTGCTGCAGGCCTCCATGGAGATCATGCAGACCACCAATACTTCCATGGCAGCTGTGAGCCAGTCCACCATTCAGGTGCGGTATGTATGTATCGTGGTGGCAGTAGTACCCATCATGTGTGTGGTTCCCTTTGTACAGAAATATCTGGTGCAGGGTACCATGCTGGGAGCCGTAAAGGGTTAAGGCTCCGTTTTACAATGATTCGATTCGTCCTATGATAGAGGTATAGCAAGCTTGCGGTGGGACGTTACGAATAGAGCAGTTCAAATTTCTTTCAATCTAAAGGAGGACTTATGAAAAAGAAACAACTTCTTTCCCTCGCACTTACGGCCGCTCTGACCATGAGCATGTTAGCCGGATGCGGAAGCAATGCAGCAGCTCCTGCAGCAGACAGCAGCAGCGCAGCAGGCACCGAGACCACTGCGGCAGCAGAACCCGTTGCCGATGAGAGCGGTTATGTTTACACCGGTGAAGCACCCATTACCCAGGAAGAAGGCCAGAGCCTGAAGATCCTGGCAGAGACCAGTAACTATTCCAACGTTGATATCGCATCCGCAAGGATCGTTACAACCGTTGTAGAGCAGGCCGGCATCAGCGTTGACTGGCAGCTCCTTGACTTTAACAGCTACGCAGAAGCAGCAACCCCCATGTTAACATCCGGTAACGTAGATGCAGACATTGTACTCTTACCCGATCAGGATGATAACCAGGTTTATATCAAATCCGGTCTGTTTGAGCCCCTGGACAGCCATTTTGAGTCCATGCCCAACTTCACGGCATGGTTAAATGCAAATCCTGAGCTGAAGGCTCAGCTGACCGCAGAAGACGGCCACATTTACTATGTTCCCGGTATCAACGTAGCACATGATTATCAGCCTTGTCTGATGTACAACCAG
>JAILDL010000173.1 GCA_024689465.1 Lachnospiraceae bacterium
GGCATCTCTGCCCGTGGGACAGACTTTGGAACGGGTAATGCTCTTCATATCGCTGTAGGTGATCTTAAGGGAAACGCCGTTACCGTACAGGCCGATGCGCTGTGCCCGGTTTTCCACGCACAGAGCGATGAGGAGCAGACAGTCCTTTAACAGTTCAAAGTCTTCTACATCTTCCTGAAAGGTACACTCTCTGCTGATGGATTTGGCATCCTCCGGACGATAAGGGGTCACCGGCCGGTCATCTTCTCCGAACGCCAGGCGGCAGATCCACTCTCCCTGCTTCCCAAAGCTCTCCAGCACCATGTCCTTCTTTTCCTGAATATCCCGTACGGTCACGATGCCGTAGGAGCTGAGTTTTTCCGCTGTTTTCGCCCCTACGGTATACAGGGAATCCACCGGCCTATCAATGACCAGGTTGACATAAGCTTCTTTATCCGGAATCTCGAAGTAGCCGTTGGGCTTTTTCTCTTCGCTGGCGGTTTTGGCCGCCGTCTTGGAATAAGCCACTCCCACGGAGCAGGTAAGGCCCACTTCTTCAAGCACTCGCTGTTTGATCCGATGTCCGATCTCCCCTGCCTGGGCAAAATCAGAAGCTTTTAACGTAACATCCAGGTACGCCTCATCCAGTGCAACACTTTCCACTGCCGTGGCATACTCTTCCCAGATCCGGTGGATCTGGGCGGAAACGGCCTTATATTTCTCGAAATGGGGATGCATATAGATACCGCCGGGACAGAGCCGGTAGGCTTCTTTGATGTTCATAGCGGAATGAACGCCGTATTTGCGGGCTTCGTAGCTGCAGGTCGCTACCACGCCCCGTTCGGAAGGCATGGAGCCGATGATCAGGGGCTTTCCCTTAAGCGCAGGATTATCCCGTACTTCCACGGAGGCATAGAATGCGTCCATATCCACATGTATGATGATCTGGTCCATCTTAGCCCCCCTCGAATGTATTTTCGATATTTTTATTATACCCTACTTTTTCCCGAATTCTTCTTTTTTCTCATCGATTCCCTATATTTTTCAAAGCTTCTTCGAAATTCGTCTTTTTTTGTTCCCAATCATCTTCATAAAATATTAAAGCCTTCCGTGATTTACAAATAGTGCAAAGGCTCGCATAATTTTCTTATAACAAAGCCATGGATTTGTTAACCGCTATCTATCGCGGTAGAAAGGGAGAAATTATGGAAAAGAAAAGAAGTGGTGCCTTAAGTGCACTGATCATCGGGCTTTGCGTGGTCGCCAGCTGTGTTTGCTTAGCGTACGGACTGTCTCATTTTCGTTCGGAGAGCACCCATGAAATGACTGCAACCGGCTCAGCCAGCGTGGATTTTGAATCTGACATCATCATCTGGAGAGGATCCTTTGATGCAACAGCAGTAACCTCTCAGGAAGCCTATACCAAGATCAAATCCGATGCGGATCTGGTTAAGGGATATCTGCTGAAAAACGGTATTTCCGAGTCGGAAGTGATCTTCAGCTCCGTAGATATCAGCAAGACTTATCATTCCATTTATGATGAGTTCGGCAATTATGTAAGTTCGGAAGAAGACGGCTATCAGCTGAGCCAGGGCGTGACCATCACCTCCTCCAACCTGGATACAGTAGAAAAGATCTCCAGAGACATCTCCTCCTTGCTGGATGAAGGTGTGGAACTGACCAGCTGGTCACCGGAATACTACTACTCCGATCTGGATGCCTTAAAGCTGGATCTGATCGACAAGGCTTCCCAGAATGCAAAGGAACGCATCGACATCATGGCCGAAAATACCGATGCGACCCTTGGGAAGTTAAAATCTTCCAACCTGGGTGTCTTCCAGATCACTGCCAAAAACTCCGGAACCGGCAGCTATTCCTATGACGGAGCCTTCGATACCAGTTCCCGGTATAAGACTGCTTCCATTACCGTGAAGCTGAGCTACGATGTGAAGTAAGGCTACAGGGAACGATCTAAAGAAACAATTATATTTTTTATAGGCATATAACTTACAGGACAAAACACGTTGATAAAAACCGCCATAGCCCCAGGATTTACAAGGGTTATGGCGGTTTAATCTTTTCCCGTATTATTCAAAGCAAGCAAAGTCTATATCGCACAGGTCAACGGTTCATGATTCAGTGCCCACTAAATAGACAGTTCCTGATCCAGGTAGACAAATTTTGAGAATCCGGCGGTTCCGCCGATGGTTTCCGTGGCATAGGCAAACAGGCCAAACCGACATCCCGTAAAGTGGTCCAGTTTAAAGTACAGCTTGTGCTTCGGGCCGATCTGTTTCCATGCGCCGTTTTCCTCATAGATAAAGGTGGCTTCATCCCGCATCCGGTCAAAGTTCAGGGAAACGGCAAGGCGCAGTTTTTTCCCGTCAAAGGGAATGCACGCTTCCGTGATCCCCGGTGCATGAGGATCCTGGGGTTTTGACGGATCTTCGGAGGCCTTCTTATGCTCCATGACGATAAACAGACCGTCCTTTGTCCTGCGAAGCCCTACGAAGCCATAGCAGCCCTGCAGAGCGCACAGTCCTGCGGTATCTCCTACTTTCAGACGGGAAGCATCCAGCGTCACTTCTGCAGCACATGCAGGAAACAGGGCCCTCTGGGTCAGGGTATTCTGGGCATCGGTTACGGTCTGGCAGATCTTTCCCGTGGTAATGAACAGCGTATGATTTCTGCGGCCTACCAGAGGCAGAGTCGGTTCATGGTTAAACTGCCAACAGGACCGAAAGCCGTAGGAGCCGTAGTTTTTACGAAGCGTTGCTTCGGATACATTGGAAGGCGCTCCGAAGTCATCGGATTGATAGAGACTGTTCACGTCAGGCACCGATTTCTTCGTATCTGCTTCGGAATGAAGATCCCCGTCTTCCCCCGGAACCCGGAACTGATCCGGCACGCGGCCGTTTTCTCCCAGTACCGGCCAGCCTTCTTCCCAGTGAATGGGAACGAGGACAGGGATCCGTCCTACTGCTCCGTGATCCTGGAACAGGATGCCCCACCAGTTGCCCTTAGCATCCTCTACGATGCCACCCTGGGCAACGCCCTGGCTGCAATAATCCCGGGTATCATTCAGGATATCCTTGCCTTCATAAGGGCCTTCCACATGCTTTGATCGGAAGCAGGCTTCCACCCGCATCCACTCATCTCGCAGAGAATGGATCAGGAAGACGTAATAATAGTCTCCGATATGATAAATATGACTTCCTTCATACCCCAGAATAGGATTGTGGTTGTCACTGATGATGACTTCATCAAAACCGCCGGGAAGGGGCCCGGACAGATCCTTTTTCAGTTCGGTCAGGTGAATGTCCCCGTTTCCATAGGTGATAAACACTCGCTCCCCATCAAAAAGCAGGGAGGCATCATGATAAAAGCCCTCAATGGTACGCCGTTTCCAGGGCTTATTCATATCCTTCGTGGTATACAGGTAAGTGGTATGGGTTTCCAGGGCTACAAAGAGCACATAGAAAAGGCCCTCATGATA
>JAILDL010000083.1 GCA_024689465.1 Lachnospiraceae bacterium
AGATAGGCTCCGAGTGTAAGCGCAGTAATGCGTTCAGCTGAGGAGTACTAATCGGTCGGCAAGCTGTCCATTAGGATTGGTTCAAAGAGAGAGTGTTATTCCAGAGAACGGATGTAACCTGTATTTGGTTTTGAGTGTACAAAGAGAGATAAAAAACTCTTTCATTTAAATTGAAGTTTCAATTTAGATGAAAGAGTTTTTTTGTTTATATGATTCTTTCCGTATTGTGTTACACTTTAATAAGTATGTTTGTGGGAATGACTTGATATCAGATGTTTAGCTCGGAAGACCATGACATCAGATGCATTTATGGAAGTCCGTAAACAGAGGTGACAGAAAGTATGATTTTTTACGTTGATTTTGATGATTGTTTATGCGAGACGGCCAGAGCATTTACGGAGATCGCTGCAAATATGTTTGGTAAGACGGTTCCTTATGAGGAAGTCCGTTTTTTTGATCTGCAGAAGTCTTTTGATCTGCAGGAAGATGAATATCGGAAGCTTATGGAAGCGGGACATCGTCCGGAGATATTACTTTCCTATGAAGAAACGCCCGGCTGCTCCCAGGTTATCAATGAATGGCTGGATCAGGGGCATACGGTTAACATCATAACCGGCAGACCTTATAGTGCCTACGAGCCTTCCCGCAGGTGGCTGGATGCGCATGGACTTTCAAGAGTCAATCTGTTTTGCCTGAATAAATACGGCAGAGATATATTTTATAATTCCGGTGAGCATAACCTGGAACTGGAAGATTTTTATAAGATGAAGTTTGATTTTGCGGTGGAAGATTCTCCTATGGCTTTTCCTTATCTGGAGCATTTCTCCGATTTGAAGGTGATGGTATTTGATCGCCCCTGGAATCGAGAGAGTGCGCTTCCTAACAGCAGCTTCAAACGTTGTACCGATTGGCAGATGATCCGGGATCTTGTCCATGTATGAGGATCAATGTAAAGCCTACATAGTGTGCAAAGTGTGCATTCATGCAGAGGTGTATATGAAGTCATTTATCAGACTTACGGATTTTCAGAAGGATGAACTTCTTGAAATTTATGAGATCGCAGATCATATAGAGGATTACGCAGGTTTTCTGAAGGGAAAGACGGTTGTACTTTTCTTTCCTGCCGGTAGTATCCGGACCAGAGTATCTTTTGAAAAGGGGATCGCCCTTCTGGGTGGTCATTCCATCTTGTTTGATCCTACTTCACTGGAGAAAAAGGAAGATATCCGGGATGTTTGCGGGTATCTCCAAAACTGGGCGGATGCGTTGATCATTCGCCATAAGGATAACTGTCTTCTGGAAAAGATAGCAGGTTTGTCGGAGATTCCCGTGATCAACGCCATGACGGATGAAAATCACCCCTGCGAGGTGTTATCGGATCTGTATGCTTTATCAAAACGGCGGAAGGACTTTTTGTCGGATCAATATCTGTTTGCGGGTGGTAGGGGAAACATCGGTAACGCCTGGAAAGAAGCAGCCGTTGCATTTGGCCTTTCTCTTAGTCAGTGCTGCCCGGAAGGATATGAGATTTCCGGCATACCTTGTATCCATGATCTTAAAAGCGGGATCAAAGGGAAGGATATCGTTTGTACCGATTCGATCCCGAAGGAATGGTTACCTGCGTTTCGTGATTTTCGGATTACCCAAGAGATCATGGAACTGGCGAATGATGGAGCACTGCTTAATCCCTGCCCTCCCTTTTACCGTGGGAAGGAAGTTTCGGAAGATGTGATCAATTCCGACTTCTTTGTAGGATACGGTTTTAAGAAAGAATTGTTGACGGTTCAGCAGGCCATTTTGATCTATTGTTTCCTACATTGACCTGTTTTGATCTTTCCAAGGTTGGATAGAGTAAAGATAAAAAGTTTTGGCCAGCATAGAATGGATGAAGCATGGCAGAAAGATGGGGGAAGCCTATGGAAAAACAGATTATCTACAGGAAGCTTTCGGAGAACGATCTGGAAACGTTTATTTCCATGCGGATTGCGCAGCTTAGCGAAGAATATACATCGACCGGCCGTGAGGTGCCGCAGGGTGTGGACCTGAAAGGGGCATTGTTGGATTATTACCACAGACATTTGGCAGATGGTACCTTCGTTTCCTGGTTAGCGCTGGATGGGGAAAAGATCATCGGTACCAGCGGGATGTCCTTTGTAGAAAAGCCTCCCTATTTTACCTGCACATCCGGAAAGCTGGGATTGCTTTCCAGTATGTATACGGATCCTTCCTACCGCAGAATGGGCATCGCAAAAGAACTGCTGGGCAGAGTGGTAGAAGAAGCCAGAGCATATGGCTGCGGGGCCGTGCATATCACGGCATCGGATATGGGCGTGAAACTGTATACCGCTTTTGGCTTTCAGCACAACGACAATTTTATGTACTATAATCTGTAAGCTGCTGTTTTCAAGGTTCTGATCTGCGTGATCCCGAAAATTGCGCCGGATCGTGAGCCTGTGGGCAGAACGGATTAAAAAGTGCTACTAAGTTTATGCATCATAATGAGGAGTCTGAAATGGAATTGTTTAAAGGTAGACCGGCAAGTACGGAGGGGCGTCTTGCCAGAGAAGTCCGGACCTATGATCTTCTGGACAGGTTGGGGATCGAATATGAACGGACGGACCATGAAAAGGCTGATACGATGGAAGCCTGTAACGCCATCGATGCAGTGCTGGGCGTATTGATCTGCAAGAATCTGTTTCTCTGTAACCGGCAAAAAACGGCATTTTATCTGCTGATGATGCCGGGAGATAAGAAGTTTAAGACCAAGGAATTATCGGCACAGATCCAGTCGGCAAGGCTTTCTTTCGCAGAGCCGGAGGATATGCTGAAATACCTGGATATCGAGCCTGGTTCCGTGAGCATCATGGGGCTGATGAATGATCATGACCATGCGGTGCAGCTTCTGATCGACGAAGATGTATTGAAGGACGAATACATCGGCTGTCATCCCTGCGTCAATACCTCCAGCCTGAAACTACGCACCGCGGATGTGGTAGAGAAATACCTTCCGGCTGTAGGCCATCCCTATAAAACAGTTCATCTGGTAGGGGAGGACTGAAGGGAAATCCGGAAAACAGTTCAAGGGAAAAACGAGAATCATAATTCGGAAAACAGTTCAAGGGAAAAACGAGAACCATAATTCGGAAAACAGATTAACGGTTTGTTTTCATAACCGGATCGATCATGAGGGAGAAAATGCATGAAAAAAACGCTTAAGATCATAGGCTGCATCGTAGGAAGCCTGATCCTGCTGGCAGTCATTCTGTTATTGGTTTATAAGTTTGTGTTTGATCCTTATCATGGGACCAATTACAACTATACGGAAGCAAAGACACTAAATGAGACGGTATCTTTGCAGCAGGCGGAAAAGGATCTGACATTTGTCATAAAGATCCTGCGTTCCCGTCATCCGGCCTGGCTGGAAGAGGGAAATGAGCGGGTGCCGATTGTGGAAGCCCAGTATGAAAAGGAAATGTCGGAATTAAAAGAAGCCGGAGAGCGTGAAGTCACCACACTGGAAGTCTGGCAGAGAGCCAGCAGGATCCTGCATCAGATGGGAGACGGCCATACCGGGATCCTGGCTCGTTACAATGCCTACAAAGTGGTGGACTGCTGGGAGGATATCAATACCTACGGATATCCGGTGGAAATAAACGGCATTGCCCTGCAGGAGTTGTACGATCGTTTCCTGGAGCATTTCTTCTATGAGATGGAATACTATGCGGCCGACCGGTTCTATAACGAGATGATCGTGATGGACAGTTATCTTCAGCTGTTAGGCGTGGATACAACGGAGGGCGTGGATTTTACCTATGCGACAGATGGCGGAGGCAAAACCATCCATTATGCGTTTTCCTACCCGAACCCAAGGGAGGCTGCGCAGACAGAAGCGGATACCGATACGGAAACTGCCTTTGTTTCCTATGAGATCGATGAGGAGAACAAGATCGGTATTTTTACACTGACGGAATGTAACTATACGGATCACTATATGGAGGTGCTGGACGATTTCTTCCGGGAGGTTTCGGAAAAAGGAGTGGAGCACATCATTGTGGACCTGCGGGAAAATGGCGGCGGAAATTCCTATGTAGCGGATCAGTTTTTACAGTATCTGGATATCGATGGCTTTAGCAGCTGGGGATCCAAGGTGCGTTTTGGTCCGTACCTTCATATCAACGAGCCGCAATATGTTCCGGTTACGAGGAGGGAAAACTGCTTTTCGGGAGATCTGTATCTGCTCAGCAGCTATCAGACCTTCAGCTCGGCCATGGATTTTACCATGCTGGTGAAGGATAACCATCTGGGAACCGTGGTGGGTGAGCCCTGCGGCAATCTGCCGGATTCCTACGGAGATGTGCTTTCCTTTATCCTGCCCAATACGAAACTGACCCTTCGCTGCTCCTATAAACGTTGGCAGCGGATCGACCGCAGCAAAGAATGGCAGCCGATCGATCCGGATATTCCCTGCGATTCCGATGAAGCCATGGATGTGGCATACGAGACCATTCTGGGAAGTCGATGATCCACAAAGTTTCTGCGCTAAGAGATATAAAAAGTGGTTTTAATCCTCCGGATCAGGGGATATGATAAAAGATACAAATAATACATCCATTGGGGGTTTCTATGGAAAAAACAGCAAAATATGTATTGGATACAGCGGAAAACCGTGCTTTTCTGGCAGAGATCTGCGACAATCTTTTAAATTTCGGGCATCGTTTCCCTTCTCCGGGAGGAAGCTCCTACTATCTGGGAGATGACGGAACGCCCTGGACGGATCGAAATCGGGAAACCTGGATCACCTGCCGGATGACCCATGTATACAGTATCGGCCATTTCCTGGGACATGAAGGAAGCGATGAACTCATTGATGCAGGTTTAAAGGGCCTTAAGGGAGAACTGAAGGATACGGAAAACGGCGGCTGGTACCCGGGCATTACACCGGATGGCAAAATTCTGCCTACGAAGCAGTGCTATGCCCATGCGTTTGTGATCCTGGCAGCCAGCAGTGCCTATCTGGCCGGCAGAGAAGGGGCCAGAAAGCTGTTGGAACAGGCTCTGGAACTGTACGATGCAAAATTCTGGAATGACGAGGAAGGCCTGGCCTGCGATACCTGGAATACGGAATTTACCGTGCTGGACGATTATCGCGGTTTAAATGCCAACATGCATACGGTGGAGGCTTTTCTGGCGGTTGCCGATGCTTTAAAAAGAGAGGATTACCGGGAAAGAGCCGGCCGCATCATTGATCATGTGATCCAGTGGGAAAAGGCCAACGGACATCGGATCCCGGAGCACTTTACCAAAGACTGGGTAGCAGATCTGGAGTGTAACAAGGATCGTCCGGATGATCCCTTTAAACCCTACGGTGCAACACCCGGCCATGGCATTGAGTGGGCAAGACTGATCACCCAGTGGGCAACGTCTACCTATGGGGAGGATGCAAAGGCAGCCCCCTATATCGAAGAAGCAGAAAATCTGTTTAAGCAGGCCATCGCAGATGCCTGGAACGCAGACGGTGCAAAGGGAATCTGCTATACCACAGACTGGAACGGAAAGCCGGTGGTCCATGACCGAATGCATTGGACTCTGGCAGAAGCCATCAATACTTCTGCGGTTCTGGCCCACGTAACCGGCAAGGCAGAGTATGCGGACCGGTATTATGAATTTATGGAATATCTGGACAGCATCGTGCTGGATCATGTACATGGGTCCTGGTTCCACCAGTTGGATCAGAACAATGTGCTGATGGGTACGGTATGGCCCGGAAAATCCGACATTTATCATGCATTGCAGGCGATGCTGATCCCTTATTACGATCATAAGGTATCCATTGCCACCGCTGTGAGCAAACATCTGACGCGCTGATCGTTTCGATGAGCCTTTACGTTACATACAGGCTATCCATACAGGATGTCCATGCATGATCAGCAACCATAAGAAACATATGTAAGAATACGACATAAATAAAGGCGGACCCTGAGTGATCCGCCTTTTGTAGCGTCAAGGAGATCCAACTTTTTTCAAGTTTATGGATTGAATGTAGAGCAGGGAGTAGAAAGGAAGTGTGAAACGACATGGCAAAACAGAACATTTTTGACAACGACACTTTTTTTGAAGGGTATCAGGCACTGAGAGAAAAAGAGGTAAATGCCAACAATCTCTTTGAACTCCCGACGTTAAACGCGCTGATGCCGGATCTTACCGGAAAACGGATCCTGGATCTTGGCTGCGGCAGCGGAGAAAGATGTGCGGATTACCTGAAACGAGGGGCAGTATCCGTGGTAGGCATAGACATTTCCGAAAAGATGCTGGAAGTGGCAAAACGGGAAAATGCGGATCCTGCCATCACCTATCTGCACATGGCTATGGAGGACATTGCTTCTCTGGAAGGCCCTTTCGATGTGGCGATCAGTTCTCTGGCCCTTCATTATGTGGAGGATTTTGCAGGGGTGATAGAGAAGGTCCATGATCTGCTGAGCGAAGGCGGGATCTTCCTGTTTTCTCAGGAACATCCTTTTTCTACCTGCTATACGGGAAAAGGAGAGAGATGGACACGGGATGAGAACGGAAAGAAGATCCACCTGAATCTGGCGGATTATTGTATCGAAGGAAAGCGGGAGACCACCTGGTTTGTGGACGGAGTACAGCGCTATCACCGGACGTTTTCCACCACCGTCAATACCCTGGCAAAGGCAGGCTTTCAGATCCTGCAGATGGAAGAGCCCTATGCGTCTCCGGAGATTTTGGAAAAGTATCCCGAGTACTACGATCTGTTTCACAAGCCGGATTTTCTGTTTGTGAAGGCAAAAAAGACAAGCCTTTACTGAAAACGGGAAAGGAAAAAAGAAGGCAACCCGGTGGGGGTTATCCGCCGGAGGGGTTAGTCCGGCATATTGGCGATGACCGCCCGGATCAGAGCTTCTGCATTGGCAGGGATCTGAGAAAGAGGCGCCGTGCCGGATCCCTCGGAGGTTTCTCCGTTCAGGCGCTGCTTTCCGTAGGTGAGGAGCAGCTGGGACAAGGTGGTACGGACGGTGGAATCTTCGCCGCCAAATTCCATGGCAACCAGCAGATGAGGATTTCCCTGGGGATCGGCTGCTTCCAGAACACTGACCAGACAGGCGCCGGACATAATGGTGGTGCCGGTCTTAAGACCTCTTACGCCGTCCATGTTGTACAGCAGCGGATTGCTGTTCTTGACCGTCAGTTCAAAGGAATCCAGACGGGCTTCCTTCTGGGAGGTGATCCTGAGGATCTGAGGATAGGTGGACAGGATATGGGTCACCAGGGTGAACATATCCCGGGCACTCATGTGATTTTGCATTTTGGTCGCGGCAACGCTGTTGGCGTAGATCGGCAGACCGTTGGGATTGTAAAAGAAGGTCGCATCGGTAAGGCCAAGAGCCTGCGCCGTTTCATTCATCCGTGCCACAAAGGCCTCTTCACTGCCGCATACATATTCTGCGAGAGCCAGGGCGGATTCGTTACTGGAAGGAAGGAGCAGACCGTAAAGGAGTTCCTCTACAGTGGCCATATCGCCGGGCTTCATCTTGATCACGCCGTCCCCGGTCTGGGACAGTGCGGCTGCTTTTTCCGAAATAAATACCGGATCGTCTAAACCGATGGCACCTTCTGTTACCGCATCCATGACACACAGATAGGTCATGAGCTTGGAGGTGGAAGCAATGGGGACGGATAAATCCGCCATGTGGCTTTGATAGATCTCGCCGGTGGTGGCATCACCGATGAGGGCACTGTAGGTTTCCTGATACAATCCTTCTTTTGCCCAGGCATCCAGATCGGCCCGGAAGGATTCACCGGTTTGGATGTATAGGGTATCCTGCTGCAGATACATCTGCAGATCCAGGATCATGGCCAGGTCCGTGATGCTCACAAAGACATCCGGTTTTCCTGCGGCGTTGTCGCCTGTAAAGGAAAAATACTTAAGGGGAGCATCGTTCCGGAACAGATTTCCGGAGGACATGTTTTGGGTCACATATTCAAAGGGAGCCTCTTCCTGCGTTTCGCCCCCTGTGGCAGCGCCTTCTTCGGGATCTTCATCCGCAGGATCACCGGCATAGGATGCATCTACAGGGGCAGGCAAAACAAAGGGCTCATTTTCGCCACCCACTGCCGCATAAGTTTCGCCGGGCAGGATATGAAAGGTCTTATCGGTATAGTTTATGCCGAAGGATTTGGACGTACCGTTTAGCAGAACCGCCAGATCCCGCAGAGACAGATAGCGATTGTAGGCATAGTCGTAGTGAATGGTACGGATGGTACCGGCGGGCACATCATCCACATAGGTAGCGAGATTCTCCCCGATCTTATGGGTCTCAGTGGCATATACCCTTTGCACCTGCAGGGGACTCAGGATAAAAAGACCTGTGCAGATGATCGTTGTTAACAGAGCGGTTGCTGTGCGAAAAGGATGACGAAGCATGCGATACCTCACAAACAGATGATGTAGGAGTGCCCCGGGTT
This sequence comes from Lachnospiraceae bacterium, assembly GCA_024689465.1. Lineage (GTDB taxonomy): Bacteria > Bacillota > Clostridia > Lachnospirales > Lachnospiraceae > JAILDL01. The sequence continues at coordinate 8,485 of JAILDL010000083.1, forward strand.
TTTACAGGGGCAGCGGGGCGGTTACACGGAGAAAAACCATCCGGGCGATCAAGGCTGGGGGTCAACGTACCACACCATGGGATCTTCCTCTCCGGCAGGATCGGTAAGGACTAAGGTGGAAGCATCGGTCAGGATGTGGCGGGTCTTGCCGCCCTCCAGGATCAGAAGGTCCCGGGTGGCTTCGTATGTACCGGATCCGGCATAGGCAGCTTCTAATTCCTCATAGGAAGGAAGAAGAGCGGGGCCGTAGGTTTGCAGATATTCATCGGCAGGCATCCCAAGGAGTTCTTCCAGAACCGACTGGATCTCCTCATCCGAGCGGGCACTTTTTCCTGCCGCTTCCTGACGAAGGCGGATCAGTTCATAAAGGGCCTGTTTTAATGCAGCGTAGGCGGTTTCTTCGGCCCGGGCATAGGAGGAAGCATCCACTTCCAGCAGGTAGGTCCCTTCTTTGGAAAAAGTCAGATGCAGATCAATGCAGACCGGATCCAGGTAATCTTCCATCGAAAACTGGTCCCCCAGAAAGGCGTCCTGAAGATATTGGTTCCCTTTATCGACTATGTTTCTGGTATAATCGATCTGAGCCTGATAGTTTCCCGGAAGGCGTCGGGAAGGGTCCGTGGCATGATGGACGAAAACCAGCGCACCTGCGGCAAACAGAGACAAGAGAATTAAAAAAAGACAAAAGTACAGAATGAATTTTTTCATGGTCTTATTATAGCATGGGAGAGGCATCGGGCACATTTGATGCTTTTTTAATTATATTGCCATGAATTGATTGAAAAATTAAAAAGATGTGATATAATTTTAGTATTCGTAAGATAGATTATTCGTTTTTTATTTTTGAGAGCTCTATCCGGCTTAAAATCATGTGCGAGAGGTGAACGTATGGATACAAAAATCTTACTGGAAAACGGTACAAACGAGCTGGAAGTGCTGGAGTTCATCATTGATGGAAACTCATACGGTATCAATGTAGCTAAGATCCGTGAGATCATCAATTATCAGGAAGTTACTCCGGTACCCAATTCCCATCCCAGTGTGGAAGGTATTTTCATGCCGAGAGATACGATGATCACAGCCATCGATCTTCGGAATTGTCTGCAGAGAGGAACTGCTAAGCCCGGCGGACTTTTCATTATCACCAACTTCAATCAGTTGGACATTGCTTTCCATGTGGAAGCAGTTTGCGGTATTCACCGCGTATCCTGGAAGGACATCATCAAACCCAGTTCCACAGTGAACAATGAGGTAGACGGTGTTTCCACAGGTATCATCAAGATCGACGAGAAACTGATCGTGATCCTTGACTTCGAGAAGATCGTTACCGATATCAGCCCTGAGACTGGTCTGAAGGTAGCTGAGATCGACGAACTGGGACCTCGTAATCGTAACGATATTCCGATCCTGATCGCAGAGGATTCTGTTCTGCTGAACAAGCTGATCGTAGATTCCCTGAAGAAGGCCGGCTATACCAACGTAACCTCTACCAAGAACGGTAAGGAAGCATACGATTTCATCAATGAGTGTAAGGCCGATGGAACCCTTCGTTCCCACGTTCGCTGCCTGATCACCGATATCGAGATGCCGGAAATGGATGGCCACAGACTGACCAAGCTGGTAAAGGATGATGATGAGACCAACTGGATCCCGGTTGTTATCTTCTCCTCCCTGGTAAATGAGGAAATGAGAAGAAAGGGTGAGGCACTGGGTGCAAATGCTCAGCTTTCCAAGCCTGAGATCGGCAATCTGGTAAAAGAGATCGATAAGTTGGTAATGCCTTCCGGACAGGTACCCGCAGTCGCACAGTAAGATGGAAATACAGTGATTTTAAGGCGTGGCAGTTTCTGCCGCGCCTTTTTTACGCCAAAACAAAAAGCCCGACAGGAACCGGTTGGTTTACCGCGGGCTTTTTGCTATGATGGATGCATATTGGAACGAAAGGAAGTTTCATTCATGATCCAGGATATTGCGCCGAAAAGGCTTTATAACGAGTATCGGAAAACGCAGCCCAAGGAAGGCGATGCTTTGCTGTTTTTTGATGGTGAAGGCAAAGTCCTTGTGAAGGCAGAAGGGGAGAGCCTTGTCTTTCCAAAGATCCCGAAGGCCGCTTTGAGGGAGGATACGTTCGTGTATCTGTTTTCCCTGGATGAGCGGCACTTCTTTTTAAGCATGGATCTGCCGGAGGATCTTCCGGAGGGCTTTACGTATCAGTCCATCTGCCAGGTGCGGGATCTGATGGGACAAAACGGCTCTACGGCAGATACCTTCGTGGTCTTTACAGCCTATCATCTGTGGAAATGGTATGCAGACAACCGGTTTTGCGGAAAGTGCGGAGCACCCATGACGCTGCATGAAAAGGAACGGGCTCGTGCCTGCCCTTCCTGCAAACATGTGGTCTACCCCCGGATCAATCCGGCGGTGATCGTCGGGGTAAAAAACGGGGACAGTCTGCTGCTGACCCGATATCGCACCGGCTACGGCCATAACGCGCTGGTGGCGGGCTTTACGGAGATCGGCGAGACCCTGGAGGAAACGGTAAAACGGGAAGTGATGGAAGAAGCCGGCCTGAAGGTGAAGAACATCCGCTATTACAAGTCCCAGCCCTGGGGCATGGCCCAGGACATCCTGGCAGGCTTCTACTGCGAAGTTGACGGGGATCCCACCATCCATATGGACGAAGGGGAACTGAAATATGCCCAGTGGGTAAAGCGGGAAGACATTGAACTGCAGCCCAACAATTTAAGTCTGACCAACGAAATGATGCGCAGATTTAAGGAAGGTATCGAGCAGTAGAACTGCAGAAAAAGGCGATAGAGAAAATCGGAAAGCATCTGACGGATGGGAAGAGGAATGTAGATCAATGCACGGTTTGGGTACGATCATCAATGTGGCGGCTATCCTCCTGGGAGGAATGGCAGGCCTTATTTTCAAGCGGTTCATAAAGGAACAATTTCAGGAGACCATCATTAAGGCGAACGGCATAGCGGTTATTTTTCTGGGAATGGCCGGGGCACTGGCTGGGCTCCTGTCCTATGACAGCCGGAGCGGCACCTTCGGAACGGTTAAGGTACTTCTTATGATCCTGTCCCTGGTTCTGGGGGCGATCCTGGGAGAAATGCTGAACATCGAAGGGAGCTTTGAACGCTTTGGAGAGTGGCTGAAGAAAAAGAGCGGAAACAGCGGAGATGCCGGTTTTCTGGATGCTTTTCTGACGGCATCCTTTACCGTCTGCATCGGTGCCATGGCCATCATCGGAGCGCTGCAGGATGGCATCAGCGGGGATTATTCCGTGCTGCTGGCGAAAGCCATTCTGGACTGTATCATCATCATGATCATGACAGCATCTATGGGAAAGGGATGCATCTTTTCGGCGATCCCCGTGGGGATCCTGCAGGGAAGCGTTACTCTGCTGGCAGGCCTGCTGACCCCGATCCTTACAGAAGACGCCCTGGCAAATCTGTCCATGGTGGGAAATATCCTGATCTTCTGTGTGGGCGTTAACCTGGTCCGGAAAAAGACCATCCGCGTGGCCAATCTGCTCCCTGCGATCCTGTTTGCGGTGCTCTTTTCCTTTGTGCCCTGGTTACAGGGACAGTAAGAAAAAGCCGGGATCAGTCTACTGAGAAATCATAGGGTTGGGAAGAAAACGGAGAGAATATGTCCGAAGGGAATACAGAAGAACAATTGCAGATACAGCGGATCGGAGATCCTGCGGCAAAGATCGCGGTGCTGCAGCCGGTTGCTGCGGAAGATTTCCAGGAAATGCAGGAAACGGTTTTATTCGGAAACCTGTTTTCGGTAAAGCAGGCATCGGAAAAGAATGTCCCCGGGAAAAATGCGTGCCTGATCTATGCAAACGTCAGGGACTGGAACAGCGAACTTTCGCCCTGGGAAGCACCTCCTGTATTTGGCAGGGAAGGTTTTGGAAAGGGTGCAGACCACTACCTGCAACAGCTGGAAGAGCAGGTGATCCGGCCCTTTGAAGAGCAGTATGGAAAAAAAGAGTGGTACCTGGCCGGCTATTCTCTGGCGGGACTGTTTGCTCTGTGGGCTGCCACCAGGAAAGATATCTTTCGGAAAGTGGCGGCAGTTTCTCCCTCTGTCTGGTTTCCGGGATGGCTGGACTATGTGCGGGAGCATCCGTTACAAACCGGCGCAGTGTATTTAAGTCTCGGGAGGAAGGAAGAGAAAGCAAAAAATCCGGTAATGGCTACCGTTGGAGACTGCATCCGCAGCATGGACGACCTCCTGAAGGAGCGGCAGATGCCCCATATTCTGGAATGGAACGAGGGCAATCATTTTCAGGATTACGAAGGTCGCATGGCCAGGGCATTTCACTGGCTGCTGCAGGAAGACCGATAGCGGAAACAAACTTACACAGGAAGTGGCAGATTTCATCAGAAATCCGCTGCTTCTTTTTTACTGCATTCGTTTAAATTGCTGAAAAGGTATGATAAAATAAAATGATATAAAATTGCTATCGTTATGCAAACTTCCCGAGGGAGGAAAATAATGTATGAGCTCAAATGAAGATTATCTCGACAGCCTGCTGAAAAACATGGCGCAGGCAGAAGAAGAGGCTTCGAGCGATCAGGCAGTAACAACAGGACGGGAGAGATTGGCTGCACTGCAGGCGAAAATGCAGGAAATGCAGGAAGACGAACCTGCACAGGAGGAGGCATCGGCAGAGAGTTCTGACGAGGCTTCTGTAGGTGCGCCTTCGGAGGAGCAAGCGGAAGAAGTTTCATTGGGGGAAGCATTCTTCGCAGAGCCGGAAGCAGACATTTCGGACGCCGCAGTAGCGGAAGCATTGGAAGGATTACAGGACCTGGCAGCAGGGGATGTACCGCAGCAGGAAGAAATCCCGGATCTGGCGGCCATGCTGGAAAAGATTTCCGCAGAGCCCCTTCCGGAAATGGAGGAAGAAGCTGCGCCCGCACAGGACGAAGCGATCGATGAGATTTCTTTGGCCGATATGCTGGATCAACTGGACCTCTCTGCCCTGGACCAGATGGCAGAACAAGCGGAAGAACCTGTTGTGGAAGAACCCGTTGCGGAAGAGCCTGCAGTGGAAGAGTCCGCAGTAGAAGAATTAGCAGCGGAAGAACCTGTAGTGACAGCAGGTGAAGATAGTGTAACAATGGATGCCGGCGATGCATTCAGCATGGACGGCTTGTTAGATAATGGCGCATCAGATAATGGCTTATCAGATAGTGGTTTGTTAGATAGTGGTGAGAATACCCCCAGCGACGAGGAAGCAATTGAGAATCTGCTGGCTGGTTTGGATATACCCACAGAGGATACCATCGTAACCGGATCTTCTCCGCTGGCTGAGACTGCCATCGAAGACCTGATGGCAGGCCTGGATCTACCTGCAGAAGAGCCTTCGGCCGAAGAAGCAGAGCCTATGCTGGATCTGGATGATATGCTGAATCTGCCTGAAGCAGCAGAAGAAGCACCCGAAGCAGTTATTCCGGACGCTCTTGGGGATATCGTTGTGCCTGAAGCGGCAGAAGAAGCAACCGAGGCAGTTATTCCGGACGCTCTTGGGGATATCGCTGTGCCTGAAATGGCAACAACAACCGTCGAGGCAGTTGCAGCATCCGATATAGCCGGTACAGATATGCCGGACATGGCAGCAATCCTGGAAACACTGGGCGCTGCCGAGAATGAACAGCAGGATGTCAGCATCGAGAAGAATCCAATCCGGGAAACTCCGGTTGTGGAAGAGACCATTCCGGTAGAGGAAGAGATCAGTGTGCCGGCAGAAGAGCCGGTTGTGGGAGAGGCAGAGGAAGCTTCTCCTGTAGTAGAGGCATCCATTCCGGTTATGGAGGATCCCGCTGCGGCTGTGGAAGACGTGATCCCTTCTCTGGAGGCAATGGAGGAGATTCCTCCTTCTGCAGAAGAACAGCTTTTGAACCTTGGTATCGAACTGCCTACCCAGGAAGAGATCGAAACCATACCGGTTGCCGAGGAAGAACCGGCACTGGAGGACCTGCTGGCAGGAATCAATCTGCCGACGGAAGATAGTGCCTTAGAGTCTATTCTTGCAGGTGAAGTACCGGTTGAAGAGGCACCGGTTGAGGAAACACCGGTTGATGAAACACCTATAGAAGACATTTCCTTAGAATCGATCCTTGCAGGAGAAGTGCCTGCTGAGGAGACACCTTCTGAGGAAATACCTTCTGAAGAAATACCTGCTGAAGATCGTTCCTTAGAAGCCATTCTTGCCGGAGAAAGTGATGTTTCGGTAGAAGAACCTGCAGTGGATGAAGTAACGGAAGATGCAGTGCCGTCCCTGGAATCTTATATCACTTCCGCGGATGACATTATGGCTTCCCTGGAGGGCGGCGAACTGCCTGAAGCTACAGAAGAAGCTTCCGAGGCATTCATCCCTGAGGAAACATTGAGCGATATACTGCCTGAAGCAAGCGAAGAGGCTTCTGAGGCATTCATCCCTGAGGAAACAGCGGGCGATATACTGCCTGAAGCAAGCGAAGAAGCTTCTGAGGCATTCATCCCCGAGGAAACAGTGGGTGATATACTGCCTGGCGAGCCTACACAGGTAGAAGAGGCAGAAAATCCCGGCGGGGAGGACCTGCCGGATATTTCCGACCTGCTGGCAAGCTTCTCGGAAGAGGGCGAAGAGAGTGCAGAAGAGGCTCCTTCTGTATCGGAACAGCTGGATGACGCATTGTCCGGCATGGATGATCTGCTGGGCCAGATGGGCGATCTGACAGGTGAAGGGGACAGCGTAGCGGAAACTGCACCGGAAGCCGGCGCAGACATGACCGGTGAACCCATTGATGTGACCGCCAGCCTGGATGATCTTCTGAGCGCGATGCCGGATGAAGAGCCGGCCCCTGCGACCATTGAAGTAGGCAGCGTGGTAGATATTCCGGAGATGAATACGGAAGGCGAACTGACCAGGGAAGACCTGGAGGGAGATCCTACGCTTTCCGCCATCGGAGATCTGCTGGATGCAAACGATCAATCGATTGACGTAGAGCCGGATGGCGAAAACGAAGAAGCCCGGAATATCGCTGCACCGGAAGAGGATGCAGAAGAACAGGGCGGAAAGAAACGGAAAAAGAACAAGAAGGCCAAAAAGGAAAAACCTGCTAAGGAAGGCAAGGAAAAGAAAGGCCTCCTTGGCAAGATATTTGGTAAAAAGAAGGGCGCCGAAGAAGACGGTGCCGGCAGCGTAGCAGAGGATAGCGTCGATGGGGCAGCAGGTCTTGCCGCCGCAGCAGTTACTACCGCTGCAGCTACGGTCGCAGCCACAGCCGGAGCCACAGCCGCTGCAGGGGAAGCAGCGGTTGCAGAAGCAGATGCTCTTGCAGGACTGGGAGATCTGTCGGATCTGCTGGGAGGCACTTCGGATGGAGCCGGTGATGCAGAAGGCGGAGCGGGTATCGATCTGGGCGCCGACCTGTTTGCGGATCTTACCGGTGGAACACCGGATGCGGGCGGTTCCGAAGGCGGAGAAGCTTCCGGGGATGCCGATGCGGATGCAGCGGCAGAACTGCTCAGTGCCTTTGCCGATCTTGGCATGGACAGCGGCGAAAACAGAGACAGTATTCCCGATTCCATTGAAGGAGCCATGACGCCGGAAGAATTACTGGCAGCAGCCAGCAGTGCGGCAACCGATGATTCCGGAAACGATGATCTGGCGGATGCCCTGGATCTGTTGGGCTCGCTGGAAGGCGGCGAACCTTCTATTCCCATCCCGGATGAAGAGCCTCCCGCAGAGGAAGAAGCTTCAGCAGAAGGCGAAGAAGAGGGAGATGGCAAGAAGGGTAAGAAAGGAAAGAAAGGCAAGAAGGCTAAGGGTGAAGGCGACGGCCTGAGCTTTGGTCAGAAGATAAAACTGTTCCTGTTCGGTGATGACGAAGAGGAAGAGGCAGAAGAAGCTCCTGCTGCAGAAGGCGGCGAAGGAGAAGGCGGAGAGGGCGCAGAAGGCGCTGCTCCTGCACCTGCCAAGGGAAAGAAAGGCAAGAAGCCTAAGAAGGATAAGAAGAAAAAGGGCAAGAAGGGCGAGGGTGACAGTGACCAGCTTGCTTCCGTAACCGATGAGAACGCAGAGATCATGAAAGAGATGGATGCGGAGGAAGAGGAAGGAAAGGGCAAGAAGGGAAAGAAAGCCAAGAAACCCAAGAAGGAAAAGAAGCCGAAGAAAGAGAAGGAAGAAAAGCCCAAGGAGCCCGGTCTTAAGATCCCGAAGAAGAACATCATCATGACCACCTTGTTCATGGTGACCATTGTTCTGCTGGTACTGGTGGTATGCCGCATCGTGCCCGGAGTGATCCAGGCCGGCCAGGCGCGCAGTGCTTATTACGATCGGGATTATGAGACTTCCTATCAGCTGTTCTACGGTCAGGAGTTAAACGAGAGCGATACCCTGATCTTTAAGCGTTCGCAGATCATCCTGCAGATGCAGCATCGTCTGGATATTTATGAGAATTACGAAAATATCGGCAGACCGCTCCAGGCACTGGATTGCCTGATGATGGCAGCTGCCCGGTATGACGAACTGATGGCACAGGCAGAAGAATACAACGTGGTAGCAGAGATCACAGAGATCTACCAGCAGGTACTGAGTATTCTGGAGAGCCGGTTTGGTCTGACGGAGGAAGAGGTTCGGGAGATCAACGCATATGAGTCGGATTATCTCTACTCCCTGCGCTTGGAATCCATTGTAAACGGAACCACTTTTGTGAACCCTTATGAGAAACCGGTGGATCCCACACCCAAGGACATCATCCCCGGTGAGGAAGAACTCCTGCAGGATGAGTTGTCGGAAGGGGAAGCTGCGGAACCCGGAATGTCGGAGGGGGAAGTCCCGGAACCCGGAATGTCGGAGGGGGAAGTCCCGGAACCTGGATTACAGGAGCCGGAAACGCCCGGACCGGAACTACCGGATGGGGAAGATGCGGAACCGGGACAGTAGAATGGGAAAAACAAAAAGCCCCAAGAAAAACAGAAAGGCCGAAGGAACCGATCCTTCGGGGAAATCTTGATGATAGCGATCATTGATTATGATGCAGGAAATATACGCAGCGTGGAGAAAGCCATTCTCCACCTGGGAGAAGAAGCGGTGATCACCCGGGATCATGATGTGATCCGGAAAGCGGATAAGGTTGTGCTGCCCGGCGTTGGATGCTTCGGAGATGCCATGGAGCGGATCCGTTCCTATGATCTGGAAGAGGACATCCGTTACGTGGCACTGGAAAAGAAAACACCCTTTCTGGGAATCTGCCTGGGACTGCAGCTGTTGTTTGCGGAAAGCGAAGAGACGCCCGGCGTAAAGGGGTTAAACCTCCTTCCCGGAAAAGTTGTGCGTATCCCGGCTGAGGAAGGATTAAAGATTCCCCATATTGGCTGGAATTCGTTGCATTTCCCCAAAGAGAGCCGCCTGTTTAAAGGGCTTTCGGAGAACAGTTACGTGTATTTCGTCCATTCCTATTACCTGCAGGCGCAGGAAAAGGAGTTGGTAGCAGCGACCTGTCAGTACGGCAGCACCGTGATGGACGTTGCCGTGGAACAGGGAAATATCTTTGCAACCCAGTTCCATCCGGAGAAGAGCTCGGATGTGGGCCTTCGCATCATTCAGAATTTCTTATCGATCTAAGGGGAAACTATGCATACAAAACGAATCATCCCCTGCCTGGATGTAAACAAGGGCAGAGTGGTTAAAGGTGTTAATTTTGTAAACTTAAGAGATGCGGGGGATCCGGTGGAGATCGCGGCAGCCTATGATCAGGCAGGCGCGGACGAACTGGTTTTTCTGGATATCACCGCATCCTCCGATAACCGGGCAACGGTGGCGGATATGGTGGCCCGCGTGGCGGACCGGGTGTTTATCCCCTTTACCGTAGGCGGCGGCATCCGGACGGTAGACGATTTTAAGGCGATCCTGCGGGAAGGAGCCGATAAGGTTTCCGTAAACTCCGCTGCCATCAAGGATCCGGAACTGATCAGCCGGGGTGCCGATAAATTCGGAAGCCAGTGCGTGGTGGTGGCCATCGATGCCAAGCGCAGAACAGAAGGAGAAGGCTGGACCATCTATTTAAACGGCGGCCGTGTGGACACCGGGATCGATGCGGTGGAATGGGCCATCAAAGCCGAGAAACTGGGAGCCGGTGAGATCCTTCTGACCAGCATGGACTGTGACGGGACCAAGGCCGGTTATGATATTGAACTGACAAAAACCATCGCTTCCAATGTTTCCATTCCCGTGATCGCATCCGGCGGAGCGGGAACAAAAGAGCATTTTGCACAGGCACTTACCCAGGGCGGAGCAGAAGCGGCCCTGGCGGCCTCCCTGTTCCACTATAAGGAACTGGAGATACGGGAAGTAAAGGAATATCTGCGGGAGCAGGGCATTTCCGTACGCCTGTAAGATGCGGGTCTTTGGTATGGACCCTGCCGGGCAGCGTTTTATGAGGGACATTTCCTGCAGACAACGTGAAACAACCGAAGGAAGAAGGAACGGATACTGTAATGATCGACAATGACTGGCTGGAGCCCCTGAAGGAGCAGTTTCGACAGCCCTACTATAAACAACTGTACACCTTTGTGAAGGAGGAATACGATACCCATGTGGTGTTTCCGCCTTCCGGGGATATTTTTAATGCCTTTCAGGCAACGCCTCTGTCACAGGTAAAGGTCGTGATCCTGGGACAGGACCCCTATCATGAGGTGAATCAGGCCCATGGACTGTGCTTTTCCGTGTTGCCGGGAAATGATACCCCGCCGTCCCTTAAGAATATCTACAAGGAGCTGCAGGAGGATATGGGCTGCTATATCCCCAACAACGGGTATCTGATGAAATGGGCAAACCAGGGCGTGTTCCTTTTGAACACGGTGCTCACCGTTCGCCAGCATGTGGCAAATTCCCACAAGGGAAAGGGCTGGGAACAGTTTACGGATGCGGTGATCCGCGTTTTAAATGCCCAGGACCGTCCCATCGTCTTTTTGCTGTGGGGAAGACCTGCCCAGACGAAAATGGCCATGCTGGATAATCCCAGGCATCTGGTTCTGACGGCGGCGCACCCCAGTCCTTTATCGGCCTACAATGGCTTTTTTGGCTGCAGGCATTTTAGCAAGTGCAATGCTTTTCTGGAAGAAAACGGCCTTGCCCCCATTGACTGGCAGATCGAGAATCTTTAGAAATATAGCATATTTTTGTGGAAGAGGAGCCGCAGGAATGTGCCGTATCATATATACGTCTTTGAAAGACGCAAATGATGAAAAAATTATCCTGGAGGAACAATCAAATGACGGCAGTAAACACCAAACCCGCCTTCCTGACAAAGGAGCAGGCACAAGAGATCGCAAAAACCTATCCCACCCCTTTTTATGTTTATGACGAAAAGGGCATTCGGGAAAACGCAGAAGCAGTGAAAAAGGCCTTTTCCTGGAACAAGGGCTTTCGGGAATATTTTGCTGTCAAGGCAACCCCCAATCCCTATCTGATCAACATCCTGCGGGAGTACGGTGCAGGGACCGACTGCTCCTCCATGACAGAGCTGATGCTTTCCAAGGCCATGGATATAAAGGGAGAGGAGATCATGTTTTCCTCCAATGACACACCGGCGGAAGAATACGCATATGCAGCAAAGATCGGGGCCATCATCAACCTGGATGACATTACCCACATAGATTTCTGTGAGCAGGCAGTGGGCGGAAAGCTGCCCGAGACCATGAGCTGCCGTTTCAATCCCGGCGGGATCTTCCAGATGAGCAACGGGATCATGGATAATCCCGGAGATTCCAAATACGGCATGACCAGAGAGCAGATCGCAGAGGCTTTCCGTATCCTTATGGAAAAAGGGGTAAAGCATCTGGGGATCCATGCATTTTTGGCCAGCAATACCGTAACCAATGAATATTATCCCCAGCTGGCAGGCCAGCTGTTTGAACTGGCGGTGGAATTAAAGAAGGAAACCGGCGCAGATATCGCCTTTATCAATCTTTCCGGCGGTGTCGGCATTCCCTATCGTCCGGACCAGGTAAAGAACGACATCGCCGTGATCGGCGAAGGGGTCCGCAAGCAGTACGAAAAGATCCTGGTTCCCGCAGGCATGGATAACGTCGCCATCTATACCGAGATGGGCCGTTTCATGATGGGACCTTACGGAGCCCTGGTGACAAAGGCAGTGCATGAGAAGCACACCTATAAGGAGTACATCGGAACCGATGCCTGCGCCGTCAACCTGATGCGTCCCGCCATGTACGGTGCGTACCATCACATCACCGTGCTGGGCAAGGAAAACGAGCCTGCCACCGAGACTTACGATGTGACCGGTTCTCTGTGCGAGAACAATGATAAATTCGCCATCGACCGCAAACTCCCCAAGATTGAAATGGGAGACTACCTGTTTATTCACGATGCTGGTGCCCACGGCTATTCCATGGGCTATAACTACAACGGCAAGTTAAAGTGCGCGGAGATCCTGTTACAGGAGGATGGCAGTGCGAAACTGATCCGCCGGGCAGAAACTCCCAGGGATTATTTCGCAACCTTCGACGGCCTGGATATCTATGACAAGCTGATGAAGGCCTGACAGGAACAAAAATTCCGAAGAACAGACAACCTGAAGAACAACATCCAAGGCAGAAATACTGAACAGAAAAAGCAGACATACTGCGGACAAAGAGAGTAGCGATTATGAGCGATCCGGAAAAGAAGAAGGCAGAAACTACGCAGCAGGGCACGGAGCCCGGAACAGCAAAGAAAAAGAAAAAAAGAAAGACGTCCCCGGTGACGATCCTGGTGCTTCTGTTTTGCATCGGTGTTTTCTGCTATGCAGGATACCAGCTGGCATCCATTTACCTGGAATACGGCAAGGCAGAAAGCGAGTACAAGGAGCTGGTCAGCGATTTCCAGGTGCCGGTGGATACGGATGATACAGATACCGAAAACGTGACCTCTTCCGGGGATAAGGAAGAACTGGATCCCATGGGCTGGCCTCGCTATGCGGTGGATATCGAAACCCTGCAGCAGCTCAACAGCGACATCATCGGCTGGATCTACATTCCCGATACGAAAGTGAATTATCCGGTGGTGCGGGGAGAGGATAACAGTTACTACATCAATCGGACCTTCCGGCTAACCTATAATTCCTCCGGTTCCATTTTCATGGATTATGCCAACCAGCCGGATTTTACGGACCTGAATACCATTCTCTACGGGCATAACATGAAAAACGGCGCCATGTTCGGCTCCTTGAAGAAATACTATCAGGAAGAGGGGTACGCCTACGATCACCCTTATTTCTACATTTATACGCCGGACAAAAAGTGGAACAAATACCAGATCTTTTCCTGCTACCATACCCAGGCGGATTCCTCCAGCTACGATTATGTAACGGAAGACATGTACGAAAAGTATGTGCAGCGGGCGAAATCCCATTCTGCCTTTAATCTGGGTGTGGATGTGGATACAGAGAACAAGAAGACCATTGTTACGCTGTCCACCTGTTCGGGAAAAACAGGAGGCACACAGCGTTTTCTGATCCACGGTGTGTGGATCGACGAGAAAGTAACGGAAGACTAGGGGGGGTATCATTATGGCACTTGCACAAGTAGAGATCCTGTCAACATCCTTAAACCGTACGGTATCGGTAGCGGTGATCATTCCGTCCGATGCCTTAAACGGTGAGATGTTTGTGAATAAGCCGGATCACAAGTTTAAGACCTTGTTTTTGTTAAACGGATTCTTCGGAAACCACATGGACTGGGTAACTTACAGCAACATTGCCCGCTATGCCCAGGAAGCCAACATCGCTGTGGTCATGCCCGGGGGTGAAAACAGCTTTTATGTGGATTGGGATCTGCCCAACTCCCGGTATAGCCGGTTTATCGGAGAGGAACTGCCGGAACTGATGCGACGGATGTTCCCCTTATCCAGAAAGAGAGCCGATACCTACATCGGCGGCCTGTCCATGGGCGGGTTTGGTGCCATGCGCATCGGCTTAAAATATGCGGACACCTTCAGTGCTATTATTGCCTTAAGCAGTGCTCTGCATCTTATGGAACTGCCGGAAGATCATCCGGATCGGAAGATGATCGCCCAGGAATTTAAGTATTTCGGAGACTGGGATCAGGCGGTCAAGTCGGATAAGAACCCTGCGGTCTGCTTAGAGCAGCTGATCCAGCAGGTGGAAGGAAATATCTCCCAGTTCCCGGATGTCTATATGGCATGCGGCCTGCAGGATACCCTGCTGGAAGGGAACCGGAGTTTTAAGGAAAAACTGGAAAAAGCCGGCGTCATGGTCACCTATGAAGAAGGAGACGGCGGTCATGAATGGGACTACTGGGATAAGCACATCCGCTATGCACTTACGGAGTGGCTGCCTCTTCGGAAACAGCGCCGGTAGATGGCTAAATAAGAATGTTAAAAGCCTCAGTTTTGCGCTTTCGCAAGACTGAGGCTTAATTTATGGTCAATCGTTATGAATCGTAAATATGGCCGCTGAAGAGCTTATACAGGATGGCATTTAATTCATCCCTTGTGGTGCGGCAGCCGTCCAGGCAGTAGGCTTTTACGATACCGGTGATGCCGCCTGCCAGGAAGTGGGCAATGTATTTCTTTTCCTGCTTGGTGATCTCGCAGGTACAGTCGCAGGTTCCGTCACATTCCGTAGAGGTCTCGTAGATACTGTCATAGAGCAGATAGATGATATCGTTGTCCACCAGCGTCTTCAAAAAGTCCTTGTTGCAGGTGATGTAGCAGGCGTATTCGCCGCACAGCTGCTCAATGGAGCACTCCTGGCTCACCTGATCGGAACAGCAATATTTACTTTGCAGGGTAAAAACAATGACGTTCTCCTTGGAAGAAAACAGGGTGTAGAAGGTCTGCCGGGAAATACCGGAAGCCTTACACAGTTCGCAGATACTGATATCTTCGAACTTCTTCGTTTCCAGAAGCTTTAACATGGCATCGGAAACCTGTTTCTGCGAGCAGAGAGCAGTCTTATTGGATCCACAGTACATAATCTGCCTCACTTTACTATGACCAAATTCTAATGAAAACATTGACAAATGTCAAGCAATGACTTTGGCCTATCACACAAAAAAAGCCATAGCACCGGGTAAGATCCCCCTGAACTATAGCTTAATGCCGGCGGCGGGGGTCGAA
>JAILDL010000058.1 GCA_024689465.1 Lachnospiraceae bacterium
CCCTTTCTGCCATGGAGGATCAGCAGGATCTGAATGCCCATGATGACACCGCCGATGGTCTGGGATTCGGGATCCGGTCGCTGTCGCTGATCGCCATCGGACTGACGTTTATCAGCTGTTTCAACGGCATGTATTATTACATCGGCCCGGACAATGTGTACTACAGAGGCCCGCTCTTTGGCGTATCCCAGACCATCGGCGGTGTCATCATGGGCATTCAGATCCTGCTGATCCTCCATGGCAGAAAGGGCATGCGCCCCGCAATCTTCTGGGGGATCCTGGCCTATACGGTCTTTCCCGTGATAGCGCTGTTCATTCAGTTTTGGGTATTTTCGCCCATCTCCCGCTTAAACGTGGGACTGGCGGTTTCCCTGCTTTTGATGCAGCTGCTTGCCATGATGGATCAGAGCCGGGAGATCATCGAGCAGAGGGAGGAGATCTACCGGCAAAAGGAAGATCTGGTGATGCAGCAGCAGGCCATTAACGAGATGCAGGTGCAGGTGGTCATTTCCCAGATCCAGCCGCATTTCCTGTATAACTCCTTAAATGCCATTTACTATCTGTGCGAGAAGGATCCGGAGAAAGCTCAGAAGGCCATCAGCAATTTCTCCGACTATCTCCGGGGAAACATGGACTCCCTGAAAGGCAGGGAGCTGATCCCCTTTTCCCAGGAGCTCCACCATGTTGAATGCTATCTTTCTCTGGAAAAGATGCGGTTTGAAGATGAGCTCATGATCGAGTATGACATACAGGAAACAGATTTTATGATCCCTTCCCTGGGGCTGCAGCCGGTGGTGGAAAATGCAGTCAAGCACGGGGTCGGAAAGAAATTAAAGGGCGGTACGGTGAAGATCTCCAGCAAAAGAGACGGGGATACCGTCATCGTAACCGTAGAAGATGACGGCGTCGGCTTTAACCCCCTGGAAGAAAAGCAGGATGACCGCAGCCATATCGGCATAGAGAATGTTCGCTCCCGTATCAGACAGATGGCTCGGGGATCCATCCTGGTGGAATCCACCGTGGGTGTCGGAACGAAGGTGACCATCATCCTTCCGGCGAACATGAACAAGGGGGAGGAAGTGCAGTAAATTGTACCAAGTCAATGTATACCTGGAAATCTTTGGTTTCCTGACACTGTGCATCGTCCTGCTGGGCGTGTATCAGGAGACCGTATACGATACCAGGCACTCCCGCTTTTTTGTGGGGATGCTGGTAGCCAACATGTCCATGCAGATCACGGACGCCATCTCCTGGTACTGCGCGGGGCATTACGATCAGATCGGATCACCTGCGGATAAGATCTGTACCTGGATGATGGTCGCCAACTTTGTGTCCTTTTATACCATCATGGTGCTGTTTGGCTTTTATACGGTCAGCTATGCCCAGAAAAAGACCAGCAAGGTCACTCTTCGGAAGGGCTGGCTGACGGTGCCCTTTTGTCTGCCCAGTGCCATAGCCTGGATCATTTCCGCCTTTAACGGCATGTTTGTGCGTATCAAGGACGGAAGGCAGACCATCGGTCCCTTGTATATCTGGGGACAGGTGGGCGGTACCTGCTGTATATTTTTGTTTATCTATCTTTTGTTTTACTGCAGGAAGAGTCTGGAAAGGCGGGATATGGTTGTCCTTGCTTCCTTCATTTTCTTCCCGATGGTAGGTATGCTGGCCCGGGCCTATATTGAGAACCTTTCGGTCATGCCGCCTACGATCACCTTATCCCTGTTCCTGATGTATGTATTCATCCATGTGGAACAGGCAAAAAGGCTGCAGGAACAGGAAGTCCGTATGACGGAGGACCGGATCCGGATCATGATGAGCCAGATCCGTCCCCACTTCATATTCAATACGCTGAATTCCATTTACATTCTGTGTGAAAAGGATCCGGCGGAAGCCCAGAGAGCGGTGGGAGATTTCGCGGAGTATCTGCGTTCCAACTTAGAGGGATTGGAAAACGCAACAGAGATCCCCATGGCCAAGGAGCTGGACTATATCGGTCACTATCTGAGACTGGAGAAGATGCGGTTTCAGGAGGAACTGGAGGCGGTCTTTGATATAGAGACAGAAGACTTTACGATACCGGCCCTGAGCATTCAGCCCATTGTGGAAAATGCAGTCAAACACGGTATCGCAAAAAAGAGAAACGGAGGGACGATCACTCTGCGCACCAGGGACAGAGGCGATCATTTTGATGTCATCGTGGAGGACGACGGTGTTGGCTTCGACCCGTCCGTGCCGCCGGAGGATGGCAGGATTCATGTAGGAATGGCCAATGTCAGGGAGCGGCTCTGGAGTATCAGCGGTGCCACTATGGATGTGGTAAGTGCTAAGGGGAATGGCACTTGCGTAACCATCCACATTCCGGGACAGCACAGACTGTCCGAAAACTCGTAACAAACGAAATAAGAACAGCAGTAAAAGGGGACGAAAAAGGATATGGGTAAGACCATTATTGCAGTCGACGATGAGCGACTGGCGCTGGAAGGTCTGCTGAGTGCCATTCACAAGGCAGAACCGGACGCAAATGTATTAGGATTTCGCAATCCGGAGGAAGCTCTGGAGTATGCAAAGAACAATCAGCCGGACGTGGCATTTCTGGATATGGAGCTGCGTACCACCAACGGTATCGAAGTGGGCAGAAAGCTGCGTAAGATGCATGCAAAGATCGGCATCATCTTTCAGACCGGATTTCGGGAATACGTGGATGATGCAGCCAAGATCCATGCAAACGGCTACATCTTAAAGCCGATCACGGCAGAAAAAGTACATAACGAACTGGTCAAACTGGTCTGAACAGGAAAACGAATAAGTGCAGGGAGGTAGGAAAGCAAAATGATCAGAGACGGAAAACTATGGATCGCCAATAATGAAAACGGACAGCCGGTATACATGCTGCCGAAGATGGCCAATCGACATGGCCTGATCGCAGGTGCAACGGGAACCGGTAAGACTGTTACGGTAAAAGTGCTGGCAGAGACCTTCAGTGATATGGGAGTGCCGGTATTTCTGGCAGATGTAAAGGGTGACCTGGCAGGATGCCTGGAAGCAGGCACAGACAGCGAGGACATGCAAAAGCGCATTGCGAAATTCGGCCTGTCGGAAGCAGGCTTTGGCTATAAGGGATATCCCGTGGTGTTCTGGGACGTCTTCGGAGAAAAAGGTATCCAGCTTCGGACCACCGTTTCCGAGATGGGGCCCCTGCTCCTTGCCCGGATCCTGGGACTGAACGATCTGCAGAGCGACCTGTTGACCATTGCCTTTAAGGCGGCAGATGACCACAATCTGCTCCTGGTAGACACCAAGGATCTGAAGGCGCTTTTAAACTATATGGCAGAAAACAATACCGAGCTCCAGGCTGAGTACGGAAATATCAGCAAAGCCTCTGTGGCAGCCATCGTGCGGGCCATTGTTGCCCTGGAGATCGCAGGGGGCGAAACCTTCTTCGGAGAACCTGCGCTGAATATCGGTGATTTCTTTAATACAAACGACGGTAAGGGCGTGATCAACGTTCTGGACAGCCGCAGCCTTATCAACAACGGAACGTTGTATTCCACCTTCCTGTTATGGCTGCTGTCTGAGCTGTTTGAAATGCTGCCGGAGGTAGGTGACCTGGATAAGCCCAAGATGGTCTTCTTCTTTGATGAAGCACATCTCTTGTTTAAAGGCAGCTCCAAGGAGCTTCTGGACAAGATCGAGCAGGTTGTGAAG
Source organism: Lachnospiraceae bacterium (assembly GCA_024689465.1). Taxonomy (GTDB): domain Bacteria; phylum Bacillota; class Clostridia; order Lachnospirales; family Lachnospiraceae; genus JAILDL01. The sequence goes on from JAILDL010000058.1 coordinate 3,706, forward strand.
CTGATCCGTTCCAAGGGCGTAGGCATCTACTTCTGTACCCAGAATCCCAGAGACATTCCCGACGGAACCCTGGCACAGCTTTCCAACAAGATCGAGCACGGTCTCCACGCATACTCTCCCGCAGAGCAGAAGGCCGTTAAGGCAGCCGCACAGTCCTTCCGGGAAAATCCGGAATTCGATACCTACGATGCCATCCTTTCCCTGGGAACCGGGGAAGCCATCGTTTCCTTCCTGGGTGAAGACGGTGTTCCTTCCGTCGCAGAGAAGACCTGCATCCTGCCGCCCCAGAGCAAGATGGGCAGCATCGATGACAGTCGGAGAGACAGTGCCATCAAGGGCAGCGTCTTATATTCCAAATATGCCACCGCAGTAGACCCCGAATCTGCCTATGAATTCCTGCAGCGTATGGGTCTGCAGGCGCAGGCGGATGCAGAGGCAGCCGCTCAGGCAAAAGCAGAGGAAAAGGAAAAGGCAGCAGCTGAAAAAGCAGCAGCCAAAGAGCAGGCCGCAGCGGAGAAGGCAGCCGCCAAAAAGGCAGAGCAGGAAGCCAAAGCAAAGAAACGTGCCGTAAAGCAGGTTGGCAGCACTGTGGCGGGTACCGTCGGCCGGGAAGTCGGAAAGCAGGTAGGCAAGAACTTCGGCTCCTTTGGTAAGACGCTGGGCGGAAACTTAGGCGCCAGCTTAGGCCGCGGCATCCTCAGCACCTTATTCAAAGTATGAGCAGGTAAACCATGATCTTTCAGGGAATTGATTTTCATAACGTAGAGAACCTTCGGGAAGGCGAGTACGGCTTTCGCATGTGCCGCGTTCCCGAAGAGATCAGAACGCAGCTGGATGAACGGGCGCAGGAAGATGTATGTTTTAATGCGACCGGTGTTGAGCTGCGCTTTAAAATGAAGCAGGACAAGGTAACGCTGATCCTCCATGCCCATCCGGAGGAGGAAGCTCCCACCTGCTTTATTTATTACGGCGCTTTTCAGGGCGGTTGGGAACACTCCATGAAGGCCATTTCCATGGGCCGGGAGGATACGGAGATCATCATCCCCAAGGCACCGAATCTAAAGGTTTTAAAGCAGATCACCCAGGAGCAGCATCTGGGCTTTAACCCGGAAGTGGTGCGGGTGATCCTGCCCTACGGAAAAGTGGACTATGTGGGCATTATAGGAGATGTGGAGCCTCCAGCACCGGAGGATGTACCTTCCCAGGTGCTCCTTAGCTACGGTTCCTCCATCACCCATGGCTCCCTGGGCCTTGGAACGCCCCATTCCTATGTGTTTAGGTTATCCCAGCTGATGCACAGCGACTATTACAATCTGGGATTTCCCGGCTGTGCGCACATGGAGGAAGCGCTGGCTTCTTACTTTGTATCCCGTAAGGACTGGACCGTTGCCACGGTGGAAATGGGCATCAACATGCTCTCCGAAGAGTATGAGACAGAGCTCTTTGAAAGCAGGGTGGACCGTTTCCTGGAGATCCTGACCGCAGACAGCCGGCCGGTGTTTGTCACCAACATCTTCGGCTTTTGTTCCCCCGGCAGCCAGAAGCGTGCGGAGATCTTCCGGGAGATCGTACGAAATGCAGTGCGGCGGCATAAGAGGGATCGCCTGATCTTTACCGAGGGCCTGCGGCTTTTAAACCAGCCGGCGTATATTTCCGCGGATCTGACCCATCCTTCCCTGGAGGGGCAGTGGGAGATCGCCAGAAACTGGTACGATATTATTCGAGATACCTATTGAAATTTGGAAGCCCTTTGGATAGAATAATCCAGTTAAAAAAAGTATTAGGAAACGGGGATATACTATGACAAACGAAATTGGATTTGATTCCGACAAATATTTACGACTGCAGTCCGAACACATCAAAGAGCGCATCAGCAAGTTTGACAAGCTCTATCTGGAGTTCGGCGGAAAGCTGTACGACGACTTCCATGCATCCAGAGTACTGCCGGGCTTTCATCCCGACAACAAGTTAAAGATGCTGGAGCAGTTAAAGGACCAGGCAGAGATCGTCATCGTCATCAGCGCCGATGCCATCGAGCAGAACAAGGTGCGCGGCGATCTGGGCATCACCTACGATGTGGACACCCTGCGTCTGAAGAACGTGTTTGAGGAGCGAGGCTTCTTAGTCAGCGGCATCGTCATCACCCAGTACCACGGCCAGCAGGCAGCAGATCGCTTCCGTCAGAAGCTGGACGGCCTGGGCATCCGCAATTATCTCCACTATCTGATCCCCGGATATCCTGCAGATATTCCCCTGATCGTCAGTGACCAGGGTTATGGCAAGAACGATTACATCGAGACCACACGGAAACTGGTGGTCATCACCGCACCCGGACCCGGCAGCGGAAAGATGGCAACCTGCTTATCCCAGCTCTACCATGAGCACAAGCGAGGCAACATGGCAGGCTATGCCAAGTTTGAGACATTCCCCATCTGGAACCTGCCTCTGCGCCATCCCGTAAATGTGGCCTATGAAGCGGCAACCGCCGATCTGGATGATGTGAACATGATCGATCCCTTCCATCTGGAAGCCTACGGCGAAACGACCGTAAACTATAACCGCGATGTAGAGATCTTCCCCGTTCTCTCCGCGATCTTTGAACAGATCATGGGCACCTGCCCTTACAAGTCTCCCACGGATATGGGCGTTAACATGGCAGGAAATGCCATCATCGACGATGAAGTGTGCAAGGACGCTGCCCGGGAAGAAGTAATGCGCCGTTACTTTAAGACGGCCTGCGAAGTCAAGAAGGGAAATGCCCCTCAGGCCCAGCTCTTAAAGCAGGAACTGCTGTTAAAGCAGGTGGACGTAAAGCCCACGGACCGAAAGGTCGTATCCCAGGCCCTTACCCGTGCAGAGCTGACCGGTCATCCCTGCGTAGCCATCGAGATGGCAGACGGCAAGATCATCACCGGCAAGACCAGCGACCTGATGGGTCCTGCAGCCGCCGCACTGCTCAACGCCATGAAGGAATATGCCCATATTCCCCACGAAGAGCACCTGGTATCCGCAGAATCCCTGTCCCCGATCCAGCAGCTCAAGACCCAGTATCTGGGCGGTCATAACCCCAGACTGCACACCGATGAAGTGCTCATCGCCCTGTCCAGTTCTGCGGCAACCAACGAAAAGGCTCGTCTTGCACTGGAGCAGCTGCCGAAGTTTAAAAACTGCGAAGCCCACTGCAGCGTGATCCTCTCCGAAGTGGATGAGAAGATCTACCGCAAGCTGGGCATGAACCTGACCTGCACACCCGCTTATGGGAAGTAATATGGATGCATTGGCCCCTCGGATTTTCCGAGGGGCTTTTTTGGGCCTCCGAGAGTGCGGAGGGAATTGGCGCCCCGGGCATGAATATCTTCCGGGCTCACTGTGGCTTATCTACGGAAACGCTGACCTTCAGCGTTTCCTTTTTTTGCGCTCCGGAAGATATTCATGCCCGGGAATCCGGAAAATACCGCCCCCGGAACTTCCGGAAGCTTCTGAGGCAGTACCGGTCACCCATCGCCTTCCGGGTCTACTGCTTGTAGACGTTCCCTGCCATCTCCAGGCAGTACAGCTACTTCCGCACTTCCTTCACTTACCGCCTAAGCAAGCTGGATCTACCTTGCAGGCAGTAGACAGGCTGAGGCATGCCGGAACCATACTGCCTCCGGAACCGCAGGAAGCTTCTGAGGCAGTACCGGTCATCCAGCACCTTCCGGGTCCACTGCTTGTAGACGTCCCCTGCCATCTCCAGGCAGTACAGTCACAACGGAAAACAAATTCTGACAAATAATCACAGATTTGACAATTCGAATACCCAGCCCCTCCCTCCTATAATGAGGTTGCAGGATGCGAAAATGAGCAACCTGGGAAATGGAGAGCCCCATGAAATACGGACATTTTGACAATGATAAACGAGAATACGTGATCGACCGTGTGGACCTGCCCACATCCTGGACCAACTATCTGGGTGTGAAGGATTTTGTCACAGTCATCAACCACACAGCAGGAGGCTACAGCTTTTATCAGTCGCCGGAGTACCATCGCATTACCAGATTCCGGCCCAACGGCGTTCCCATGGATCGCCCCGGACATTACATCTACGTGCGGGATGCGGAGGATGGTGACTATTGGTCCCTGTCCTGGCAGCCGGTGGGTAAGCCCCTGGATCAGGCGAAATATACTGCCCGCCACGGCATGAGCTATTCTGTTTTTGCATGTGAATACAAAGGGATAAAGGGCAGCCAGAAGCTGTTCATCCCGGTGGAAGATCCGGTAGAGATCTGGGATGTGACCCTGGAAAATACAGGGGATACACCCCGCACCCTGGATGTGTTCTCCTACCTGGAGTTTTCCTATCATATGATCCAAAGCGATAATCAGAACTTCCAGATGAGCCTGTACTGCGCCGGAACCAGTTACGAAGACGGCATCATCGAAGAGGATCTGTTTTACGAAAAGGGGGGTTATCAATACTTTACATCGACCTTTGAGCCGGACGGATTTGACGGCGTGCGGGATACCTTTATCGGCCTGTATCATACCGAGTCTAACCCCGAAGCCGTGATCCGCGGCTCGCTGTCCGGATCCCAGGAAAAGGGAAACAACCACTGCGCAGCCCTGCAGAAGAAAGTGACCCTTTCGCCTGGCGAAAGCGTGCGCCTCATTTATCTTTTAGGCGAAGGAAACCGGGAAGCCGGCAGAGCCATGCGGGCAAAATATCAGGATTTTGCCGCAGTGGACCAGGCATTTGATGACCTGCATGCATTCTGGGAAAAGAAATTTGCGGCCCTGCAGATCCAGACCCCCAACGAAGGCATGAATACCCTGATCAACACCTGGACCCTGTACCAGTCCGAGATCAATGTCATGTTCTCCCGCTTTGCTTCCTTTATCGAGGTGGGCGGCAGGACGGGCCTTGGCTATCGGGATACCGCACAGGATGCCATGACCATCCCTCACTCCAATCCGGAGAAATGCCGTATGCGGATCGAGCAGCTGCTGCGAGGTCTGTGCAAGGCGGGCTACGGCCTGCACCTGTTCCAGCCGGAGTGGTTTGAAGAAGGGGAAAAGGAAGAGGACGATTTCGTTTCACCCACGGTTATCCCCGGCGGCAACCTGGCTAATGTGATCCACGGCCTGAAGGATGCCTGCGCAGACGATGCTCTGTGGCTGGTACCCTCCATCATCCAGTACGTAAAGGAAACCGGCGATTTCGCATTCCTGGACAAACAGCTGCCCTATGCGGATACCTTTAAACCCGACGGATGCGGGGAAAAGGAGTCTGTATACGAACATATGAAACGCATCCTGGACTTTTCCGGAGAGCAGGTGGGTGATTCCGGCATCTGCAAAGGCCTGCGCGCCGACTGGAACGACTGCTTAAACCTTGGCGGCGGCGAGAGCGCTATGGTAAGCTTTTTACATGTATGGGCCCTTCGAGAGTTTACGGAGCTGACGGCCTACCTGGCAGGAAGACTGCACATCTCCCCGGAGCAGCGCGCCATCTACGAAGGGGATACGAAGACCTACGAAGCCATGCGGGAAAAGGTAACGAACCGCTGCAACGAGATCCTCTGGGACGGCGAGTGGTATCTGCGAGGCTTTACCAAATTCGGCAAAAAGATCGGTACCCATACCGATGAGGAAGGCCGGATCCACTTAGAGAGCAATGCATGGGCCGTTCTTTCCGGCGCAGCTGGCAAGGAGCGGGCAGAGAAAACTCTGGAGAGCATCGACAAGTACCTGTACACGCCGTACGGTCTTTTGCTCAACACCCCTTCCTACACCAAGGAAGATATGAGCATCGGCTTTATCACCCGTGTATATCCCGGCCTTAAGGAAAACGGCGCAGTCTTCTCCCATCCCAATCCCTGGGTATGGGCAGCAGCCTGCAGGATCGGCAGAGGCGATCTGGCCATGAAGTTCTACGACGCCTTAAGCCCTTACAATCAGAACGACATGATCGAGATCCGCAGATCCGAGCCCTATTCCTATTGCCAGTTCATTTCCGGCAGGGATCATTCCACCTACGGATGGGCGCATCATCCCTTCATGACCGGCAGCGGCGGCTGGTCCTATTTCTCCGCTACGGAGTACATGTTAGGCGTTCGCCCCGGCTTTGCGGAGTTGATCGTGGACCCCTGCGTGCCGGCAGACTGGAAGGAATTTTCCGTACAGAGGATCTTCCGCGGAGCCACCTATCACATTCACGTGCTCAATCCGGATCACGTGATGAAGGGTGTAAAGGAGATCCGTGTAAACGGAGCACAGACAGAGCATATCCCGGTACTGGAAAGCGGCCGGGAAGCAACCATAGAAGTGATCATGGGATGAGGAGGAGCATATGATTAAATTCGGTACCGGTGGCTGGAGAGCCATCATCGGAGATGGGTTTACCAAGGAAAACATTCAGATCCTGGCCAGAGCCATGGCGGATAAGATGCGGGACGAAGGCGTGGAAAAGGAAGGCATTGCCATCGGCTACGATAAGCGGTTCCTGTCCAAGGAAGCCATGCAGTGGATGGCGGAAGTCTTCGCGAAGGAAGGCATCCGTGCAGAGTTGATCAACAAGTCGGCGCCCACGCCCCTGGTGATGTTTTATGTGATGAAGCACAACCTGCACTACGGCATGATGGTCACTGCCAGTCATAACCCCGCGCTGTACAACGGCGTGAAGGTCTTTACCTACGGCGGAAAGGATGCCGATGAGCTGCAGACCCAGCAGATCGAGCAGTACATCAGCGAAGTGACCGACATTCCCGTGGAGAGCATGGACTATAACGAAGCCAGGGAGGCAGGTCTCATTCAGGAGATCTACCCCTTAAACGAATATCTGGACAGCATCCTGGATACCGTGGATACAAAGGCGATCCGGGATCGAAACCTGCGGGTTGCCTTTGATCCCATGTATGGCGTCAGCGAGACCAGTTTAAAGACCATCCTGATGACCACACGCTGTGAAGTTTTTACCATCCACGATCGACACGATACCCTCTTTGGAGGAAAACTGCCGGCTCCTACCGCAGGAACCCTCCATGCCCTGCAAAACGAGGTGCTGGATAAAAACTGCGACTTAGGTCTTGCCACTGACGGCGATGCAGACCGGATCGGTGTCATCGACGATGAAGGAAAGTTCCTCCATCCCAATGACATCCTGGTGATCCTCTACTACTATCTTCTGGCCTACAAGGGCTGGAGAGGTCCGGTGGTCCGCAACATCTGCACCACCCACAGACTGGACCGTGTGGCCCAGGCCTTCGGACAGAAGTGCTACGAGGTACCGGTTGGCTTTAAGCATATTTCTGCTAAAATGTATGCAGAGGATGCCATCATCGGCGGCGAGTCCTCCGGCGGTCTGACCGTAAAGGGTCACATCCGCGGCAAGGACGGCATCTACGCTTCCGCACTTCTGGTGGAAATGATCGCCAAGACGGGCAAGAGCATGTCCCAGATCCTGCAGGAGATCGAAGATAAATTCGGCAAGGTCTTCCTGGAGGAGCGGGATTACACCTTCACCCAGGCAAGAAAAGAAGAGATCAAGGATATTCTCTTAAACCAGAAACAGCTCCCCGAGCTGCCGCTGGAAACCGAGAGGGTATCCTATATGGACGGCTGCAAGGTCTATTTCGCAAACGGCGGCTGGATCTCCGTTCGTTTTTCCGGTACGGAGCCACTGTTGCGTATTTTCTGCGAAATGCCGGATCCGCAGACCGCAGCGGATACCTGCAGGGTATTTGAGGAGTTTTTGCAGCTGTAACGGAGTTATGGTGAAAAAGAAAGCCAATAGGGAAATCAGGAGAAAACCACTTAGCAGGAGCATGCTGTACATGCTCCTGTTTGGGTGGCTTTTTCCGCTTTTAGGGATGGTCATCCTGGTGGTGTTTGTGGTTTACGGCCACATTCAGGATCAGGTGGAAAAGTCCACCGCTTCCGCGGCGAAAACCGCGGCCCAGGTCTGCGAGAACCGCCTGGAGGACTGCGTGGTGGCGTCAAAAAACGCCTCCTATCTGGGAACCCTGGAAAAAGCCTATGAGGACTGGTTTGCAGACGGCAATGCCCAGGCCCTCTACAACACCTCCACCCTGTTTTTGTCCCAGCAGTATAAGTACAACGAGGCCTTAAAAACAGCCATCCTCTACTATGCGGACAACCCCCAGAAACTGTATTTTACCTACAACAATACCGTGGGAGCCGGTTACGGCAACATAACGGACTATATCGACAAAGCCCAGGAGCGGATTATCATTGCGTCCAGAAAGCGGGACACCGGCGTGGATTTCTACCATATCGCCGGTCATTTCTACATGGTGCGCAGCCTGAAAAATCAGGACTTTATCACCTACGGCGTGCTGATCCTGGAATTAAACAGCGACTACATCTTCGGTTCCTTCCGGGACCTCAACGGCTATCTGGCCTGCCGGATCTACCGGGACGATCAGGTCTTTTATGAAAACGGGGACTTTTCCAGGCCTGCCCGGAAAACCTATGAGGTGGAGCGGAGTCTGGACCTGTCGGGGCACAGCTTTGTGGCACAGGAGGTGCTGGATAAGGATACTCTGTATGCGGAGATCTGGGCGGTGCGCTATGTGTTCCTGATCCTGATCCTGTTTCTGTTTCCCCTGCTGATGCAGTTGTATCTGTTTTTCCGGAGAAAGGTGGTCTTTCCCTTAAACAAGCTGATCGAGGGCTACCGCAACATCGAGGAGGGGCGCTACGGCTACGAGATCACCGATCAGGCAGACAGTCAGGAATTCTGGTATTCCGAGGAATCCTTTAACCGGATGAGCAGGGAATTAAAGAACCAGTTTGAAAAGATCTACTTAGAGGAGATCGCCCTGCGGGATGCCCGGATCCATGCCCTGCAAAGCCAGATCAATCCCCATTTCCTCAACAACACCCTGGAGATCATCAACTGGGAAGCCCGGATGAATGGGAACGAAAAGGTGAGCGGCATGATCGAAGCTCTTTCCACCATGCTGGAAGCCACCACCAACCGGCAGAAGCTCTCCGCCATTTCCCTGAAGGAAGAGCTGGACTATGTGGATGCCTATATCTACATTATTTCCGCCAGGTTTGGGGAGAAGTTTTCCTTCAGCAAAGATGTGCCGGAGAATCTTTTAACCCTGCCGGTTCCCCGGCTGATCATTCAGCCCATCGTGGAAAACGCCGTAGAACACGGCATTGACATGCGAACCGGTGGAACGGTCAAGCTTTCCATCCGGGAGGAGACCGATAAGATCCTCATTTCCATCAAGGACAGCGGGATCCTTACACAGGAAGATACAGAGCGGATCCGCGCACTCTTAAATCACGAAGATACACCGAAAAAGGTGAACCGGGTCAGCATCGGCATCCGCAACGTAGACCAGCGACTGAAGATGCTCTACGACGAGGAATGCGGCCTGACCATCGGTGCGGACGAGGACGGTCATACCGTCAGTACCCTGACCCTTAGAAAGGAGGGCTCGGAAGCATGGGATTCTTAAGAAAACTGGGCAGAAAGCTGGATGAACTGCCGGATCGCCATGTGCAGGTGCTGCAGGTAGCCACGATCGTGGCAGCAGCCCTTTTGGGCCTGATCCTGGTCATCGTTTCCTCCGGCAGACTTTCCCCGAGGCAGCAGGAGGAAGAGGAGCGCATATCTCTCCGGGTGACCACCACCTTTACCGCAGAGGACGGCAATTCCCAGAATTATCAGGAGGCGCTGGAAGCCTTTAAGGAGGAGAGCGGCTACAATATCACCGACTTGTCCTCCCTTTCGGACGAAACCTTTAAGACCCGCATTCTGCAGGATTTTGAAACCGGTTCGGAGCCGGACGTTCTGTTTTTCTTTACCGGAGCAGACGCCAACAGCTTCATCCGTGCCGGCAAAGTGGTGGATCTGGAGGAGATCCGGGCAGAGTATCCGGACTTTGCTTCCAACATGGAGGAGGAGCTGATCCCCCACTCCCTCATTGACGACAAGGCCTACGCCGTGCCGCTGATCGGCTACTGGGAGGCGCTGTATGTGAATACCCGCATCCTCTCCATCGCCGGAGTGGACATGCCGGGGAAAGACTATACCATGGAGCAGTTCATGACAGACTGCGCCAGGATCAAGGAAGCCGGATTTTTACCCATCGCCGGGTCTTTGGGGGACATTCCCCATTACTGGTGGGAATATGCGGTCTTTAACTGCACCGGAACAAGCGACCATCTGCTGATCCCCCAGCGGGCTTCGGACCGCATGGGGCAGAACTGGGTAAAAGCCCTGCGGGAATTAAAGCTTCTCTACGAAGAAAACTTCTTTGCGGGAAACACCCTAAATACCACCGATGACGAAGCCTTCACCAACTTTACCGCAGGCAGGGCGGCTTTCCTCCTGGATGGCTCCTGGAAACTGGGAAGCATCGTTCAGGCCTGCATGAACGGGGACGGAGGAGGGATCGATACCGATAAACTCAGCCGGTTTTCCGTGACCTACGTGCCCGGAACGGACAAGCGTCGGGCAACCCAGATGATCGGCGGTGTTTCCATGGGCTATTACATCACCAGGAAAGCCTGGGACGATCCGGAGAAACGGTCGGCAGCCGTTGCCTTTGTTTCCTACATGACCTCCGATGAGATCGTGCAGAAATTTGCCCGCTATAACATGACCGCCCTGAAGGATAGCGAAGCCGGGCGCCTGGAAGCGGGAAACAGCCTGGAACAGGCGGCGGCAGACATGGTAGCGGGAGCGGAGAGCTTTACCCCTGCGGTACAGGATCTTTTCCAGGGACAATGCAGAGAGCCCATCTTTGACGGCATGCCCCAGATCCTCACCGGACGGGTTACACCCTACCAGGCCGTGGAAAAGAGTCTGGATTTATACAATCGTAAGAATTAAGCCGGTTGTTTCTTAACAACCCTTTGGCACAATAAGGAAAGGCTTGGAGATGTACAGAGTAGCCATTGTAGACGATGAACCGATCATAACCGACGGGCTGGCCAGAGGCGTAGCCTGGGAGAAATGGAACTGCACCGTGTGCGGGACTGCTTTTGACGGACGGGAGGGCATTCAGCTGGTCAACGAAAAGCAGCCCGATATCCTGATCACCGACATCAGCATGCCCGGGGTAAACGGCCTGATGATGATCGCTGCGCTAAAAAGCGAGCATCCCGATATGCAGATCACCATCCTCACCGGCTACCGGGAGTTTGACTATGCCCAGGAAGCCATACGGCTGGGAGTTTCCCGGTTCCTGTTAAAACCCTCCCGCATGAACGAGCTGGAGGAAGCGGTGGAGTTTATGACCGGCGAGCTGCAAAAGGCCGGCATTTCCCCGGATAAACCCCGGGAAGAAGACGGCGATGTCCTCTACGATACCGCAGCCGGCAGTTTCATCGTATCCAACGCCATGAATTACATCCGGGAGCACTACGCGGACAGGCTGCGGTTGGGAGATGTGGCAGAGCAGATCTTTGTCAGCCAGTGGCATTTGAGCAAGCTCTTAAACAAGCACACCGGCCAGAATTTCTCCGAGATCCTGAACGGCATCCGCATTGCCAAAGCCAAGGAACTCATGATGAATCCCGCTCTTCGCATCAGCGACATCGCGGAAATGGTGGGTTTTCTGGATGTGGCCCACTTTTCCAGAGTGTTTAAAAAGGCAGAAGGGGTCTCGGCCAATGAGTACCGCAACGCACATTGCGGCAAGTCCTGAGAAACCGTATAATATGAGATGTTAGACAGTCGCAGGATGAGTGACAAACGCAAGGATGCGAACGGTTAACATTTGATAGGCACGGATTGAGGACGGCCGATTCGCAGATACGATAAAATCAAAAACATGGGGGTTACAAAATGGGATTATACGAAGACGTATCCGGTAAGTTGCAGCGCTTCCATCAGGAGCAGCTGCTTCGTTACTATGAAGGGCTTGATGCAGGGGAAAAGCAGGCTCTTCTGACGCAGATCGATCAAACCGATTTTTCCATCCTGGAACAGGCGGCAAACGGACATGCGCCGGAGCGTGGACACATCACGCCCTTAAAAGCCATGACCCTTTCCGAGATCGCAGAGCAGGAAGAGACTTTCCGGGCAAAGGGCCTGGAACTCATCCGAAAGGGCGAAGTGGGCGCCGTGCTTCTGGCAGGAGGCATGGGAACCCGCCTGGGCAGTGACGATCCCAAGGGAATGTACAACATCGGCCTGACAAAGGATGTTTTTATCTTCCAGCGGATCATTGAAAACCTGCTGGATGTGGTAAAGGCGGCAGACAGCTGGATCCACCTGTTTGTCATGACCAGCGACAAGAATCATGAAGCGACCACCCGCTTCTTAAAAGAGCACGATTATTTCGGCTATCAGCCGGATAAGATCCATTTCTTCATGCAGGAGATGGCGCCCGCCACCGACTACGAAGGAAAGATCTACTTAGAGGAAAAGGGTCGCCTGGCTACTTCTCCCAACGGCAACGGTGGCTGGTTCGTTTCCATGGACCGCACCGGCATGCTGGATATAGTAAAGGAAAACGGCATCAAGTGGCTGAACTGCTTTGCAGTGGACAATGTGCTCCAGCGCATCGCGGATCCGGTTTTTGTGGGCGCGACCGCTCTTGGTAACGTGGGCGTAGGTGCCAAGGTTGTGCGTAAGAATGCTCCCGATGAGAAGGTAGGCGTGATGTGCTTAGAGGACGGCAAGCCCTCCATCGTGGAGTATTATGAGCTCACCGATGAGATGCGGGATGCCACCGGAGAGGACGGCGAGAGACTCTATAACTTTGGCGTCATCTTAAACTATCTCTTCTCAGTGGACGGCTTATACCGCATCATGTCCGAGAAGATGCCCCTCCACCGGGTAGAGAAGAAGATCCCCTACATCGATGCAGCGGGTAACAAGGTAAGTCCGGAAAGCCCCAACGGCTATAAATACGAGACCCTGATCCTGGATATGATCCATGAAATGGGAACCTGCCTGCCCTATGAGGTCGTGCGGGAGAAGGAATTCGCGCCCATCAAGAACAAGACCGGCGTGGATTCCGTAGAGAGCGCCCGGGAACTGTGTAAGCGGAACGGAATTGAGCTGTAGGAATGCCTGTACGGTCAATTTTGCTTGATCAGGCAGTATATCCCGGAGCCGGATCGCTGCCGTGAATGCCTGGAAAGCTTCCGAGGGTTCCGCAGGCAGTATGTAACCGAGAACCCACAGCGTAATGAATGCCTGTACGGTCAATTTTGCTTGATCAGGCAGTTCGTCAAGTCTTCGAAGCGACGAAACAACATTTTGACAGATTTAGATAACATGAGGGAATTGCGATAAGTTGTGTTTCCCGCTAGATTTAAGACAAGGACTGCAGCAGCTGCTTCCTTGGAATAATTTGCGATCAAACAAAACACAAGATCAGACGGAGGAGAACATATGGCAATTTTAGTAACCGGCGGTGCCGGATTCATCGGTAGTCACACAGTGGTTGAACTTCAGAATGCCGGAGAAGAGGTTGTAGTCGTTGATAACCTGGTAAACTCCAGCAAGGAATCCTTAAAGCGTGTAGAAAAACTGACCGGAAAACCGGTTCCCTTCTACCAGGTGGATATTCTGGACCGGGACGGATTAAATGAGATCTTCGACAAGGAGAACATCACTTCCGTCATCCACTTCGCAGGCCTCAAGGCGGTGGGCGAGTCTGTTCAGAAGCCCTGGGAATATTACAATAACAACATCACAGGTACCCTGACCCTGCTGGATGTCATGCGTCAGCATAATGTGAAGAACATCATCTTCTCATCTTCCGCAACGGTATACGGCACACCTGCATTCGTACCCATTACAGAGGAATGCCCCAAGGGAACCTGCACCAATCCCTACGGCTGGACCAAGTCCATGTTAGAGCAGGTGCTCATGGATGTGCAGAAGGCAGATCCGGAATGGAACGTAGTGATCCTTCGTTACTTTAACCCCATCGGTGCACACAAGAGCGGTACCATCGGCGAGAATCCCAACGGTATCCCCAACAATCTGATGCCTTACATCACACAGGTTGCCGTAGGAAAGCTAAAGGAACTGGGCGTTTTCGGTAACGATTACGATACCCCGGACGGAACCGGTGTAAGAGATTATATCCATGTAGTGGATCTGGCCCTTGGCCATGTAAAGGCACTGAAGAAGCTTGCACCCGGCAGCGGCCTGAACATTTACAACCTGGGAACCGGCCACGGCTACAGCGTGCTGGATATCGTAAAGAACTTTGAAGAAGCCAACGGCGTAAAGATCCCATACTCCATCAAACCCCGCCGTGCCGGCGACATCGCAACCTGCTATGCATCTGCAGAGAAGGCGGAGAAGGAACTGGGCTGGAAGGCAGAGAGAGGCATCCGCGAGATGTGCGAAGATTCCTGGAGATGGCAGAAGAACAATCCCAACGGATTTGAGAATTAATGCAGATCCCGAAGAAACCGGAAGCGCTCCATGAACCATAAAAGCAGAAAGAGCGGAATTATTTATACGGATAAACGGATACAAAAGGCTTCGGAACCACTGGATTCCGAAGCCTTTTCCTGTGCAAAATTGTGGTCACGTGACCATGCTTTTTGTATGTGTGGTCACGTGACCATAGGATTTGAAGTTGTACATAATGTACAGGATTGCATAAGATAATAGCGAATTCAGTTATACCTTTTTCGCGAAAAGGAGCAAGGACATGATTACCAGAAAAGACATTGCTTTGACAGCAGGTGTCTCTGTGTCGGTGGTCTCCAGAGCGCTGAACAACAGCGGCTACGTAGACAAGGAGAAAAAAGCAGAGATCATCCGCCTGGCAGAGGAGATGGGATACCGGGTGAATCCGGTGGCGATCTCTCTGGCTACCAGAAAGACCAGGCAGCTGTTATTCTTCTGCCCGGAACTGGAAAATGCCTTCAACATCGAATTGTATGAGGGCATGGTTGCGGAGGCCAGAAGGCAGGGCTACATGGTGGTGATCCAGTCGGATGTGGAGTTCAACCATGTAAAGAACCTGATGGTGGACGGAGTGGTGTTTCCCAATCCCTATCTGGCAGAGTGTTTTCTGGAACAGGAAGGCAAGAACTACGTTTTACCGGCAGTGTGCGCTACATTTGGCAATACCAGATGCTTTAAGCGCTGCATCCCGGTGGTGGACTGTGATGCCATGACGGCCATGAATCTGGCCATCAAATATCTCCGGAAAAAAGGACACCGGAAGATTGCGGCAGCAATGCCCTATTCTCTGAGGAATCCGGAGGTCCGTATCACGGCCTGGAAGGACTATGTTCGAACCTGCGATGTAATGAAGGATGTCCAATCGTATTTCTTTGGCGCAGACGATGAAGACCCGACCGGTATGCTGAACAGCCCGGAGCGGTTTTTCGAAAAGGGAATGGAAGCGGGAGAAAAGTTTGCGGAGAGGCGCTGCGACGCCACCGCAGTGGTTTGTTTTAACGACGAACTGGCCCTTGGTTTTTACAAGAGCATTCGAGGGCACGGGTACAGTGTTCCGGAAGACCTTTCCATTGTCAGTATTGATGCGGTTTTCTGCAGACAGTACTGCGATGTGGAGATCACCTCTGTATCCTTAAATGCCAAGGAGATCGGGTCCGCGTGCGTGGATCTGCTGCTCCGTCACATTAACGGCGACCGCCCCAAGTATGTCCTGAACGTCAAGCCGAAGCTCATGGAAGGTAAGAGTGTGAAAGAGATCGGATGATGATCCGGAAAGGGTATACAAATGAAAAAGAAACTACAGAAGATTGTATCTGTTTTACTGATCACGGGGATGTGTGCTTCTATGGTAACCGGTTGCGGCTCTAAGGCCGCCCAGGCAACCACCGAAGAAGCAGGAAAGGAGATTGCGGCTGCAGTGGATGCAGATCCTGCTTCCATCAAAGCCCACATCGAAGTAGGCGGATGGCCTTCGGGGGATGACGGCTTTAAGGCTGCCATGGAAGGGTTCAACGCCATCTATCCCAACATTGAAGTAGAGCTGGTATTTACCGATACCACCTCCCATCACCAGGCACTGCAGACAGCCCTTGCCGCAGGCGAAGGCGCACCGGATGTTGCCATGGTGGAGGGCGCTTATATCGCACAGTATCGTAACAGCACGGCACTGACCGATTTAAATCTCCTGGGAGCACAGGACCTTAAGAATGACTTTGGTGCATTTAAGTGGGAACAGGCTGTATCCGATGACGGAACCCGCCTGGTAGCCATCCCCTGGGATCTGGGCCCCACCCTTTACTACTACCGTACGGATGTGTTTGAGGAAGTGGGACTTCCCACCGATCCCGAAGAGGTAGCAGAGCTGATGAAGACCTGGGACGGCGTGCTGGAAGTCGCCGAGAAGGTTTCCATTCCCGGACAGAGATGGTTTCTTCCCTCCGCTGCCTATCCCTATCAGTGGATGTTCATCAATCGTGATTACTACGATGAAAAGCTGAACCTGGTTCTGGAGCGGGAAGGCGATCTGGAATGCATCGATGCCTGCTTAAAGATCCGTGAAAACGGCTGGGATATGGACATCGACATGTGGAGCGGCGAAGCCTATGCGGCTTATGCGGCCGGCACCTGCGTTTCTGTAGCAGCCGGTTCCTGGTTCTCCGGATTCTTAAAGACCGACATTGATCCCGACGGCGCAGGACACTGGGGGGCAACGGTTCTTCCCGGCGGCATGCCTGCCACCAACTGGGGCGGATCCTTCCTGGTGATCCCGGAACAGTCCGAAAACAAGGAGGCAGCCTGGGCATTTGTAAAATATATGCTTGCCACGGCAGAAGGCCAGAACGCCATGTTCAAGGCAGTAGATTACTTCCCTGCATATGAGCCTGCATGGACGGCAGCACCGGAACTGTATACCGATCCCGATCCTTACTTTGGCGGTCAGTCTCCCAATGCCATTGCAGCAAAGATCGCTGCAGAAGTGCCTACCGTTTACAACACCATCATGGATACCACGGCAGAAGGCTACATTTACAGCTCCTTCAATGCCGGAGCAGAAGCGGGAGAAACACCGGAGCAGATCCGGGAACGTCTGGGAAGCGACATCGAAGCAGCCTGCGCAGAGTTAAAGCAGCAGCAGATCCAGACATTAAAGGATGCCGGTGTTTGGCAGGAATAAAATAATCAGCAGACAGGTATCATACAGGCCGGTTTTTGGACCGGCCTGTTTTTGAAAGGATTTGTGATGAAAGGCGGAAACAACCTTCTTTATAATCTCAGAAAGTACAGGGTGGCCTATGCTTACATTGCCCCCTTCTACATACTGTTTCTGGTATTTGGCATATTTCCCATGGTCGCAGGACTTTTCCTCAGCTTTTTTCGCTGGGACGGACTGGGCAGTATGCACTTTATCGGCGTGGAAAATTACATCAACCTGCTGGGGGATGCCCTGTTTTGGAAAGCGCTTCAAAACACCGTATTTATCGGTATTATCGCCCATATCCCCATTCTGCTTGGTGGTCTGATCCTGGCGTATATCCTGAATTCCAAGCTGGTGCACGGACAGAATCTGTTTAAGACCATCTACTTTATGCCCATGGTCACCAGTTCCGTAGCCATAACCATCATCTTTGCCAATCTTTTCGGCTACAACTACGGCCTTTTAAACTATGTGCTGAGCCTGTTCGGAAAAGGACCGGTCAACTGGCTGGGCGGCGACGGCAGCCTGATCCGGGTGGCCGTGATCGTGATGTTTGCCTGGAAATGGATCGGCTGGAACATGGTCATCTACCTGGCGGGCATGCAGGGCATCAGCAACGATATCTATGAAGCCGCCAGGATCGACGGCGCATCCCATTCCAGGATCGTCTTTTCTATTGTGATGCCGTTACTGAAACCCATCATTCTCTTTACCCTGATCCAGTCCACTATCGGTATGTTCAACCTCTTTACCGAACCCTTTGTTCTTACCGGCGGTCTGGGCGGCGGTACCAACAACGGAGGCCTGACGCTGATGATGTATCTGTTCAGCAAAGCGCCCCAGGGCGGAAATGCCTACGGCTACGCATCGGCTATCGCTTACGTGATCACCGTGATGATCGTGATCATTTCCGTGATCCTGAATAAAACCATGGGGAGGGACAAGGCATGAAGATCGCAAAGAAATGTGTGTTATATCTGATCCTCCTGATCATCGCATTCATCATGCTGCTTCCCTTTTACATGATGTTTGTCATGTCCACCTTAAGCACCAATGCCATTTATTCCTTCCCGCCGGTGATGTTCTTCGGAGGGAACCTTTCGGCGAATTACGGAAACATGGTGCAGATGATCAATCTGCCCAGGGCGTTTTTAAACAGTGCCTTTGTGACGATCTCCTATACTTTTTTGGTATTGTTTTTTTGCTCCATTGGAGGGTATGCTTTTTCTGTATACGATTTCCCCGGCAAGCAGAAACTCTTTGCGCTGCTTCTTTTTACCATGATGATCCCTGCTACGGCGGGTATCATTCCCTGGTTTATCATGATGAGCAAATTTGGCTGGGTAAATTCCTATGCGGCCCTGGTGATCCCGGGCTGCGCCAACGCCTTCGGGATCTTCTGGATGCGGCAATATTGTCAGAACAACGTGCCAATCTCTTTGATGGAAGCGGCACGGATCGACGGCTGCAGTGAGTGGCTCATCTTTTTCCGTGTGATCGCCCCCATTTTAAAGCCTGCCTACGCATCCCTGGGGATCATGCAGTTTGTCAATATGTGGAACGAATTTATGCAGGCGAATCTGATCCTGCGAAAGGAGCGGCTTTATACGCTGCCCCTGGCACTGCGGGCCATGGTTTCGGACCGCGGAACAGACTACGGAGCGCTGATGCTGGCCAGTACCTGTGCGGTGCTGCCTCTGCTGATCGTGTTCCTTTGTGCCTCCAAATACTTTATGGATGGCCTGACAGCCGGCGCTGTCAAAGAATAGTAAAGAGAGGGTGAGTTATGAGACAGATTTTAAACAAAGAGAGTTTACGACTGGGCACCTGCTATTATCCGGAGCATTGGGATAAGAGCCTGTGGAAAGAGGATCTGCAGCGGATGCTTTCTGCAGGGATCGGCGTGATCCGTATCGCGGAATTTGCCTGGAACAAGATCGAGCCTGCAGAGGGGGAATTTACCTACGATTTTTACGATGAATTCCTGGACCTTTGCGAAGAAGCGGGGATGCAGGTGATCTTCTGTACCCCCACGGCGACACCGCCGGCCTGGCTGACGGAGAAGTATCCGGAGGTGTTAAATGCGGAGATCGACGGAACCCTGACCCATCACGGTGCCCGCAGACATTATAATTACAATTCTCCGGTGTACCGGGAAAAGTCCCGTATCATCACCGAGAAGAGTGCATCCCATTATGCCGGCAGAAGCTGCATCATCGGCTGGCAGCTGGACAATGAGTTTAACTGCGAAACATCGGACTTTTATTCGGAGGCGGACCACAGGGCATTCCGCGCCTATGTACAGAAAAAGTACGGCACCCTGGATGCCTTAAACAGCGCCTGGGGGACGGAGTTCTGGAATCAGACCTACAATGACTGGGCCCAGATCCACGGCCCTCGCCATACGGTACACAACACCCAGAATCCCCATATGATGCTGGATTACATCCGGTTTATCTCCGACAGCTGCATTTCCTTTGCTGCGGAGCAGGCACAGATCATCCGCAAGTATGCAAAGAAGGACGACTTTGTCACCACCAACGGCATGTTCGGAAATCTGGACAATCATGCTTTCTGCCGGGATGTGCTGGACTTTTACACCTACGATTCCTATCCCAACTTTGCCTATACCCTGGACGGTTATCGGGCAGAGGACTTTATGAAGGATCGCTGGTGGAGCAAGAATCTGACCCTGGTACGCTCCATTTCTCCGGCCTTTGGCATCATGGAGCAGCAATCCGGGGCAAACGGCTGGACCACCGGCATGGATGCACCTTCTCCCAGACCGGGGCAGATGCGTCTGTGGACCATGCAGTCCATCGCTCACGGAGCGGACTTTGTCAGCTATTTCCGCTGGCGCACCGCCTGCTTCGGCACAGAGATCTACTGGCACGGCATCCTGGATTATTCCGGCAGGGATAACGAGCGCCTGCAGATGGTAAAGGATATCCGCGCAGACCTTGAGAAAATGCAGGAGATCGCCGGAGCAACCTATGATGCGAAGGTTGGCGTGGTACGGGATTACGACAACGTATTTGATGCCACCATTGATATCTGGCACAGGAAATTTGAACAGATCAGTGACAATGCCCTGTTTACGGCCCTGCAGAAGAGCCATACACCCTTTGACTATGTGGACTTAAAGGACGAGGGCTTTAGCACAGATGTTTCCGGATACAAGATGCTCTTTTACCCCCATCCCTGCATCATGGATGAAGCGCGCGCCGCGCATCTGCGCAGCTATGTGGAGCAGGGCGGCTGCCTGATCCTGGGCTGCCGCAGTGGTCAGAAGGATTTAAACGGTCGCTGTGTCATGCAGGATCTTCCCGGTCTTCTGGCAGACTTATCCGGAGCGGATGTAAAGGAATTTACCCTGATCCCGCCGGATGAGCAGGACACCACGGTGCTGACACCAAACGGCGTCCTGCAGGCCAAAGGCTTTGCGGACCGGTTATCGGATAAGGGAGATGGAGAGATCATCGGCACCTATGACGACACCTACTTTGCAGGAGACGGCGCCATCACAGAGCACAAGGTGGGCAAGGGAAAGGTGTACTATTATGCCACCGCCTTTACGGAGGATGCGGTTTCCTTCTTTACAGAGAGAGAACAGGTTAAAACCCCTTACGGAGAGCTGCTGGATCTGCCGGCAGACTGCGAGCTGGCGGTACGTAAGAAGGACGGTGCGTCCTATGTATTTATCCTGAATTATGCAAAGGAAAGCCGCCCGGTCACCTTCTACAAGCCGGTGTTTGACATGCTGGGGGAAAAGACGGTGAGCGGGGAAGTGACGCTGCCGAAGTACGGCGTAGGAATCTACCGGGTAGAGAGATAAATCCGGAAACGGTTGGAGAAAAGACCGGAAACGGCCTTGCCGGAAAGAAAAATTACATAGTCAGATAGGAAAGGCGCCTTCGGGATTTACCCCGGGGGCGCTATTTTTTATGCATGCCAAAATCGGACAAAAAACGACAACCGCGTGCCGTGATTTGAAAAAAGGGAAAACCTATACTGATTTCAGAAGGTAAGAAACGCACACATGAGGGTATATATGAGCAAGGCAAACGTAGCACAGAAAAAAGGTTCCCAGGGCTTTACCGGGCGTAAGAAGACACTGGCACTGATCTCCATGACCCTGCCGGGTGTGATCTGGCTGATCTTACTAAGATATCTGCCCATGTTCGGTATTGTCCTGGCCTTTAAGAATTATGTGGTCTATACCAAGAAGCCGGGCGTGATCAACAACATCATCCATTCCGACTGGGTGGGGCTTAAGAACTTCAAGTTCATCTTCGCCACATCCGATGCGGCCCATATGATCTTCAATACCCTGACATATAACATCGTATTCATCCTGCTGGGCATTGTCCTGGCAGTTTCCTTCGCCATCATGCTGAACGAAGTAAAGAACAAGTTTGTGGCCAAGAGCTATCAGACGCTGATGTTCTTCCCCTACTTCCTCAGCTGGGTCGTAGCCAGCTACTTCCTGCTGGCCTTCCTGGATCCCACCGATGGCCTGATCGTGCATCTGCAGAGAGTTGCGGGAGGGGAGATCACCAACTGGTACAACGATCCCAAACCCTGGCCTTATCTGCTGGTCATCGCAAACATGTGGAAGAATACCGGTTACTCCACCATCCTCTATCTGGCAGCCATCACCGGCATCGACATGACCCAGTATGAGGCGGCCCGTATCGACGGCGCCAGCAAGTGGCAGCAGATCTGGTATGTGACCATTCCCAACCTGCGCAGCATGATCATCATCCTGTTCATCATGAATGTGGGAAAGATCTTCAACGCAGACTTCGGTTTGTTCTATTCCCTGCCCATGAACTCCGGCCCGCTGTATCCGGCGACACAGGTTATTGATACCTACGTATACAATGCCCTGATCGCCACCAATAACATCGGCATGAGTACCGCAGCCGGACTGTTGCAGAACATCGTGGGATTCATCTGCGTTATGACCGCCAATACCATCGTCCGCAAGATCGATGAAGAGAGCAGCTTATTCTAGGAGGCAGGATACATGAAGAGAAAACTGGATAACAGCGTCAGTCTTCCGGCTGCCGTCATCATAAACCTGCTGCTTGCCGCATTTTGTCTGGTCTGCATCATACCGTTCATCTTTGTCATCATCATCTCCTTCACATCGGAGGAGAGTATCCGCACTGTGGGATATTCCTTTATCCCTGCTGAGTGGTCCCTGGAGGCTTACCGCTACGTTCTGGAATTAGGCGACCAGCTTTGGAGGAGCTACGCAAACAGCTTCCTGGTTACGATCCTGGGTACCTTTCTCAGTGTCCTGACCGTTATGATGTATGCTTATGCACTGTTTCGGAAGGATTTCCGTTACCGTGGGTTCTTCACATTTTTCTGCTTCTTCACCATGCTCTTTGGTGGCGGCCTTGCCCCTACTTACATGGTGTGCAAGAACCTGCTGGGACTTTCCAATAATTATGCAGCACTGATTGTGCCGGGACTTCTCAATCCCTTCCACGTCATTGTCATGCGGACCTTCTTCCAGACCAGCGTGCCGGATTCCCTGATCGAAGCCGCCGCCATCGACGGAAGCGGAGAGTACAACACCTTATTTCGGATCATCGTTCCCATCGCCAAGCCGGGTATCGCAACGGTATCCCTGCTGACCGCACTGGGTTACTGGAATGAATGGTTCATCGCCATGCTCTACATTCGCGATGCCAAGTACATTCCCCTTCAGTATCTTCTGATGAAGATGCAAAACCAGGTGGATTTCCTGGTAAAGAATTCCGCCATGATCGGAGCCGAGGCAGCCAACATCATGTCCAGCCTGCCCAAGGACTCCCTGCGCATGGCACTGGTCGTACTGATTGTTCTCCCCATCGCCTGTGCGTATCCGTTCTTCCAGAGATACATCATCTCCGGACTGACCATCGGATCCGTAAAGGGCTAAGGGTACAATACACACTTTTTTCATTTACTTACAGGAGGGTTATCAATGAAAAAGAGAGTTTTATCACTACTGCTGACTACCTCTATGGTAGCTGCAATGCTGGCAGGCTGTGGCAGCACACAGGCTGCACCCGCGGCAGATGCTCCGGCACAGACCGAAACCAAGACAGAAGAAGCTGCACCTGCAGCTGATGCACCTGCAACAGAAGACAATGCAGAAGCAGGCGTAGACATTTCCGAGCCGGTTACCCTGAAGTGGTACCTGGAAGGAAGCAACGTAACCGATGATTCCGCAGTTTTGGAAGAAGCAAACGCTTATCTGAAGGAAAAGCTGAATGTAACCCTGGAGCCTATCTGGGGAACCTGGGGTGACTTCGATGACGGAGCAACCCTTTCCATCCAGTCCAGTGAAGATGTAGATATCTACTTCACCTGCTCCTGGACCAAGAACGAGTACAACGCATTCTCCAAGAAGGGTTACTTCCTTCGTCTGGACGATCCGGAGAACAACCTGATCGAGAAGTATGCATCCGACCTGTGGAACCTGCTTCCCGACGTGCTGACACAGGGCGCAACCATCACCGGTGCTGACGGCTACGGTGTATATGCTGTTCCCGGCTACAAGGACATCGCAACCCAGAACTGCTGGGATGTAAACGTTCCTCTGTTAGAGAAATACGGCTATACCATTGACGACATCAAGAACGCAGACTACTTCTCCTTAGGCGATATCTTAGAGACTGTTAAGAAGGGTGAAGGCGACAGCTTCTATCCTCTGCTCATCGAAGGTGCTGTATTAGAGCGTATGGTAGACAACACCATCATCGTAACCGGTGATACCACAGGTAACGTTCTTT
Organism: Lachnospiraceae bacterium; assembly: GCA_024689465.1. Lineage (GTDB taxonomy): Bacteria > Bacillota > Clostridia > Lachnospirales > Lachnospiraceae > JAILDL01. The sequence continues at coordinate 27,593 of JAILDL010000058.1, forward strand.
CCTACATCATCGATCCCAAGGATCCTTCCAAGGAAGGCGCATACGGCAACACCATCATCAGCAAGTATGAATCCGAAGAGTTCAAGAAGTTTGTAGAGCAGTCCCGTGAGTACTTCTTAAAGGGCTACATCGATCCTGCAATGGGTAATGCAGAGCAGGCAAACGACACCAGAAGCGCTAAGCAGCTTTCCGGCGAGTACCTGATCGGTACCCAGAGCTACTCCTTAGGCTATGAACTGCAGGCTACCCAGGAGCGCGGCTTCGAAGTTGCCATGGTTCCCGTTACACCCGCTGAGATCGATACCACCTCTGCACAGGGCGCTATGATGGCAATTTCCACCGCTTCCAAGCATCCCGACAGAGCTATGATGTTCCTGAACCTGCTCAACACCGATCCTTATCTCATGACTCTGCTCAACTATGGTAAGGAAGGCGTTCACTACGAATTAGAAGACGGTCTGGTTAAGTTTACCGACAAGAGAAGTGACTATCAGCCTTGGACCAATGGTATGGGTAACGTTACCATCTTGACTCCTACCGTAGATCAGGGTGCTGACTTCTGGGATGGCTTCAAGAGCTACTACGGCAGCGCCGTTTCCATCCCCATCATCGGCTTCTCCTTTGATTCTACCGCAGTAGAAGCACAGGCAGGCGCACTGTCCAACGTATGTGCACAGTACTCCCTGGCACTGGAAGCAGGTACCATCGATCCTGAGACCGCACTTCCCGAGTTCATCCAGAAGTTAAAGGACAACGGCATCGACGAGTTCGTAGCAGAGGCCAACAGCCAGCTGCAGGCTTTCCTGGACAGCCAGAAATAATCAGGGAATAAGAAGGACGCTTCAAAAATTCCATATATTGCCCAATGAAGAAGGCCCGGTGCAGCAATGCATCGGGCCTTCGACTATCAATAATCCTCCTCTAACACCTGGATCTCCAGGTAGTCAAAGGGGATGGTTTCAATAAAACTGTCCTGGGTAAAGCGGGTCTTGGAGGTACGCTTAAAATCCTGGATATTGGTATCCAGCCAGATGGGCACGGCCAGGTCCAGCTCGTGGCAGGCTTTTTCCAGAGCCCCCATGATCTTGTGGGTGCGGGTGTCTTCACCCGGATCTGTGATCTCCAGATCTTTTACCAGTCGGTTGCTTTTACATTCCTTGACCCAAAGCCGAAACATGGATGTCCTCCTACATAAGTTTATGCTATAATACAACAGGAAGCGGCCATGCGTCAAAGGGCCGCAGGAGGGGAAAAGTGGAACCTGTAGCAGATAAGGGGAAGAGCGAAGTCGATAATTATAAAGAGATCATGCTGATCTACAATGCTGCCCTGAAACAGATCACCACCAAGCTGGAGATCCTTAACGAAGAGTTTCAGGATGTGCATCAGTATAATCCCATTGAGCACATCAAGTTCCGTTTAAAGACCGTAGAGAGCATTGTCAATAAGTTAAAGAAAAACGACCGGGAAGTGACCCTGGATAACATGGTGCAGTATGTCAACGATATTGCCGGTGTCCGGATCATCTGCTCCTTCCGTTCCGATATTTACCGCATTGCGGATATGCTGTCCAACCAGAGCGACTTAACGGTCATCTCGGTAAAGGACTACATCGTTGCACCCAAGCCCAGCGGATACGAAAGCTATCATATGCTGGTAAAGATTCCGGTATACCTTTCCGACCGGATCGTGGAGACCAAGGTGGAGATCCAGATCCGTACCGTTGCCATGGATTTCTGGGCCAGTCTGGAACACAAGATCCATTATAAATTTACCGGTCTGGTACCGGATCATCTGGAAAATGAGCTGATCGAATGTGCGAAGATGGTATCCCTGCTGGATGCCCGCATGGAGAATCTGAATACGGAGATCCAGGAGAGCCGGATCCCGGAGGATTAAAAAAAGGCCGGGCACAAAGGAAGGTCGCGGCATACAAAAACTCCCCATAAAATGAGGAGTGCCCAGACACCTTTCGATGCCTGGGCTATTATGAAAAAATTATCTTGTCGTCTCGATTTGTTATATATAATATAACAATCAAATATGAACAAATTGTGAACAAACCGTAAATACATAGTGAATTTCACGGAACATCGAAAAAATCGATGTGAATAATTATACAAAATGCACAAACCCTTGCAAAAACGTGGTACAATCCCATTGATAGCAAACCCACGGCGGGTAGGTTGGAGGAAAATATGGACAGTTTTATCGATAGACTTTCACAGCGTTTAAGCGGACAGGATGCCATCAAAGCCAATAATGCGGCAGAAGCACAGGAGACCCAGCGCCTCAGAGGCCAGGTGGAGGATCTGAGCAATCAGGTAGCCGGCTTTGACGCCTGCCTCCAGGAGATCCGCACCGTGAACGTTAAGAGCGCTGCCAATGTAGATAAGGCAGAGGAGCTTTTAAGCCAGGGCATCCGGAAGCTGGAAACTCTGCTGGAAGAGCAGAAACAGGAAAAGAAGGACGCTGCGGGCAGCGAAGAGCTGGACGCCGTAAAGGCAGAACTGTCGGAACTTAAGAAACTGGTTACGGAGCTTTCCGTCCAGCTTCATTCTACCAGCGAACTGGTGGAGAATCAGAACAAAGCAGCCGCAGACCAGGTATCCCGGTCCGAGGACTTTACCCATAGAGAGAACTTAAAGGTTTACCGCAATGTTCAGGCGGTTGTGGTAGAAGAGTTAAACAAGCAGACCGAGACCCTGAAGGATACCATTGACGAAGCAACCGATAAGGGCGGAAACGGCGGCGTACTGGCAGTGGGCATCATCACCATGCTCCTTGCCCTTGCTTCCGTAGCATTCCAGGTACTGCAGTATCTTGGTATTTTGTAAGTTTTATACAGGAATTAGAAGGATTTTATGCGTAACAAGGATTATCGTTTCAGCAAGAGCATAAGACTGTCCTTTTGGAAAGCAGCAATGGCGGCAGCCGGCATCGCTGCTTTATTCTTGCCCTGCTATACTCCCTTTACATCCACCGGCAACAACATGTTTTCCGTTTCCCTAAACGGACAGGAAGTGGGCCGGGTGGAGAGCAAGGCCGTAGCGGAGGAGATCCTCCGGGATGCCCGCCGGGAAGTGGCAAGGCAGAGCGAGGAACTGGTCTTTCTGGATGCGGATCTGGAAGTGACCGGACAGGAAGTGCTCTATGGACTGGTTGATACAAAAGAAGATGTAAGAAACGCCATGATGGAGGTATTAAAGGGGAGCGTACGCCCTTCCATGCAGCAGGCTTTTACCGTGAAGATCAATGATTTCACCGTAAACTTAGGCAGCCTTACGGATGTCCTGACCCTTCTGCAGGCCCCCATCGATAAGTACGATACCACCGGAGATTACAAGGTAAGCCTCACCGAGGATGCAGATCGTGAGATCAATGCCCTGACTGCCCGGGTGGAATCGGAGAGCGTGACAAAGGAAAAACTGAAGGAAGAGGAAGCCCCCTTATATCCGGAGACCGGTATCTTTTCTACCTTTACCACCATTTACCGGGAGGAGGAAGGCACCGAATACCTGGATATGGAGGACTATAACATCGGTCTGATCAGCATGGAATTCGGCGATACCGTAGAGGTGGTGGAGACCTATATGTCCACCGCGCTGCTGTCCGATCTGTCCGCAGCCATCGAAGAGGTGACCAAGGAGCAGGAGACCAACAAGATCTACGAGGTACAGTCCGGCGATACTCTGTCGGAGATCTCCGAACAGAACGGTCTTTCCATGGAAGAGCTCATTGCCATGAACCCTACCATTGAAAACGAGAACTCCATGATCCGCGTGGGTGATGAGATCATTATCACCGTGCCGGAGCCGGAGCTGTCGGTCAACCGTGTGGAGGAGCTCTACATCGAAGAGTACTATGATGCGCCCATCGAGTATGTGCCCAACGACGAGTGGTACACCACCCAGACCAAGACGCTCCAGCAGCCTTCCGCAGGCTACCGCAGGATCGTGGCGCTGGTCAACTATCGTAACAATGAGGAAACCGGTCGGGAGATCATCATGGAAGACGTGGTGATGGAAGCCGTTCCCAAGATCGTGGAGCGGGGAACCAAGATTCCGCCTACCTATATCAAGCCCATTTCCGGCGGACGATTTACCTCCGGCTTTGGCAGACGTAAACGCCCCACTAAGGGTGCCAGCACCTATCACAAGGGTGTGGACTGGTCCACCCCCGTGGGTACAGCCGTTATGGCTTCTTCCGGCGGTACCGTTGTAAAGGCAGGCTGGGGAACCGGCTACGGAAATGTGGTCTACATCCAGCATGCAGACGGGCGCCAGACCCGCTACGGCCACTTAAGTAAGATCCTTGTTTCCGTAGGACAACACGTATCTCAGGGCCAGAAGATCGCCTTGAGCGGTAATACCGGCGTCAGCACCGGACCGCATTTGCACTTCGAGATCCTGATCAACGGCGTGCAGGTGAACCCGCTGAATTATCTGAACTGATAAAAACAGTATTTTTACAGGCCCCGGCGGCAAAAGCCGGGGCCTTTTTTCAAGGACTTGCCCAAAACAGACACTCTGTGTTATTATGTACGGGAATTGGGAATTTAAGGAAATCATAAGATTTCGTTTACTTAGACTTTTTCTTCTACTTAGATAGAGGTACTTATAAAATGAGGCAATATGCGATTAAGGGAGGCAATCCGCTGGTCGGTGAAGTTGAGATCGGCGGGGCTAAGAATGCTGCGCTGGGTATCCTGGCAGCATCCATTCTTACCGATGATCCCGTTATCATAGAGAACATGCCGGATGTGAACGACACCAACGTCCTGCTGGAAGCCATGCAGGAGATTGGTGTTAAGGTAGAACGCATCGACCGGCATACCGTTCGTATCTGTTCCGCACTGGTGAACAAACTGGTTGTGGAAGGCGAATTTGTACGAAAGATCCGTGCATCTTACTACCTGTTGGGCGCTCTGCTGGGAAAGAAACACCATGCAGAAGTGGTCCTCCCCGGAGGATGTGCCATCGGCAGCAGACCCATTGATCAGCACATCAAGGGCTTTAAAGCCTTGGGTGCCAGTGTTTCCATTGAACACGGTCTGATCATTACCGATGCCGAGACCCTGACCGGTAGCCATATCTATATGGATGTGGTCTCTGTAGGCGCCACCATGAACGTGATCATGGCAGCCGTCCTGGCAGAGGGCACCACCATCATCGAGAACGCAGCGAAGGAACCCCACGTCGTTGATCTGGCCAACTTCTTAAACAGTATGGGAGCCAACATCAAGGGTGCAGGAACCGACGTGATCCGTGTCAAAGGTGTTACCAGACTTCATGGAACCGAATACATGATCATTCCCGATCAGATCGAAGCAGGTACCTTTATGTTCGCAGCAGCGATCACCAAGGGGGATGTTACTGTGCGGAACGTGATTCCCAAGCATTTGGAGTCCATTACCGCCAAGCTTCGGGAGATCGACTGTGAGATCGAAGAGACCGACGATGCCGTACGCGTTGTGGCATCCAAGCCGCTAAAGCATACCCAGGTAAAGACCCTGCCTTATCCCGGATTTCCGACGGATATGCAGCCCCAGATCACCGCGACCCTGGCCCTTACCGAAGGAACCAGCATCGTGACCGAGTCCATTTTTGAAAACCGCTTTAAGTACGTAGACGAACTGGCCCGCATGGGTGCGGATATCAAGGTAGTGGACGGCAGCGCCGCCATCATTACCGGGATTCCCAAGTATACAGGAGCCGCCCTGACCGCTCCGGACCTGCGTGCAGGCGCAGCCCTGGTGCTGGCAGCCCTGGCAGCTGAGGGGTATTCCACTGTGGATGACATCCATTTCATCGAGCGCGGTTATGAGAACTTTGACGGCAAGCTCCGCGGCCTTGGCGGACAGATCGAGCTGGTGGAGAGCGAGCGGGATTTCCGCAAGTTCCAGATGAAGATCGGGTGAGCTTAGAGGCCGTATCCAACCTGCAGACCGGTTTGGGATCTGTCATTCACAAGACTACAATTCAAAATGATTGTATAAAACGGCTTCTTCGGAAGCCGTTTTGTTGTTGACAAAAAGAAGCGGCTCGTGTAGTCTAGTTTCACAGATATGAAAATTCCATATTGTAATCTCTTATTCAGAGTGGTGGAGGTACATAGGACCGATGAAGCCACGGCAACCCCTTTTACAGGAAGGTGCCAACCTGAGCGAAGACATCATCGAACAATAAGAGGATTTGATTATCGTTTCCGATCCGCTTTTTGTGAGCGGATTTTTTTATGCCCCAAAGGACATAAAAAGCATACTAACATTTGGATTCGTGCGAATGCACAGAAAGGTTTTTATGGAAAAAAGACTGTTTACTTCCGAGTCCGTTACTGAAGGACATCCCGACAAAGTCTGCGATGCCATCTCTGATGCCATCCTGGACGCCTGCATGGAGCAGGACCCCAACAGCCGTGTAGCTTGTGAGACCGTGGCTTGTACCGGTTTCGTACTGGTAACCGGCGAGATCACCACCAACGCCTATGTGGATATGCAGAAGGTGGTACGTGATACCGTAAAGGAGATCGGCTATACCAAATCCGAGTATGGCTTTGATGCCAACACCTGTGCCGTTCTGGTTGCCATCGATGAGCAGTCCAGCGACATTGCCATGGGTGTGGACAAGGCCCTGGAAGCAAAGGAAAACAAGATGAGCGATGCCGAGATCGAAGCCATCGGCGCCGGCGATCAGGGTATGATGTTTGGTTATGCCACCAACGAAACCCCTGAATACATGCCCTACTCCATTTCTCTGGCACACAAGCTGGCTAAGAAGCTCACCGAAGTACGTAAGAACGGTACCCTGACTTACCTCAGACCCGACGGAAAGAGCCAGGTATCCGTAGAGTATGATGAAAACGGCAAGCCCCTTCGTCTGGAAGCCGTGGTACTGTCCACCCAGCATGATGAGGACGTGACCCAGGAGCAGATCCACGCAGACATCCGCAAGTATGTGTTAGATCCCGTTCTTCCTGCAGAGCTGTTAGATGAGAATACCAAGATCTTTATCAATCCCACCGGTCGTTTCGTGATCGGCGGACCTCACGGTGATGCCGGTCTCACCGGCCGCAAGATCATCGTAGATACCTACGGCGGATATGCCCGTCACGGCGGCGGTGCCTTCTCCGGAAAGGACTGCACCAAGGTGGACCGTTCCGCAGCCTATGCAGCCCGCTATGTAGCAAAGAACATCGTGGCAGCAGGACTGGCCGATCAGTGCGAGATTCAGCTGTCCTACGCCATCGGTGTAGCACAGCCCACCTCCATTCGCGTGGATACCTTCGGCACCGGCAAGATCTCCGATGAGAAGCTGGTAGAGGTGGTACGTGAAAACTTCGACCTGCGTCCCGCCGGCATCATCAAGATGCTGGATCTGCGCAGACCCATTTACAAGCAGACCGCAGCATACGGTCACTTCGGCAGAAACGATCTGGATCTTCCCTGGGAGAAGCTGGACCGCGTAGATGCGCTGAAGAAATACCTGTAAAAACAGAATTACCCGAGGATATAAACAGGAAGGCCGTGGCGAAAATGCCACGGCCTTTTTAAACGTTTGTTTTGAGGCATCCGCAGAAAAAAACAACCCTTGGTTTAAAGGGAAACAAATGGGACTCAAAAGATGTTAGAATGAGAATGTATTTTCGAAAGGGGTCAGAAAATGTCATTTGTTCATCTGCATACACATACCGAATATTCCCTGCTGGACGGCTCCAACAAGATCAAGGAGTACGTAAAGCGGGTGAAGGAGCTGGGCATGAACGCAGCGGCCATTACCGACCACGGCGTGATGTTCGGTGTCATCGATTTCTATAAAGCCTGCAAGGCAGAGGGGATCAATCCCATTCTGGGGTGTGAAGTCTACGTGGCCCCCAATTCCCGTTTTGACAAGGAACTGACCGGCGGTGAGGAACGCTACCACCATTTGGTGCTGTTAGCTGAAAATAACGAAGGCTATGCAAACCTGGTAAAGATCGTAAGTCGCGGCTTTACCGAAGGGTTCTATTATAAACCCCGTGTGGACAAGGAAGTGCTCCGGGAATTTCACGAGGGCATCATTGCCCTTTCGGCCTGCCTGGCCGGCGAAGTGCCCCGCTATATCCAGAAGGGCCTGATCGAAGAAGCAGAGAAATGTGCCCTGGAATACGAAGGCATTTTCGGAAAAGGCAACTACTACCTGGAGATGCAAAACCACGGCATCCCTGCCCAGGAAACCGTCAACACCGAACTTATGCGCATGAGCCGCAAGCTGAACATCCCGCTGGTAGTCACCAACGACTGTCACTACACCTTCGCGTCCGATGCGGAGCCTCACGACATATTGCTGTGCCTGCAGACCGGCAAGAAGCTATCCGATGAAAACCGCATGCGCTACGAAGGCGGACAGTACTATGTAAAAAGCGAAGACGAGATGCGGGAGATCTTCCCCTTCGCCATCGATGCCATCGAAAACACCCAGGATATCGCAGACCGCTGCCATGTGGAGATCGAGTTTGGCGTTACGAAGCTGCCGAAGTTTGAAGTGCCCGAAGGGTACGATTCCTGGACCTATTTAAACAAACTGTGTCTGGACGGTCTGGCAGAGCGTTATCCCAACGATGACGGCACTCTGCGGGAACGTCTGGATTATGAGCTTTCCGTAATCCGCCGCATGGGGTATGTGGACTACTTCCTCATCGTGTGGGATTACATCAACTGGGCCAGAGAACATGACATTCCCGTAGGACCGGGCCGTGGCTCCGCAGCCGGCAGCATCGTGTCCTACTGCATGAAGATCACCAACATCGATCCTATTAAGTACCAGCTGCTCTTTGAGCGTTTCCTGAATCCGGAACGTGTATCCATGCCCGATATTGACGTGGATTTCTGTTTCGAGCGCAGACAGGAGGTCATCGACTACGTGCGGAGAAAGTACGGCGATGACAAGGTGGTACAGATCGTTACCTTCGGTACCATGGGCGCCAAGGGCGTCATCCGGGATGTGGGCCGTGTAATGGACCTGCCCTACAACTATGTGGATTCCATTGCCAAGATGGTGCCCACGGAATTAAACATCACCCTGGATCGGGCGCTGGAGATCAATCCGGAATTCCGTAAGCTCTACGAATCCGATGAACAGGTGCACAACCTCATCGATATGTGTAAGCGCCTGGAGGGACTTCCCCGGAATACCTCCATGCACGCGGCGGGCGTCGTGATCTGCCAGAAGCCGGCGGACGAGTTTGTGCCCTTATCCAGAGGCGCCGACGGCTCCATCACCACCCAGTTTACCATGACCACCATCGAGGAACTGGGCCTGTTAAAGATGGACTTCCTGGGTCTGCGTACCCTGACCGTGATCCACGATGCAGTGAACCTGATCGAAAAGGATACCGGAACACACATCGATATCGATCACATCGACTACGACGACAAAGCCGTTCTCGCTTCCATTGCCACCGGAAAATGCGAAGGCATCTTCCAGCTGGAAAGCGGCGGCATGAAGAATTTCATGAAGGAATTAAAGCCCCAGAGCTTAGAGGACGTCATCGCGGGGATCTCCCTGTACCGTCCCGGTCCCATGGACTTTATCCCCAAGTACATCAAGGGAAAGAATGACCAGTCGGCCATTACCTATCCCTGCCCCCAGATCGTGCCCATCTTAGAGCCCACCTACGGCTGTATCGTCTACCAGGAGCAGGTTATGCAGATCGTGCAGAACCTGGCAGGCTACTCCATGGGCGCCGCGGACAACATCCGCCGGGCCATGAGTAAGAAAAAACAGTACGTCATCGACGAGGAACGCCAGTACTTTGTCCACGGCAGGCAGGATTACGATAAGAACATCAACATCCCCGGCTGTGTAAAGAACGGAATCGACGCAGAGATCGCCAACGGCATCTACGATTCCATGGTGGACTTTGCAAAGTATGCCTTTAACAAGTCCCATGCCGCCTGCTATGCGGTGGTGGCGTATCAGACCGCGTACCTGAAATATTACTATCCCGTGGAATTCATGGCGGCGCTCATGACCTCCGTCATCGATAATCCCACCAAGGTATCCGAGTATATCCTGGTGTGCAAAACCATGGGCATCCAGTTGCTTCCTCCGGACATCAACGAAGGAGAAGCAGGTTTCTCTGTATCAGGCGGAAAGATCCGTTATGCCCTGACCGCCATTAAGAACGTGGGACGCCCCATCATTGACGGCATCGTGGAGGAACGTAAGAGAAACGGCCCCTACAAGGACCTGGAGGACTTTATCCAGCGGATGAGCGGCACCGACGAAGCAGGTGTCAACAAGCGTGCGGTGGAGAACTTTATCAAAGCCGGCGTCTTCGACTCCCTGGGCGGTACCCGCAAGCAGTACATGAGCGTTTACATCCGCATCATGGACACCCTGCAGAAGGATAAAAAGAACAACCTGGCCGGTCAGATGAGCCTCTTTGATCTGGCAGGAGACGATGAGAAGAATCAGTTCAGCGTCCAGCTGCCCAACGTGGGCGAGTATGACAAGGAGATGCTTCTGGCCTTTGAAAAGGAAGTACTGGGCATCTACGTCAGCGGACATCCTCTGGAAGATTACCGGGATCTGTGGGAAAAGCACATCAGTGCCCTTACCGGCGATTTCATGCAGATGCCCGAAGGGGAAGAGGGAAATACCGTGGTAAAGGTCAAGGACGGTACCAGGGTGACCATCGGCGGCCTCATTACGGAAAAGAAGATCAAGTATACCAAGAACGACAAGGTCATGGCCTTCCTGACCGTGGAAGACCTGGTGGGCACCGTGGAAGTCATCGTGTTCCCCAGGGATTACGAGAAGTACGCGGATAAGCTGGAAGAGGACGCCAAGGTCTTCATTACCGGCCGTGCCAGTGTAGAAGAAAACAAAGACGCCAAGCTGATCTGCGAGGGCATCACCCCCTTTGATGAAGTGCCCAGACAGCTGTGGATCCGTTTTGCAACTAAGCAGGAGTATGAGGAAAAGAACGACGCCCTTCTGGAGATCCTCAAAAAGAGCGACGGCCCCGACCGGGTGATCATCTACGTGGAGGACATCAAGGCCAAGAAGGAACTGCCCGCCAATTTGAGAGTTACGGCAGATAAGGTCCTCCTGGATGCCCTTAAGGATACCTTTGGCGTAGGGAACGTAGTGGTAAAAGCTTAGAATCTTGTATTTAAGCCTTTGTAAGTTTAAAATGAGGGTAACATGTCACCTTGGAAGAGAGGTTAAACAAATGGCGAAAGAGATAAAGACCATCGGTATCCTGACCAGCGGCGGCGATGCACCGGGCATGAATGCAGCCATTCGTGCAGTAGTGCGTAAAGCCATTGCCAACGGCGTAAAGGTTAAGGGAATCAAAAAAGGCTATCAGGGCCTGTTAAATGAAGAGATCATCGATATGGATGCGCACAGCGTATCCGACGTGATCCAGCGAGGCGGTACCATTCTGGGAACGGCCCGTTGCAGCGAGTTTCGGACCGAAGAGGGCCAGAAAAAGGGCGCTCAGATCTGCAAGAAGCACGGCATCGACGGCCTGGTGGTCGTAGGCGGTGACGGCTCCTACAGAGGCGCACAGGCACTCAGCCAGCACGGCATCAATACCATCGGCCTGCCCGGCACCATCGACCTGGACATCGCCTGCACCGATTACACCATCGGCTTTGATACAGCGGTGAATACCGCCATGCAGGCCATCGATAAGGTAAGAGATACTTCTTCCTCCCATGAGCGATGCTCCATCATCGAAGTAATGGGACGAAACGCAGGCTATATCGCCCTGTGGTGCGGTATCGCCAACGGTGCGGAGGATATCCTCCTGCCGGAGAAATATGATTTCAACGAGCAGCAGATCATCAACAATATCATCAAGAACCGCAAGCGCGGAAAGACCCACCACCTGATCATCAATGCGGAAGACATCGGACATTCCACCTCCATGGCAAGGCGTATCGAAGCAGCCACCGGCATTGAGACCAGAGCCACCATTTTAGGCTACATGCAGCGTGGCGGATCACCTACCTGTAAGGACCGCTACTGGGCTTCCATCATGGGCGCCTATGCAGCAGACATCCTCTGTGAAGGCAAGACCAACCGCGTGGTTGCCATGAAGAACGGAAGCATTGTGGACTTTGATATCGAGGAAGCACTGGCCATGCAAAAGAGCATCGACGAGTACCAGTATCAGGTAGCCCGCATCCTGTCCATGTGATGAAATGTACCATTACCAGTTTTAACAACAATCGTATAAAGGAAACGGCTACGCTTTTAAAGCAGGCCAAAGCCCGCAGAGAGCAGGATGCCTTTGTAGCAGAAGGGATCCGCATGTGCCGGGAGATTCCCAAAGGAAGGCTCCTTTGCCTGTACCTTAGTGAAGAGCTGGCAAGCCGCATCGGCGGCGGGATTTCCGAAACGGACCCTGCACTCTCGGACCTGATCTCCTACGCAAGGAGCAAAGGGGAAGGCTATCTGGAAGTGGTAAAGCAGGACGTGTTCGAGCGCCTGGCCGATACCAGAAGCCCCCAGGGTATTCTGGCCGTGGTGAAATGTTTTCACTATGAAGAGGCTGACCTGATGGGATCCGCAAAGCAGGCAACCTCCCATTCGCAGCAGGATCAGACCGGCAGGATCGGGAAAGGAGCCAAAGCACCCCTCATCCTGGCACTGGAGAATCTCCAGGATCCCGGCAATCTGGGCACCATGTTCCGCAGCGGCGAAGCCGCCGGCGTAACCGGCATCCTCATGAGTAACGATACCGTGGACGTCTATAATCCCAAGGTCATCCGGTCTACCATGGGCAGTATCTTTCGCATTCCCTTTTATTACACAGAGGACTTTATCGGCAGTATCCGCGCTTTGAAAGAGCACGGGGTAAGGACGTATGCCGCGCATTTAAAAGGAACGGGAAGCTACGAAACCTGTGATTACACAGGGCCCAGCGCTTTCCTGATCGGGAACGAAGGAAACGGCCTGACCAAGGAAGCGGCGGACAGTGCAGATACGTATATCAAGATCCCCATGGAGGGGCAGTTGGAGAGCTTAAATGCCGCCACTGCCGCCACCGTTCTATTATTTGAAGCAGCCAGACAAAGGAGACAAAAACCTTGAAGATCGGATTTATCGGCCTTGGAAACATGGCCACCGCCATCATCGGCGGAATGATAAAGCAGGGCATTGCAAAGCCGGAGGAGATCACCGGCACCGCCCATACAGAAGCTACCGCACAGAAGGTGGCAGAACAGTTTGGCATCACCACTTTTGCGGGACATAATCAGGACGTAGCCTTAAAGAGCGACCTGCTCTTTCTGGCCGTAAAACCCCAGGTCCTGCCGGATGTGCTGGAGGAGATAAAGTTCAGCATCCTGCCGGAAACCCTGGTCGTCAGCATTGTAGCGGGAAAGAGCCTGGAATACCTGGCAAAGGCTCTCGGCCCCGATACTCGGATCATCCGTGCCATGCCCAATACCCCCGCTCTGGTGGGAGAAGGCTGCACCGCCGTATGTGCCAATGCCCATGTAAACAGCGTGGAGCTTGGCCAGGTGATGACCATCTTTAACAGCTTCGGCAAAGGGATCGAAGTGCCGGAGAAGTGGATGGATGCAGTGGTGGGTGTCAGCGGCAGCGGTCCCGCTTATGTATTCATGTTCATCGAAGCCATGGCAGACGGCGCCGTACAGCAGGGCATGCCCAGAAAGCAGGCCTATGAGTTTGCGGCCCAGACCGTCCTTGGCAGTGCGAAGATGGTACTGGAAACCGGCAAGCACCCCGGCGAATTAAAGGATATGGTCTGCTCCCCCGGAGGAACCACCATCGAAGCCGTAAAAGTGCTGGAGGAAAAGAACCTGCGCAGCGCGGTGATGGAAGCCGTGATCGCCTGCGCCGAGAAGAACAAGAGCCTGTAGAACCCTTCTTGTGGTTGTGATAGCAAGAGTCCGTAGCAGCCGTCTTGTGGTTGTTACAAAAGATAAACACAAAATATAGATGTGAAAAGTGGTTAAAAGTGCCGAAACTTGACAAGTTTCGGCACTTTTTGGTATATTGAGTCCGTAATAATTTTAATAACTTTGTAATATTTTTACGGGCTATTATGATGAAAACAAACCTTCGGCCATTTCGGTATGCCTTCGCATTTCTCCTGGGCGTAACGGTAATGGTCACTTTTAACTGCATACAGGCAAGGGCAGTGCGCCTCTCCGATTACGGGGCAGGCATCGCCTCCCTTTTGGATCCCTCCTCTCTGACCATTAACGGGATCGAGCAGCTGGCAGACCCTTCGGTCATCAACAGCATCGAGCCGGTGGAGGAGAAGAGCACACTGGTCATGGCCAATGTTAACAACGCGGTCAATGTCCGGGCAGAAGCTACCGAGGATTCCGAAAAGGTTGGCGTTCTGTATAAGGACTGCGGCGGCCGGATCGTGGAGAACGGCGAAGGCTGGACCAAGATCTCTTCCGGAGATCTGGAAGGCTGGGTCCGCAACGACTATCTTCTCTTTGAAGACGACGCGGTAGCGTTGGCAGAGAAGGTGGGCGTGCGCATCGTTACGGTAGAATCCGATGCCCTGCGTGTCCGCAAGGAGCCCTCACTGGATTCCGGTGTATACGGCCTGGTTGCCTGCGGCGATGAGTTGGACGTAGTGGAGACTCTTTCCGATGAATGGGTCAGTGTGGACTACGAAGGAGAGACCGGTTATCTCTCCGCCCAGTATGTATCCGTGGACTTCCACATCGATGCGGGAGAAACCGTAGAAGCCATTAAGCAGCGTCAGAAGGAAGAAGCCGAGCGTAAGGCAAAGGAAGAGCGCACGAAGAATCAGGGTGCCGTCATTGCCGGTGCCGACGAAGCCAGACTTCTGGCAGCACTCATTCAGTGCGAAGCAGGCGGAGAGCCTTACGAAGGTCAGCTGGCCGTAGGAGCGGTGGTAATGAACCGTGTGCGCAGCGGCGGCTATCCCAATACCATTACGGAAGTCATCTATGCTTCCGGTCAGTTTACTCCGGCACGGAGCGGCAAGCTGGCAGCCCGTTATAACGGCAATATTAAAGATTCCTGTATCCAGGCAGCCCAGCAGGCTCTGGCTGGCGAAACCAATGTAGGTACCGCCACACACTTCCGGAGAGTGGGCTACACCGACGGCATCGTCATCGGCCATCATGTGTTCTGGTAAGCAGAGAAGATTGCAGTTGATAGGACATAATTTTGATAATATGACATGTAAAACCCGGCAAGTTTGCATTCAGATGCAGACTTGCCGGGTTTTTCTTTGCGAAAATAGAACAAAATATGCCTGGATGAGCTCATATGGGTGCCCAGGCATTCACGGTAATGCTCTGACCCCGGAAAATACTGCCTGGGCAAGCTGGATTTGCTTTCCGGGCATTCACGGGGCAGGGGACACCGGGCATACTCCCTGGAAAGGACGACAATTCCCGGAAATTGGCGGTTTAAACCACAGGTTTAGCCCTGTAGCATTGAACCCTCTGTTTAAATAGTGTACTATGAAATTGCTAGTAAGGAGCGCCGCAGATGGCGCAGAATCGAGGTTTGTATGTTGGAGACACTGACACTGAACAACGTATACCTGTGGTTGATCCTTCTGGTTGTGATGATCGCCATCGAGATCGCGACCATGGGACTTACCACCATCTGGTTTGCAGCCGGAGCCTTGATCGCCCTGATCGTAGCACTGGCAGGGGGAAACCTGGTTTTACAAGTCGCTTTCTTCATCGGCGTTTCCGTGTGCTTGCTTTATTTTACACGGCCGTGGGCGATGCGGTTTTTCAACCGGGACCGGATCCGGACCAATGCAGATATGCTGATCGGTAAAAAGGGCATTGTTTTAACCGATATCAGCAACCTGGAAGGAACCGGAATGATCAACGTAGGCGGACAGGAATGGACCGCCAGATCCAATGAGGACGATACCGTGATCCCGGCCGGCAGAGTCGTGACGGTCATCGCCATCGCGGGGGTAAAAGCGATCGTGGATGCAAGAAGTGCAGAAGACGGTACAGAGCAGACACAAGGGAGCACCGGGGATGTGCAGCCGGAAACTGTAAACACAAATGAGGAGGGAATGTAAACATGCCTGTAGTTGGAATCGTAGTAGCTATTTTAGTAGTCATTGCATTGGGGATCGCCGTATCCTGTATCAAGGTGGTACCTCAGGCAGAAGCATTTGTCATCGAGCGTCTGGGTGCATACCAGACCACCTGGGACAGAGGCCTTAAATTCAAGACACCGTTTATTGACCGTATCGCAAAGCGTGTGAACTTAAAGGAGCAGGTAGCGGACTTCCCGCCCCAGCCCGTTATCACTAAGGATAACGTTACCATGCGGATCGATACCGTCGTTTTCTATCAGATCACAGATCCGAAGCTCTTCACCTACGGCGTGGAGAATCCGCTTCTTGCCATTGAGAACCTGACCGCCACCACCCTTCGTAACATCATCGGTGACCTGGAACTGGATCAGACCCTCACATCCCGTGAGACCATCAATACCAAGATGCGTTCCACCCTGGACATCGCCACCGATCCCTGGGGCATCAAGGTAAACCGTGTCGAGCTGAAGAACATCATTCCTCCCGCAGCCATTCAGGATGCCATGGAGAAGCAGATGAAGGCAGAACGTGAGAGACGTGAGTCCATCCTCCGTGCAGAAGGTGAGAAGAAGTCCACCATCCTGGTAGCCGAAGGTAAGAAGGAATCCGCTGTCTTAGAGGCAGAAGCAGAGAAGGAAGCAACCATCCTCCGCGCAGAAGCTGAGAAGCAGAAGATGATCCGCGAAGCAGAAGGTGAGGCAGAGGCCATCCTCAAGGTACAGCAGGCAAATGCCGAAGGTATCCGTCTCATCCGGGAAGCAGGCGCTGACAAGGCCGTCCTGACCATCAAGAGTCTGGAAGCCTTTGAAAAGGCGGCTGACGGACAGGCAACCAAGATCATCATCCCTTCCGAGATCCAGGGCATTGCCGGTCTGGCAGAATCCGTGAAGGAGATCGTATCTACCAAGTAATCTGCAGAAAGTTTTGACCTTATAAAATGACGAAGGCCTTGCGAAGGAGCACATCCCCGCAAGGCCTTTTCTTGTGGGGAATCGCAGCAGGTAGTATAATTAATAGGTATTGCATGGGAATACAGAA
Organism: Lachnospiraceae bacterium; assembly: GCA_024689465.1. Classification (GTDB taxonomy): domain Bacteria; phylum Bacillota; class Clostridia; order Lachnospirales; family Lachnospiraceae; genus JAILDL01. The sequence continues at coordinate 44,714 of JAILDL010000058.1, forward strand.
AAAAACGAGAAAGAGGAAGTGCAGCATGAGTACAGAACAGAACCTGAAAGGCCGCAGCTTTTTAAAGCTGCTTGACTACACACCCGCAGAGATCACCTATCTTCTGGATCTGGCAGCCGACTTAAAGGCAAAGAAGAAAAACGGGATTCCTGTGGACGTACTGCGAGGCAAAAACGTGGCCCTGATCTTTGAAAAGACCAGCACCAGAACCCGCTGTGCCTTTGAAGTAGCGGCACACGATCTGGGAATGGGCAGCACCTATCTGGAGCCTGCGGGCAGCCAGATCGGCAAGAAGGAAAGCATCGCCGATACCGCCCGGGTTCTGGGACGGATGTTTGAAGGCATCGAGTACAGAGGCTTTGATCAGAGCATTGTGGAAGAACTGGCAAAATTTGCCGGCGTACCCGTATGGAACGGCCTGACCAATGAGTTCCATCCCACCCAGATGCTGGCCGACCTTTTAACCATTCGCGAGCATTTCGGCCATTTAAAGGGCATCAAGCTGGCTTACCTGGGAGACGCCCGGTACAACACCGGCAATTCCCTGATGGTGGCTTGTGCAAAGATGGGTATGCATTTCGTATCCTGCACCGATCCCTCTTATTTCCCCGATGAAGCGCTGGTAAAGACCTGTAAGGAGATCGCTGCGGAATACGGCGGCTCTGTAACGCTGACCAGCGACGCCATGGAAGGCACAAAGGGTGCAGACGTCATTTCCACCGACGTATGGGTATCCATGGGTGAGCCCGACGAAGTATGGGCAGAGCGGATCAAAGTGCTTTCCCCTTATCAGGTCAACAAACAGATCATGGACAATGCCGGTCCTCAGGCCGTATTTATGCACTGTCTGCCTGCATTCCATGACCTCAATACCAAGATCGGCAAGGAGATGGGCGAGCGTTTCGGCTTTAAGGAGCTGGAAGTGACCGACGAAGTCTTCGAGTCTCCCGCTTCCATCGTCTTTGACGAAGCAGAAAACCGCATGCACACCATCAAAGCGGTGATGGCAGCGACCCTTGGAGCAAAGTTTTAATGGAATCTCTTACGTCCAAAGTTCTCACCTTTTTACAGGAGAATCCGGAGGGTGTCTCCGGGCAGAATATCTGTGATGCCTGCGGCGTTTCCCGTACCGCCATCTGGAAGGTGATACGGCGCCTTCAGGAAGAGGGGTATGAGATCGAAGCGGTACGAAACAAGGGCTACCGTCTCCTTCGTGCACCCGAGATCCTGGGAGAAGAGCAGATCCGCAGCTATCTGCATAGCAAATGGGCCGGACAGACCATAGTCTGGGAAGAAGTGACCGGCTCCACCAATACCGACGCCAAGGCCCTGTCGGAAAAGGGGGCTGCAGACGGCACCCTGGTTTGTGCCGGCAGTCAGGAAGGCGGCAGAGGCCGCATGGGCAGAGTCTGGCAGTCACCGCCCGGTACCACCATTTCCATGACCCTGCTCCTTAAGAAAGAGGAGCTTCCCGCGGAAAAGGCATCCACTCTGACCTTGGTCATGGCCGTTGCGGTAGCAAAAGCCATCGCAGCCTGCATTCCCGAAAACATGCAGGAGAAGCTGCAGATCAAGTGGCCCAACGACATCGTCTTAAACGGACGAAAGATCTGTGGTATCCTGACAGAGATGACCATGGAGGAATTCCTTATCCGGGACATCGTTATCGGTGTGGGGATCAATGTGCTGCAGGAAAGCTTTCCCGAGGACATCGCAGATATGGCCAGTTCCCTGTATCTGGAAACCGGACTTCGGATCAGCAAGGCAAAGCTCATCGCTCTGGTTTGCGAAGAATTTGAAAAGGCCTACGAAACCTTTGTACAGACCATGGACCTGTCGGGGCTTAAGGAATATTACGAAACCCACATGGCAGGGATCGGCGGAAAAGTCCGGGTCCTGGATCCCAAGGAACCCTATGAGGGAATCTCCCGGGGCATTAAGGAAAGCGGCGATCTGCTGGTAGAAGATGGGGACGGTAATATTCGGGAAGTGTATGCAGGAGAAGTGTCCGTGCGAGGACTGTACGGGTATGTGTAATTGCATTCGTGCAGATAATACGGATGAAACAAGTACACGAGAAATAAGGAAAATCTATGAGCAGTAATAAAACGACAGAAACACAGCAACTGCAGCGACCGGAGAAAGTCATTCTCTGCGCAGCCAATGCCTATGATAAAAAATATTATTTCAATCCTTCTTTTGAGAAGATGCCGGATTCCGTAAAGGATGAGCTGCACATCATCAGTGTGCTCTTTACCGAGGAAGTGGGCGGGATCTTTACCATTGCCTTCGATGAAGAGGGCGAGGTGGTGATGGAGACCAATGCGGCAGCAGAGGATGCTCTCTACGACGAAGTCAGCAGCGGGCTGCTCATCGGCAAGATCCGTTCCACAAGGCAGGAACTGTTTCAGTCCCTGCAACTGTTTTACCGGGTGTTTATCTTAAAGGAAGATCCGGCAGAGCTTCTTTCGGAAGAGGATGAATAAAAAGAGAAGAATAAAAAGAGGATGAAACCATGTTTCTGGTGATCGATGTAGGAAATACCAATATTACCTTCGGTGTTTATGAGGAAAAGGAGCTTTTAACCAGCTTCCGCATGACCTCCGGCACACCCAGGACCAGTGATGAATACGGAATGGACATCATTTCCCTGCTGGAATTAAACCACGTTTCCAGAGAGAAGATCGAAGGCGTGATCATTGCCAGCGTTGTGCCCAACCTGATGCATGCCCTGACCAGTGCCGTGATCCGGTATCTGGAGTGCAAGCCGCTGATCGTGGGACCGGGCGTAAAGACCGGCATCAAGGTGGTGACCGAGAACCCCAGAGAGATCGGTGCAGACCGTATCGTGGATGCGGTGGCTGCATACGAGATTTACGGCGGACCGGTGCTGGTGCTGGATTTCGGTACCGCCACCACTTACGATTATGTTACCGCGGACGGCTCTTTTGCAGCGGGTATCACAGCCCCCGGCCTGCGCATTTCCGCCAAGGCACTGTGGGAAGATACTGCAAAGCTTCCGGAGATTGAGATCAAAAAGCCCAAGTCCATCCTGGCCCAGGAAACCATCAGCAGTATGCAGGCAGGCCTTGTTTACGGACAGATCGGACAGACCGAGTACATCATCGAGCGGGTAAAGAAGGAAACCGGCATCTCTGACATGAAGGTGGTAGCCACCGGCGGTCTGGGACGGATCATTTCCGATGAGACCGACAAGATCGATGTGTACGACAGCTCCCTGACCCTGGAAGGGCTGCGGATCATTTACGAGAAAAATCGGAAATGAATCCATGAATGATCGAACAGACGGGTTCGAGATACGTGGAAGAAACCTTGATAAGAACCGTAGATAAGAAACACAGATAAGAAGTACACATCCGGAATAGCCGGAAGTACAGATCAGAACGTTGATAAGAAATAACCGATAAACATGAAGCAATTAACGATTGGTAACGTGACCCTGGAGAACAATCTCATACTGGGACCAATGGCAGGTGTAACAGACCTGCCTTTTCGTTTGTTATGCAGGGAAATGGGTGCAGGATTAGTCTGCACCGAGATGATCTCTGCCAAAGCCCTGGAATATCACAACCGAAATACCGAAGAGCTCCTGACCATCGACCCTGCAGAGGGAGACGTATCCCTGCAGATCTTTGGCTCCGATCCGGAGATCATGGCAAGACAGGCAGCTGCCATCGAGGAGCGCCCCTTTGCCAT
>JAILDL010000128.1 GCA_024689465.1 Lachnospiraceae bacterium
CGGGATCCGTTCCAGGGCTCCCGCATCGTGGTCAGAAAGACCCTGGAGGAAGCCGCAGAGCTTGGGCAGAGCTTCTTTGAATTTATGGGTGTGCACACCCTGGAGGAAGCCAGAAAACTGGACGCGGAATTTATTAAGGAAAAATATGCGGCCTTCCGGGAGGATCATCCCTGGTTTATGGGCATTGTGGACGGAAAGTTTACCACCGACGATCCCATGAAGCTGTTTGCACAAGGAAAGCGAGCTCCGGTGCCGGTCATGGCGGGCAATACCACGGACGAATTCCCCGGAAAGCTGCCGGATAGTGATGTGCCGGTTAACTTTATCGAGAGCACCATCAAGGCGGAAGCCATCGCCAATGAGAAGATCCCTTCCCTGCCCGGTGTGTATTATTACCGGTTTGATGCAGACATTCCGGGAGAGGATCATCCGGGAACCTTCCACTCCGTGGATCTGTGGTTCTTCTTTGAGACCCTGGCAAAATGCAGCAGACCCTTTGTGGGACATCATTATGACCTGGCCAGACAGATGTGCAATTACTGGGCAAACTTTATTGCATCCGGAGACCCCAACGGCACCGATGCGGACGGGGCGCCCATGGCAACCTGGAAGCCTTATACAACGGCCTGCCCCTGGGAGATGACCTTTACCCCGGGTGGACCTGTGGGAGATGTGGAAAAGGCGAACCCGCTCCAGGAGAGGGCACTTCGTGCGATACAGCAAGATTTGGGCATTTGATAACAAATGCCTAGGCAATAAAAGCCTGTGCAGAATTCCGATTGTGGATTTTGCACAGGCTTTCTTCTTTTCTGATAGGGTTTTTGTAAAATTAGCAAAATCTGGTAAATGAAAGGTGAGATTTGAGAAGTACAACTTATGCGTTTTGGATATACTGGGATCATGAAGAAGAAGTTTTACTTAATCGTTTTAAGCATTTTGGCCTTTTCTGTGGTAAATATCGCGGGATGCGGTGCAAATACTGGGGTTTCTCCAGCACAGGAGATCGCAGGTGAAACGATGCACCAGGACAAGGAATCTGTGGTATCATTAGAAGAGGAATCCTCAGAAAATGCTACAGAAGAGACTGAGGAGGATGAGATGAACGCTACGGATGCTGCGCTGACCACTGAGATCCCTGCACTGCGGGATGCGGTACAGGAAGTGATGGGATGCAGAGTGGGCTGCGCCGTTACCGGTGCAGAAGCCGACGACCCGGAGGTATGGCGGATCATCAGTACGCATTTTAATGCAGTCACCCTGGGAAACGAGTTAAAACCGGATGCGCTGTTTAACTATTCCACAGCGGTCTGTCCCGGTACGAAAGAAGATACATTAAACGGTGAGACTATTACGGTTCCCGTTTTAAGCTTTGCAAGAGCAGAGAAGATCCTGAACATCCTCTGCGATTACAACGAACAGTTTCCCGATCGTCCCATTCAGGTCAGAGGACATGTCCTGGTCTGGCATTCCCAGACACCGGAGTGGTTCTTCCATGAGGATTACGACAAGAACAATCCCTATGTAGACAAGGAAACCATGAACAAACGCCTGGAGTGGTACATTCGGGAAGTACTTACCCACTTTACGGGAGAGGACAGCAAATACAAAGACCTTTTCTATGGCTGGGATGTGGTCAATGAAGCGATCTCCGACAACGGAGGAAAGCTCCGTACCGACGCAGAGAAGCCGGAGGAGAAACTCAGCGAAGACCGCCACGGAAGCAACTCCAGCTGGTATCACATTTATCAGAGCAGTGAATTCATCATCAACGCATTTACCTATGCGAACAAATACGCACCGGAAACCCTGGAGCTTTACTACAACGATTACAATGAATGCAATTCGGTAAAGCGGGAAGGCATTGCAGCCCTCCTTCAGGAGATCAAGGATGCGGAAGGACCCTCTGGGGAGGGAACCCGTATCAGCGCCATGGGTATGCAGGGACATTACAATATGTCCACACCGGCGTTTTCCGACGTAGAGTATACGGCCAAGCTATACGGCAGGATCGTGGGGAACGTGCAGATCACCGAGATGGATCTGCAGGCCAGCGATGACTACGACGGCAGCGCCGAAGCGAAAGAAAAAGAGTACGAAGCACAACGTAAACGATATAGTACGCTGTATTTTGCTTTACGATCCGTAAACGAGTCCGGTGAAGTACACGTTACGGGTATCACATTCTGGGGAACCGCAGATCACTATTCCTGGTTGCAGAGCCGTTCCAATGTAGGAGGCGGCAATACCAACGGACTTCCCCAATGTCCGCTTTTGTTTGATGAGAAGTACGAACCGAAGCCTTGCTTCTGGGTGTTTGCCCAGGGGAAGAATTAGGATTTTTTCTGGAGGGAATTATGAAGGGGTGGATGAAGAAAACCCTGATCACCGTAGCAGTGATCGTGGCTTTTGTATTGCTGTGTGTATTACTGAACCTGCGCGATACAGAGACGTTTCATGACAAATATGAAGGTGTGGATCTGACCAGGGACGTTACCGGTATGGAACGGACCGGCACCTACACCGGCTATCTTCAGGCCCATGAAGGCGCAGCACTGTCTGCACAGGATGTGGTAGTGGATATCACAGACTTTACCGCTGAGGGTGAAGCCAGACTGGAAGCTTCCTATGAAGGAGAGCAGCAGGTGCTGGTAACCGAGACCGAGTCCAAGGTTACCTTTACCGTGGATGTTCCCAAGGCAGGTTTTTACAATCTTTATACCGAATATCTCATCCCTGAATCCAGGGGTGTTGCGGCAGAACGTGCCGTCTATATTAACGGAGAGCTTCCCTTTGATGATGCTCTCAACATTTCCTTTACGCGTATCTGGACCGACGGCGGTCCAGTCAAAACCGATAACCAGGGCAACGAGATCCGTCCTACACAGGTGGAAGTATTTGACTGGCAGCATGCATATTTCTGCGACAAGCTGGGATATGTAACAGAGCCTTATCGTTTTTATCTGGAACAGGGTAAGAACGAGGTGACGCTGGATGCCATCAATGAGCCCATGGCGATCAAATCCCTTGTTTTTACAAGTATTTTTAAACTGGATTCCTACGCAGATTACAAGGCAAAACATAGCACATCCGCTGCACCGGAGGGATTTGTGCAGATCGTACAGGGGGAAGATTCCACCTATCGTTCCGAGTCTTCTCTGTATGCAAAGTATGATCGTTCTTCCCCTTCCACACAGCCGAATTCCGTGGCACACACCGTATTAAACTACGTCGGCGGTGATGCATGGAGAACCAACGCCCAGTGGATCGAGTGGAATGTAGAAGTTCCCGAAGACGGTTTCTACAACCTGACCGTTAAGGGTCGTCAGAACTACAACCGCGGAAACGTAAGTAACCGTACCTTATATATTGATGGCGAGATACCCTTCGAGGAAGTAAGTGAGATCTCCTTTGGCTACAACAACGACTGGGATCTGCTGACCCTGGCTGATGACGAAGGAACCCCTTACGATTTCTACCTGACCAAGGGCACCCATTCCGTTCGTCTGACCGCTTCCTTAGGCGGCCTTGGAAAGATTCTGGAAGATATGGAAGATTGCACCTTCCGCCTGAATCAGATCTACCGAAAAGTACTGGTCTACACCGGAGCAACACCGGATGTATACCGCGATTATCATATCGACACCACCTATCCGGAAGTACTGGAAGCCATGGATCTGGAATCCAAGCGTCTTTTTAAGCTGGTAGACGACATGGTGGATTATTCCGGACAGAAGGCAGACAACATCGCTACGGCACAGACGGTGGCACAGCAGTTGGAACGCTTCTGTGAAAAGCCCAACAAGATCACTACCGAGTTCGTAGCCTTCAAGGATAACATCACTGCACTGGGTACCGCATCTCTTAACCTGAGCCAGACCCGTCTGGATGTGGATTACATCGAAGTGACCGCCTCCGGTACCAAGCCGGTAAAGGATAAGGCCAACGGGTTCCAGAAGGTGGGACATGAGGTCAAGTCCTTTGTGGCTTCCTTCTTTGTAGATTACAATTCCGTCGGCGATGTATACGACGAGGATTCCGATGACAAGGTCATCAAGGTATGGGTCCTGACCGGTCGTGATCAGGGTACCATCTTAAAGAGTATGGTGGACGATGACTTCACCATCAATTCCGGCATTAAGGTCAACGTAGAGATCGTCGATCCTTCGGCTCTGTTAAATGCCGTACTGGCAGGCAGAGGTCCGAACGTGGTTTTATCCGTAGGATCCGACCAGCCGGTTAACTTTGCACTGCGTCACGCAGCAGAGGATATCACCCAGTTCCCGGACTGGCAGGAAGTGCTTTCCCATTATTCTGAAAGCTCCTATGAACAGTACCGACTGGATGAGCATATTTACGCGATTCCCGAGACACAGACCTTTAACGTTATGTTCTATCGGGAAGACATCATGGAAGAACTGGATCTGGAGATCCCCCAGACCTGGAAAGAGCTCATTGAAGAGCTGCCCACCATTCAGGGCAACAACCTCTCCGTAGGGATTCCTACCGCAGCAGGTTCTTCTTCCACGGCCACCGCGACCACGTCCATCATGAGTAACGTACCGGATCTGTCCATGTATTTCTCCTTACTGTTCCAGTACGGAGGAGACATGTACAACGAAGAGGGTACAAAGACCCGCGTGGACGACGAAGCAGGTATCCGGGCGTTCGATGATTACGTAAGATACTTTAACGACTACGGTATTCCTACCGTTTACGATTTTGTCAGCCGTTTCCGTTCCGGTGAGATGCCCCTTGGTATCATGGCATACTCCACCTACAATACGCTGATGGTATCTGCTCCCGAGATCCGCGGTTTATGGGACTTCACCCTGATCCCCGGAACCGAGTATACCGCAGCCGACGGCTCCACCTACATTGACCGGTCCGATTTTATCGCCGGTTCCGCCACCATGATGATCGCCACCGACGATGAAGAGTTAAAGCAAAAGTCCTGGGAATTTATGAAATGGTGGGCAAAGCCTGAATCACAGGTTCGTTTCGGTCGTGAGATCGAGGCGCTGCTGGGCGCATCCGCTCGATACGCCACCGCTAACCGGGATGCCTTCTCCAACCTTTCCTGGAGTGCGGAAGACATCAAGGTCCTGAACGAGCAATGGGATCAGACGGTGGGAATCCGTGAAGTACCCGGTGGTTACTACACCGGACGACATATTTCCAATGCAATTCGTAAGGTACTCAACGACAAGGATGACTCCCGTGAGACCATCATCGATTACTCCATCAAGATCGATGAAGAGATCACCAAGAAACGTCGCGAGTTCGGATTACCGGTATATGGGGAATAAGCAGATATGAAAGAATTCTTTAGCAAGTATTTTCTAATGAGAAAGCTGCAGGCACAGGTTGCCTGGAAAAAGATGAAGCGGTCCAAGATGTGTTACCTCTTCCTGGCCCCCTACGCCATCATCTTCACCATGTTTTTCGTATTCCCGGTGGTGGCTTCCATCTACTTCAGCTTTACCTATTACAACATTCTGGAGCCGCCCAGATTCCTGGGCCTTCAGAATTACATATCCCTGGTGCTGGAGGATGACATTTTCCTGACCAGTATCAAGAACACCTTCATGATCGCCATCATCACGGGACCCTTGGGCTACATCTTATCCTTCCTGTTTGCATGGCTCATCAGCGAACTGCCCAGATGGGTACGTTCTGTAGCAGTCATCGTGTTCTACGCACCTTCCATTGCCGGTAACTGTTACGTGATCTTCTCCGTATTCTTCCGGGGAGACCGATACGGTTATGTAAATGCGTTTCTGATGAATCTGGGTATCATTGATGTGCCGATCCTGTGGTTCATCAATCCTACCTACATGTTGCCCATCTGTATGCTGGTCATTCTGTGGATGAGCCTTGGTGCCGGATTCCTTTCCTTCGTGGCAGGTCTCCAGGGTATCGACAAATCCCAGTATGAAGCAGGCTACATGGACGGCGTAAAGAACCGCTGGCAGGAGCTGTGGTTCATCACCCTGCCCAACATGAAGCCCATGCTGATGTTCGGTGCGATCATGAGTATCACCCAGGCCTTTTCGGTTTGCGAAGTGACCATGGCGCTGTGCGGATATCCTTCCACGGACTATGCGGCACGAACCATTGTAACCCACTTGTTTGACTACGGTTTCACCCGATTCGAAATGGGATATGCATGCTCCATCTCCACGATCCTGTTTTTGATCATGTTCCTTTGCAATAAGGCAATTCAAAGTCTGCTGAGAAGAGTTGGTACCTGAGAATGAGCAAAAAGAAAAAACAAGAAGTTGTAAAAGAATATCACAAGCCGCTGATCAAGAGGAGAAAGCCCAACCGCTCCATCGCAGGCGATATCGTATTGTATATTTTCCTGCTTTTGGTTGCCTTTGTCATGGCATTCCCCATCATCTATGCAGTGAGCAGTGCTTTAAAGCCTCTGGACGAGCTGTTTAAGTTCCCGCCCACGATCTTTCCGAAGAATCCCACACTGGATAACTTCTCGGATTTGTTCGTGACCATGGGAAAGAGCTGGGTTACCTTCTCCAGATACCTGTTTAATACCGTATTCATTACGGCGGCAGGTACGGCAGGCCATCTGATCATCGCTTCCATGGGTGCCTTTGTACTGGCAAAGTATGAGTTCCCCGGCGGACAGGGCTTTTTCAAGATCGTAACCATCGCCATGATGTTTACCGGTTATGTAACAGCGATCCCCAACTACCTGATCTTAAACAAGCTGGGCTGGATCGATACCTACTGGTCCATCATCATCCCTGCGTTTGCATCTCCCATGGGACTGTTCCTGATGAAGCAGTTTATGGAAGGACTTCCCACCTCTCTGATCGAAGCAGCCAAGATTGACGGCGCCGATGAGTGGAGAGTATTCTGGAACATCGTAATGCCCAATGTGAAACCGGCATGGATGACACTGATCATCTTCTCGGTACAGGGCTTATGGAATAACAAAGCAGCAACGTACATTTATTCCGAACAGAAGAAGACACTGGTTTATGCGCTGCAGCAGATCCAGGCCGGCGGTATCGCCAGAACCGGTCAGGGTGCAGCCGTACTGGTTGTTGTTATGATCGTACCGATCGCAATCTTTATATTCTCCGAGAGCCAGATCCTGGAAACAATGGCCAGCTCCGGACTGAAGGATTAAGGAGGAGAGGGATGAAGCGGAGAGTAACCAGATTTCTCGCATCCCTGGGTGTAGTGGCGATGGTGCTTTTAGTACCCATGAGCGCTGCCGCACAGGAGAGAAGTTATACGTATATTTATGACTGGTGGGGCGATGTGCAGGATGCACCGGATTCCTATACCGTCAGCAGGGTATTTACATCCACCGATCTTGGACTGGATGTAAACCTGAAGAGTCCTCAGGGCCTGACCGTTTGCGGAGAACGCCTTTTTATCGTAGACACCGGCAACAACCGGATCATCGAGTTATCCAGGCCCACACCCCAGACCCTGCAGGTGGAGCGGATCATCGATTCCTTTAACGGAGGAAGCGGTCCCAATACCTTCAGCAATCCTCTGGACATCCAGGTTTCCGAGGACGGCAATCTGTTCATCTGTGATAACGGAAATGCCCGGATCGTGAAACTGGACAATGATCTGAACTTCCTGGAGGAGTTTACCAAGCCCAATGATAGTTCCCTGGATCCCGGACTGATCTTCCAGCCCACCAAGCTGGCTGTGGATACCGCCGAGCGTGTGTACTGTCTGGCTTCCGGTATCAACAAAGGTATGGTGAAGTATGAAGCGGACGGAGAATTCTCCGGTTTCGTGGGAGCAACGCCCGTTACCTACAACTTTATGGATTATCTGTGGAAGAAGTTCGCAACCCAGGAGCAGAGAGCCCAGATGCAGAACTTCGTACCTACACAGTACGATAACATCTACATGGATTACGAAGGCTTTATCTATGCGGTAACCGGAACACCGGATCAGCTGGATATCAAGAACGGATCCGCAGATGTGGTTCGTAAGTTAAACCTGATGGGCAGTGATATCTTAGTCCGCAACGGTGAGTGGTATATCATCGGCGACCTGTATATGGGTAACGGCGGCGGCTATGAAGGTGCTTCCTATTTTGCGGATGTTACCTGTTTTGATAATGACATTTATGTTTGCCTGGACCGTAACCGGGGACGTCTCTTCGGTTATGACGATCAGGGAAACATGGTATACGCCTTTGGCGGAAACGGAAACATGGACGGCTATTTCCGCAGACCGGTAGCCATTGATCATATGGGGTATGACCTCTTTGTTCTGGATGAACTGGACTGTGCGGTAACCTTGTTTACCGTGACGGAATTCGGACAGCTGGTCTACCAGGCCATCGACGAATTTGACCTGGGAAATTATGAAGCTTCCGAAGCCTCCTGGAGACAGGTCATGGCGCTGGATGGTAACTATGATCTGGCATACATCGGCATCGGCCGGGCGCTGCTCCGTCAGGAACAGTACCGGGAGGCCATGGATTACTTTGAAGTAAAATACGATGATGAAAACTACTCCAAGGCTTACAAGCAGTATCGTAAGCAGTGGGTGGAAGAGCACATCAAGGTGATCGTAGCCGTGATCCTGATCCTGGTGATCGTTCCTCTTATCATCGGTCGTTACAGAGCGATCAAGGAAGAGTTTAAAACAGCGGAAGTATTCCGTTACTACAAGAAATAATCGGATTTTGTATGGGAGAGCGACATGCTTGAAGCATTAACCAATAAGGAAAAATGGAATGAATACTGGAGAAGCCTGAAGTTCTCCTTGTATTGTATGACCCATCCCATCGACGGGTACTGGGATCTGACGCATGAGAAGCGGGGAACCATGGCAGCTGCCAATACCATCCTGTTTCTGACCGTGCTGATCCGGTTATTAAAACTTCGTTTTACCAGTTTTATCTTCATACAGGTGTACTGGGAGGAACTGAACATCTTCCTGTATATTGCCAGTATCTTATTCCCGCTGGCCCTGTGGGTTGTGGGAAACTGGGGACTGACCACCTTGTTTGACGGCAAGGGAAGACTGGGACAGGTTTACATGGCTACCTGTTATGCCTTGGTACCTTATCCGCTGATCCAGTTCCCGTTAATGATCTTCAGTAACTTTGTAACGGTAGACGAAGCGGAGTTTTATGCAGTGCTGTCTGCGATCTCCCTGATCTATGCGGCATGCCTGATCCTCTTTGCCATGGGACAGATCCATGAGTTCTCCTTTGGCAAGACCTTACTGTTTACCGTGTTTTCACTGTTTGCCATGCTGGTCATGGTATTTATCCTGATGCTTTTCTTCAGTATGATCTCGCAGGGTGTTGCTTATTTCATATCCCTGGGAAAAGAACTTCTATTTAGAATGTAGTGGGAGAAGTTATGAAACAAGACAAGACAACGACCAAAAAGGTTTTAACGGAACGACAGATCGAAAGAAGAAAAGCCATCACCGATACCTTAAAGAGTATGATCTTTCCGGTGATCCTGTTCGCCATCATAGCGGCCGCCATCTTCTTCGTTATCAATTATCAGAATGCGAATGTGGATGAAACAGTGATCCAGCCCAGAGCCTATGCAGGGGATGACAAGCCGGTGGTACTGGACAATGCGTATCTGACCCTTACCATGGATCCTATGACCACCCAGTTTGAACTGCTGGTAAAGGAAACCGGCAAGGTATGGCGTTCCAATCCCGTAGGAGCAGATGACGATCCGCTGGCGCTGCCGGAAGAAAAGGATAAGCTGCAGTCTCCTCTGGTCATGTCCTTTAATACGGAGACCGGTCTGGAAACCACCTACAGTGCCTACCAGTATTCCGTAAAGAACGGCATCTATGAGATCACCACAGATGAGGATTCCATCCGGGTGGACTATTCCCTGGGTAATGTAGAGAAGGAATTTGTGATCCCTCCCGTTTGTACCGCTGAGAATTACCGGAAGTGGTGCGACCAGATGACCAAGGAAGGCATCAACGTTGTACAGCAGTATTACAAGAAATACGATATCAACAAATTAAAGAAGAAAGATAACAAGGAAGAACTCCTTGCCAATTATCCCATCCTGGAAACAGAGCCCATCTACGTGCTCCGTGATACCACCAAGGATAACGTAAAGAAGACGCTCCAGAAGTACTTTGAAGAAGCCGGATACACCTACGAGGATTATATGGCGGACAAAGAGCTGGATATGAGCGAGAAGTCTTCCGATAAGCCGATCTTTAATGTTTCCGTGATCTATCGTCTGGACGGTGCGGACCTTGTGACCGAGGTTCCCATGCAGAGTCTGGAGTTTAAAGAGGATTATCCCATTTATACCTTAAGCGTCCTGCCTTACTTTGGCGCAGGCGGCACAGAGGATAAGGGATTCATGGTAGTGCCCGAAGGCGGCGGTGCCGTGATCAACTTCAACAACGGAAAGGTATCCCAGAACAGCTATTATGCCAATATCTACGGCTGGGATATGTGTATCAGCCGTAAGGCAGTGGTACATAACACAAGAGCCTGCTACGAAGCCTTCGGTATTTCCGATCTGGAGAACTCCTATGTATGTATCCTGGAGGACGGCAAGAGCTATGCAGCCGTTCGTGCGGATATCTCCGGAAAGAACAACAGCTATAACTTCACCAATGCGGTGTACAGCATCTGCCAGAGAGAGCAGTACGACGTAGGAGATATTGCAAACTCCGATATCTACAAGTACAACACGGTCCTTCCGGATGAATCCCTTGTTCAGCGTTATCGCTTCGTTGCTTCCGGAGACTATGTGGACATGGCAAAGAACTATGCCGATTATCTCCATGATCGCTATGGTTCCTATCTGGCGCTGAACGACGATACCTCGGTTCCGGTTTCCATCGAAGTGGTGGGAGCAGTGGACAAGGTAAAGCAGATCATGGGTGTTCCCGTAAGACGTCCCCTTCCTCTTACCACCTATAAGGAAGCGGAAGAGCTGATCCGGGAGCTTCATGAGGATGGCATGACCAACCTGTCGGTAAAGTATACCGGCTGGTGCAACGGCGGTGTCAGCCAGCAGCTTCTTAAGAAGGCAAAGACCATTTCTTCTCTGGGAAGCAAAAAGGATCTGCAGCATCTGGCCGATACGGCGGATGAATTGGGCATCCATCTGTACTTAAACGGTGTGACCCAGTATGAATACGATTCCAACATCTTTGACGGCTTCTTCTCCTACAGAGATGCCGCAAAGCTGATCAGTAAAGAGAGAGCAAAGCTTTATCAGTACAGTGCCATCACCTATGCACAGAGAGAAGGAACCGATCCCTTCTATCTGCTGCACACGGATCTGGCGCAGAAGATGAGTGACAACCTGGTATCTGCTGCAAACAAGTACGGAGCAGGCGTCAGCTTCGAGGATGACGGAAAGGATCTTTCCGCAGACTATTACCGCAAGAAGCTGTATACCCGTGAGGATGTATTAAAGCTGCAGGAGCAGCGCTTCAAGGATATGTCCGATGCCGGCGTGGATATGATGATCAACATGGGTAACGATTATGCGGTTCCCTACGCGAACATGGTTACCAACATGGATATGAGAGGAAACGATTACACCATTCTGGATGAGTGCATTCCTTTCTATCAGCTGGCGGTTCACGGATACATTGAGTACACCGGCTTCCCCATCAACGTATGCGGCAATGATATCCAGCAGCTCCTTTACAGTGCAGAGTACGGTGCCGGTCTTCAGTTCACCCTGATGAAGGAAACACCCTTCGCCCTGCAGAAGACCTTATATACTGAGTACTACGGTGCCGACTATGAAGCCTGGGGCGATCGGATGCTTGCCATGTACCAGCGTTACAATCAGGAACTTGGCCATGTGTTTAACCAGGAAATGACCGGGCATAAAAACTACAGCGATACCCTTTCCTGTACGATGTATGCCGACGGCACAAAGGTATATGTAAATTATGACTACGAGGATGCAACGGCAGACGGCATCCTGATCCCTGCCAGAGATTATCTGGTACTTAGATAGAAATGACCGGTGGTCATACGCAGAGAGGATTTGTTCCAATGAAAAAGAAACGGAAAAATAAGTTAGAGGGCCTTCAGAAGCGGAAGGCGATCGCGGGATATCTGTTCATATCTCCCTTTATCATCGGATTTCTGGTATTCATGGTAAAGCCGCTGTTTCAGTCCCTTTATATGAGCTTCTGTGAGGTGGAGCTGGGATCCGGTACCTTTAATCCTGTCTGGACCGGAACGGAGAATCTGCTCTATATCTTCCGGGTCGATCCGGAATATACCAGACTCCTGACGGAGGAGATGGGACGAATGATGGTTTATTCACTGGCCATTATCGTATTCAGTTTCTTCGTGGCGTTGATCCTGAATCAGGAATTTAAGGGAAGAGCCCTGGTAAGAGCCATCTTCTTCCTGCCGGTTATTCTGGCAAGCGGTGTCATCCTGGGACTGGAAACAGACAACCAGCTGATGGCGACCCTGGCACAGCAGATCGAGGATACCACCTCCAACATCAGCATCACCGATGCCCTGGAGAACATCCTAAGGACCGCCGGGATCGGAACAAGAGCCTTTGAACAGGTCTTTGAGATCATCGACAATATCTACGATGTCGCCATTGCTTCCGGTATTCAGATCATCATCTTCCTGTCCGGATTGCAGACCATCTCCTCCAGTATGTATGAGGCGGCTGACATCGAAGGCTGTACCAAGTGGGAGAGCCTGTGGAAGATCACCTTCCCCATGATCAGTTCCATGTTCCTTGTAAACTGGATCTATACCGTCATCGACTTCTGTATGCGTTCCGATAACGAAGTCATTGAAAAGATCCAGGAGGTTATGATCGATCAGATGCGATACGGAAGAGCTTCCGCCATGAGCTGGGTTTATTTCCTTCTGATCCTTGCCTTTATCGGTGTTTCATCATTCCTTATTTCAAAGAGGGTATACTACTATGACTAAGAAGAACAAAGAGTATAAGTCCATAAAGCCTCTTGCTCAGTATACCTACTGGGAGAGAAACAAATTATCCGGAGGTTATCTCTTAAAGAGACAGGTTACGGATGTAGTGGTGAGCATCTGCCGGTTCGTGTTGCTGTTCGGTATGTGCTTTTTGATCCTGCAGCCCATCTTTAACAAGATCTCTGTCAGCTTCATGACCGAGCAGGATCTGTTTAACCCCATTGTTATCAACATCCCGGAGCACTTTACCACCGAGAATTATAAGATGGCTTCCGCGATCATGGAGTATCCCAAGGCACTGGTTAATTCCCTGATCATTTCCCTGACCATCGCGCTGCTGCAGATCGCAGTCTGCACCCTGGTGGGATACGGATTTGCAAGGTTCAATTTCCCGCTTAAGAAATTCTGGTTTGCCTGCGTGATCCTGGTCATTCTGATCCCGCCCCAGACCATTGCCAGCTCCCTGCATCTGCACTTTCGATTCTTTGATATTCTGGGAATCTTCAAGATGATCACCGGAGACACTGTAAACCTCCGCGGATCCAAGCTTCCCTACTATCTGATGAGTGCCGGCTGTATGGGTCTTAAGAACGGCTTATACATTTACATGATCCGTCAGTTCTTCCGAAATATCCCGGAGGATATGGAAGAAGCAGCATACGTGGACGGTTGCGGTATGTTAAAGACATTCCTGCGGATCATGCTTCCGGAATCCAAGCCCATCGTTACATCCTGTTTCCTCTTTGCCTTTGTATGGCAGTGGACAGACGGCTTCTATTCCAAAATGTTCCTGGGCAGTACCAAGTTAGTCAGCACATCTCTTGCCAGACTGGTAGATTCCCTGGGAACCTTTATCCAGCGAATGACCGGTATCAAGACCACGGTCTCCATCGCGTATTCCAACTGTATCCTGGCAACCGGTACGCTGATGATCATTCTTCCGCTGATCGTCCTGTACCTGTTCGCACAGCGTGCTTTCGTTGAAAGCATCAGTAGTTCCGGTATCAAGATGTAAGAATTTTTCTTACCATCTGATATAATAATGTTAAGGTTGCAAAATCGTTTTACCTCTGCCGGAAAAAGGGGTGGGCGGTTACAAACAACACTATCTTAAGGAGGGTTTAAAGTAATGAAAAAGCCGATGACAAAGAAAGTTTTCGCTGCTGCTACAGCTGCTGTTGTGGCTATGACCACTGTAGCTTGCGGTAGCAACGCTGCTGCACCTGCTCCCGAAGCACCTGCTGCAGATTCTACAGCCAGCGAAACAACTGCTGCAGCTGATACTACTGAAGTAGAAGCTGAAGCAGAAGAAGAGGTAAGTCCTTACACAGTGATCACCGATGCCAATGGGGATCCCATTGATCTGGGCGGCATGGATATCATCATCCGTGACTGGTGGAGCGGTGACCCTGCAGAACCTGCCAATGATTATGAAGAAGCACGTGACGAATATCGTGAGTGGATCCAGGAGACTTATAACTTTACCATTAAGTCTCAGGCTATCTCCGATTGGGGTAGCGCACCTCAGGATTTCGTAGATTATGTTACCACCGGCGGTGATGATCAGAACTACGTATTCGTACTTCGTAACGATCCTGCTATTGTTTCCGCTATGGGCAATGGCCTGATGTATGATCTGTCCACTCTGGATTGCCTGGATTTCTCCGAGCCTAAGTTCCAGAAGAACATGCTGCATGAGCAGTATTCCAAGGGCGGCAAGATCTGCTGTATGTTTGCCGGTAACTCCGAAGCACGTACCGGTGTTTATTTCAATAAGAGAGTCCTTACCGAAGCAGGTATCGATCCTGAAAGCATCTACGATATGCAGGCAGACGGAACCTGGACATGGGATAAGTTTGAAGAACTGATGGCTACCTGCCAGAGAGATACCGATAACGACGGTAGTGATGATATCTACGGTCTGACTCTGAACGAGTCCGTTATGACCGACCAGGCTGTATTCTCCAACGGTGGTTCCTATGTTGGCAAGAATGCAGACGGTACTTTCTACTACAACCTGGAAGCTCCTGAGACCCAGGAAGCTCTGAAGTGGTGTGTAGATATGTACACCAAGTTTGATAACCACGATCCCGAAGGTGCTGAGTGGGATTACTACAAGGAAGAGTTCCTTTCCGGTAACGTAGCATTCATGGTAGAGCAGGAGTACGCCGGAACACCCGGTAACTTCTTAGCTGATATGGAAGACGAAGTTGGTTTCGTAATGTTCCCGAAGGGACCTCAGTACGACAACTACATCAATGTTTGGGATAACAACCCTGCAGCAATCCCTGCTTGCTACGATGAGCAGCGTGCATGGAACATTGCATTTGCATGGAACCTGTACACCAATGAGCCTGCCGGCTACGAGGATTACAACGGCTACTTATCTACCGCTCGCCAGGGTGTATTTGATGAGAGAGCAGTTGATGAGACCATTACCATGATGAGTGAAGCTGAGCACGGTACCGTTGCTTACCACGCAGTTATCCCGAACCTGAAGTCCGGTGAAGAACTGACCTGGAGCATTGGTCCTAACGCTGATGTCGCTGCACTGACCGAAGCAATTGCCGGCACATGGCAGAGCTATGTAGAGGAAGCTAACAAGTAATTTGGATACTTTCCTATAGGTTTCGAAATCTATCATTGAAGTGGACGGTGTTTTCCGGGCATCGTCCACTCTTTATATGAGCGCATCTTTTTTACAGATGTCTGTTTCTGAAAAGATGCGTTCATATGAAGCAACATTACAGGATAAGAGGAAAAGAAGACAATATGATGAACAAGGGAAGAAAAGGGGTCCTGATCCTGATGCTTTCCTGCACAGTGGCTTTGGGGGGCTGCGGACAGATAGCAGAGGATGAACCCATCGTCATGGTGGACCATACACCGGACGAGATCACCTACAACCTGGAAGAGATCACAAAAGGGGATGTGGTCCGCTCCATCACCGTAAACTGTACCTATGCACAGACCAAACAGCAGGAGGTGGCCTTCACCACCGG
Organism: Lachnospiraceae bacterium; assembly: GCA_024689465.1. GTDB lineage: Bacteria > Bacillota > Clostridia > Lachnospirales > Lachnospiraceae > JAILDL01. Next base: position 15,934 of record JAILDL010000128.1, read on the forward strand.
CGGCCGGATCGTGGACCGGGTACATGTCAAAGCGGGAGATTATGTAAAAAGAGGAGATCTCCTGGTGGAATTAAAAGCCGGAGATATGGAGGATCAGATCGCTACGCTGGAATACCAGATAAAGCGCAATACCATGCTATTGGGGTATCTGGACAAGGCGGAGGAATTTGACCTGCAGACCTCCGAAATGGATTTTATCTACTATACCGACATGAACAATGTCGATAAGAATAAGAAAAAAGAACGGGATGAGGCCATCGCCCAGGAGTATACCTACAAGCGGGAAGACTATCAGGACAGCATTGATTTTGATACCCGCAAGCTGGAACAGCTCAAGGCGGATCTGGCATCCTGTAAAGTCTATGCCAATCTTTCCGGCAAGGTCTTAAGCGTAAAGAAGGATCTGGAGGGGTCCACTGCCAAGCGCGGGGATGTCCTCATGACCATCGTGGATGATGCCAACGGTCTCTTCCAGGTAGAAGATGCCCAGATGGCCTCTTATTTTGCTGCAGATGTGCCGGTATCCATGTCCATTGTCTATGGAAATGCCAAAGGCGACTACGAACTGATCCCTTATCAGATGAATACCTGGAAGGATGTGCTGTACTTCACCGTGCTCACAGGACCGGAAAATGCGGAGATCGAGGTAGGTACCTCCGGTACCATCAAGCTGTCCGCAGAAGAAAAAAAGAACGTCCTTCGGATCCCTGTTTCCGCTTTGTATGAAGCAGACGGCAGCTACTATACCTATGTCCTCAATGACGAAAACCTCCGGGAGACCCGGTTTATCCAGGTGGGCCTGATCGGGGATGAATACGCGGAAGTGACAGGGGGCATAGAAAACGGAACAAAGGTGGTGCGCAAATGAGGAAGAACAATCGTGTAAAGATCACCGCCACCTGTCTGTGCCTCATCCTTTCCCTGCTGACCGGATGCGCAGGGACACAGCCGGATGATGGCAGAAATGAAGTCATTGAATTAAAGGAGCCCAAGGGTGTCCAGGCTTCCTATGCGGTTATAAGCCGCAAAAACCTGTATTCCGAGGTGATCTATACTGCTACGGTAGGTCCCAGAGTCCAGGAATATGCTTTTGAAAACGATCAGACCTTTAAGAAGTACGGTGCCAATCCGGGAGCAAAGGTTTCAAGGGGCAGTACCCTGATCTATTGTGATACCAAGGAGATCTCCCAGAAGATCGAGGATCTGGAGGAAGAGATCGCCACCATGGAGGCGGACCATACCTACGATATGGGGCTTCTGGAGGAAGACTTAAAAGACGCCAGGAAGGAAGAGGAAAAGAAACTCAAGGAGACCACGGACATGTACAAGGATGAGCCGGATCCCGACTCGGTGAAGGAACATGCCCTCTGGTCCAAGGAGATCATCCGCAGAAACGGTCTGTACGAACGGGCCATGCAGGCCAGAGCCAAGATCGAGCAGGCCATTCTGGAAAAGGAAGAGCTCTACCAGTTGGACCACGATTTTAAGCTGGACAGCCTGGAGCGGTTGAAACAGAAAAAGGAGAATTCCTACGTCTCTTCCGGGATGACCGGAGAAGTGGTATCCTGTGCCTTTTATTATGACGGGGACAAGATCCCCAAAAACCGCAGCGTTGTCGCGGTGGGAGATACGAATGATAAGGTCGTAAAGACGGAATACATTGCCAAGGGAACCATCTTAAAGGCACAGGATCTGTATGCGCTGATCAACGGACAGCGATATGAACTGGATTACGAAACGATGGAACCGGAGGATTACAACCGTCTGAACGGACAGGGAGAAACTGTTTATACCACCTTCCGGATCCTGGATGATACCGAAACGGTTCAGGTGGGAGATTTCGCCACCATCGTTCTGGTGCAGGATAAACGGGAGGATGTACTGACCGTTCCCTTAGATGCACTGAAAAAAGAGGAAGACGGATATTACGCCTACCTGTATGACGGGTATGGTTCTACCTATGTACCGGTCACCATCGGTATGCGGGACGATCTATATGCCGAAGTGTTAAGCGGACTGTCCGAAGGCGACAAAGTACTGTCCTCTCAGGCTGCAAAGGAGGGGACAAAGAAAGCGACCCTTTCCTATGGAAACAGCATTACGACGACGGATATGGGCGGATTTTTATACTATCCCTTCTCCGAATGGGTGACCAATCCAGCCAAGATGGGCACCTGCTATGTGAAGAAGGTGTATGTCACCAATTATCAGCAGGTAAAGAAAGGCCAGCAGCTGGCCAGCATAGAGATCATTCCCGATACCATTGAGATCCAGAGGCTTTCCCGTCAGATCCAGCGTATGGATGAGCGGTTTCTGGATATGGAAGCGGAGATGGAACGATTAAAGGAACTGCAGGAAGATACGAAGAACATTATCCGTTCCATGAATGCCAACCGCAATGCCCGGGAGAAGCTGGACGAAAAGCGGCAGAAAATGGCGTCCTATTCCGGTATTATTTCCCTGACAGCGCCCTTTAACGGTATCGTTACCCAGGCAGACTCCGTAAAGGAAGGAGATCTTCTTCTTCCCGATGCCAAGGTGATCCAGGTGGCCAACGATGCCTTAAGCTACATCCTGATCCAGGATGAAAAGCATACCTTAAACTACGGCAATAAGGCGATGATCCAGTACACCGATGCCAATGGAGACAAAGCGGAAGCAGAAGGCAAGGTGGTATCGGCCGGCCCCAATTTCCTCAGTAAGGAAATGGTAAACGACTGGGCACTGGTGTCCATCCCCAAGGAGATCGCATCCTCCATGGCAGGCGTGACCCTGGGATCGACCGGCAGCTGGGGCAGAAACAGCTTCCGGGCGGAGATCACCCTGCGAAGCACCGAGAATGTGCTTCTTGTCCCGAAGAGCGCGGTTACGCTCAAGAATAAGTCCACCTATGTAAATGTGGTGCTTTCCGACGGCAGCATCCAGCAGAGAGCGTTCGTTGCAGGAGGCTCTGATACCAACAATTACTGGGTTGTAGAAGGACTGACAGAAGGAATGACGATATGCTGGGAATAATGTTGCAGAAGATGTGGCATAAGAAGTGGCTGAATTTAAGCCTTCTTCTGGGCTGTGTACTGCTGATCGCAACGGTGGTCAGCTTTCCTTTGTACCAGAAGGCTGCTTATGACCGCATGATCCAAGATGAATTTCGAAATTACATCGCAAAAGAGGGCAAGAATCCTGCCCTTCTTCATATGCGGAATATCTCCTCCAAGGAAAAGAACGGCGCAACCACCGTCAAACTGGAGGACTTTCAAAAAACGATCTGTGAGCAGTTGGGGGTAAGCCTTCGACGTAACCTGCAGTTCTATACCCTGACAGCCGCTACGGCAAAGTCCGACTTAAACCGTGCTGACGGGCAGAATATCCGTGTGACCATGGGCTTTTATACGGATCTGCCGGAGCATGTGCGGATCAGCGGCGGTGAGATGTATGGGAATACGCCCTCTTCCGACGGCGTCATCGATGTGGTGGTACCTCAGGAGACCCTGGTGTCCTCCGGTCTTCTGGTGGGAGAGACATTAACCTTTGACACGCTGAAGGATTCCGAAGGAAAGCCCATCAAGATCCGGGTCAGCGGCGTTTTCGTTCCGGATTCCGAAGATCCCTACTACTGGCAGCTTAACAGCCAGGACATGTACGATCTGTGCCTGATGGATGAACAGATCTTCCGGGATCACTTTACCGGGGAAAAAGCTGGAAAGTATACCCTGACCTGCCATTTCTATACGCTTTTTAACTACGAGGATATCACCGAAGAGCAGATCCCCCATATCCAGGAGCAGACCAGATATTTTCTGGAAAAGAGCAAGTTCCGCAGCGTACTGGACGAGCCGTCCTACTACAGTCTGCTGGAAGAATACCAGCGGAAGGTGAACCGCATTTCCGCAACCCTGATCATCCTGCAGGTGCCGGTGCTCATCATGTTATCGGCATTCCTGTTTATGATCTCCGGGCAGATGTATGAGATGGAGAAAAACGAGATCTCGGTGATCAAATCCAGGGGCAGCTCCGGCGGCCAGATCTTCCGGCTGTATCTGTATCAGGGCATTGTCCTGACGGTGTGCGGTGCGCTGATCGCCTACCCTCTGGCCACGGTGTTCAGTAAGGCGCTGGGATCCGTACGGAACTTTCTGGATTTTGATACGGCCAGAGTCCTGCATGTAAGCTATACAAAACAAAGCTATATCTATGGCGGCATCGCCATGCTGGTCACGCTGATGAGCATTACCATCCCGGCCATCCGCCACAGCAAGGTGTCCATCGTGCACTTAAAGCAGTCCCGTAATCTTCGGAAAAAAGCCTGGTGGCAGAAGATCTATCTGGATCTGGTGCTCATCGGTGTTTCCCTTTACGGCTACTATTCCTTCCACAAGAATCAGAGCGCTCTCTCCGGTGCGGTACTGGCAGGAGAGAGCCTGGATCCCCTGCTGTATCTTAGCAGCTCCGTATTTATTGTGGGCTGCGGATTATTGTTTATCCGCCTCCAGCCGCTGCTGGTCAAAGTGATCTATGCCATCGGAAGACGCTTCTGGCATCCCGCCAGCTACATCGCCTTCATGGAGAGCATCAAGCAGAGCGGCAAGCAACAGCTGATCATCCTGTTCCTGATCCTGACGGTCTCCAACGGTATCTATCATTCCACCGTTGCCCGTACCATTCTGGAAAATGCCATAGATAACACCACCTACAACGACGGCTGCGATCTGATCATGGCGGAAAAATGGGATGAAGTGGTGGACTCCAACGGGTCTAAGACCGGAGCCTTTGTGGAGCCGGATTACAAGAAGTACGCTTCCATGCCCTTTGCGGATGCCTATACCCGTGTTTACTATGACCCCTATGCCTATGTGACCGAGGACAAGAATAACTCGCAGGTAGTGACCCTCATGGGTATTCATACCCGTGAGTTTGGCCAGATGACCTATGTGGACAAGTACCTCATAGGCCAGCACTACTACGAATACTTAAATACCCTGGCGGACAATGCCAAGGGAGCCCTGGTATCCGATAATTTCCGTACCAAGATGGGCTATAAGGTGGGCGATACGTTGTATTTAAATAATTACCGTAAAAGCGCACTTTCCTGCGAGATCGTGGGATTCATTCCCTATTTCCCCCGATATGCGCCGGAAAAGACGGACTTAAATCCCGATGGAACGTCCTTTACAGAAGACCAGTATCTGGTGGTGACCCACTACGATCTGACCCGTCAGGCCTTCGGAACCCTGCCCTATGAGATCTGGGTCGATTTAAAGGAAGGAACTTCCACCACAGAGATCTACAACTGGATGGAAGAGAACAACTACCGGGTGAAGAAGTATGTAAACCGGGGGGATGACCTGGAAGAAACCATGGAAGATCCCCTTTTGCAGGGAACCAACGGCGTTCTGACCATGGGCTTTGTGGTGACCATGGTGCTGTGCGGTGTGGGCTATCTGATCTACTGGATCATGTCCATCAAGGACCGGGAACTGATCTTCGGTGTCTTAAGAGCCAGTGGTTTCCATAAGGGAGAGATCCTGCACATGCTGCTGCTGGAACAGATCTTTGCAGGCGTTCTGGCCGTGGGAGCCGGTATCGGCATCGGAACCTTATCCGCCCGGATGTTTGTTCCCATCATCCAGACGGCCTTTGCTTCCGCAACCCAGGTACTGCCCCTGCGCCTCATCACCGACAGCGATGACCTCATGCGTCTGTACGGCTTTACCGGCGGCGTCATGTTATTATCCCTGGCCGTTCTCGTAACCTTGCTGTTCCGTATGAACGTCACCAAGGCATTAAAGCTGGGAGAAGAGTAATGAGTGAAAAGATAATGATAAATGGTGAAGGGATCACCCGCTCTTTCCCGGTTCCGGGAGGAGAATTCCAGGCCCTTAAGGGGATCAATCTGAAAATAGGAGAAGGCGTCTTTGCCATCTTAAAGGGACGCTCCGGCTCCGGTAAGACCACACTGATGAACATCCTTTCTACTTTGGATGATCCCACAGAGGGGGAAGTCTATCTGGATGATGAACGGGTGCGGGACTTATCCCAGAGAGCCAGAGAGAACCTGCGAAGAAGGAAAATGGGATTTGTATTTCAGTCTGTTTCCCTGATTCCTTCCTTAAATGCCTATCAGAATGTGGAATTTGCCCTGCGTATGGCAGGAGGCCGGATCAATAAGCAATCCGCTTACCGGGTGGAAGAGTGCCTGAAAAAGGTGGGACTGGGCAATCGTATGACCCATATGCCTTCGGAAATGAGCGGCGGTGAGCAGCAGAGAGTAGCCATTGCAAGAGCGTTTGTACATCGTCCTTCCATCATCTTTGCGGATGAGCCTACGGCGGAGCTGGATTCCGCCATGGCAGCCAGAGTCACCGAGACCTTTAAGCGCATGAGCCGGGAAGAGAACATCACGGTGCTGATGACCACCCACGATGTGGGTCTGATGGGCGCAGCCGATGAGATCATAGAACTGGAAAGCGGAGAACGTATCTCCTGACAGGAAAAGAGAAATGGAAAATGAAACCGCAAAAAACGCTGTGGAAACAGCAGAAAAAGAGATCATGATCCGGGCGGAAGGTCTGGTCAAGATCTATAAGACCAAGGAAACGGAAGTCCTGGCCCTGCAGGGGCTGGATCTGGAAGTGGAAACGGGAGAGCTGACCGCCATGATCGGTAATTCCGGTTCCGGTAAATCCACGTTTCTCAATATGATCGGCGGCTTGGATCGCCCCAGTGCAGGAAAGCTGTGGGTTGACGGCAAGAACCTCTTCACCATGACGGAAAAGGAACTGGTCCGCTATAAGCGGGATACAGTCGGCTTTGTCTGGCAGAACAACGGCCGGAACATGCTGCCCTATCTTTCCGCGCTGGAAAATGTCATGATGCCCATGCATCTGTCCGGCGAAGGCAAGAAGAGAGTAAAGGCCATGGAACTGTTGGAAATGGTGGGAATGGGCCATAAAAAGAACTCCCGGATGAACATGCTCTCCGGCGGTGAACAGCAGAGAGTGGCCATTGCCATTGCCCTGGCCAATTCGCCCAAGCTCCTCCTTGCGGATGAGCCTACCGGTTCCGTAGATGTGGGAACCGCCAACTATATCTTTGAGGTGTTCTCCGAACTGAACAAGCAGGGACAGACCATCCTTATCGTTACCCATGATATGGCCCTGTCCAAGAAGGTAAAGCGTGTGGTTGCCATCCGGGACGGCAAGATCAGTTCCGAGCGTATCTTAAAGGAACAGTATGCGGACCGGGTAAAGGAAGCCGACATCGACTGGAGAGAAGAAGATACCCAGATCGAGTATGCGATCCTGGATAAGGCCCATCGGGTACAGATCCCCCAGGAACTCATGGGAGAACTGGGACTGACCGATAATAAGGTGAAGCTTTCCGTGGAAAACGGTGCTATCATTATCAGTAAGCCGGATTAAACGGCTGCATTGGAAGGTGCCGGCAAAGGCCGGGCCGGAAGGAGACTTATGTTGCCTGTCCGATTTCATTTACCGGGACTCCGGTATAATTATCCTTTGAATATGTTCTGGGTATCTCTTTTAAACACGCATCCCGAGTTTTTCCGGGAGGGGGTGGAGATCGGCTCCGTGTTCGGAACCTTTCCCTACGCCTTGTGGAACGGGGGACGCCTTTTAAAGGACGATCAATGTGATGCGGCCTTTGTAAAGAATGTGATCAAAAGCTGGAACGATAAGGGAATTCCCATCCGGTACACCTTTACCAATCCCCTTCTTACCGAGGAGGATTTAAAGGATCCCTTCTGCAACTTCTGCATGGAAGCTGCCGATAACGGCATGAATGAAGTCCTGACGGTTTCCCCCATCCTGGAAGCCTATCTGCGGGAGAAGTATCCAAACTTTAAGTTTGATTCCTCCACCTGCAAGGAGTTGCGAAACGTGGAGCAGCTGAATGCGGAAATGGCCCGGGATTACCGGTATGTGGTTCTGGATTACAACATGAACAATCACTGGGACCTCATTGAGCAGTTAGAACCCAAAGAGAAGCTGGAAGTACTGGTTAATGCCGTCTGTGTACCGGATTGCCCCAGAAGAGGGGAGCACTACCGCCAGATCGCCAGAAACCAGCGGATCATTCTGGAAAACCGCAGTCTTCCGGAAGGAAAAAAGAAACCCATAGAACCCTGGCACTGCGAATACGGGGATCATAACAATATCTACAAGATCCAAAAGTATCCGACCTACGTATCACCGGAAGCCATCTGGAACGAATATGTCCCCAGAGGGATCCATAATTTCAAGATCGAAGGAAGAACCGCCTATCTGTTTTCCCTGATCGATACCTATTGCCACTACATGTTAAAACCGGAATGCGCCGGAGAAGCAAGGCTTCTTCTCATCAAGAACCTGGAAACCGCCGGCATCTTTTCCATCGGAAGAGTCCGCCCGGCAAAGTGGCCTTAAGAAGCGGACCGGTTCTGTAAAAAGTTGAAAAACAACCCCCCGGGGAGCTTGTTAGCCCTATGTGCGATACCTATAATGAATGATGGTCGCGGACAGATCGACTGAAATGGCCTGAAAGAGCCGCAGATCGCATTATGAGGAGGTATTTAGATATGCATATGGCGGATGCCCTTGTGGTTCCTGCAGTGGCAGGTACCATGTATGCCTGTTCTGCAACGGCAGCAGGCGTTTCTGTACACCAGATCCGAAAGGAGACAGATCCTAAGAAGATTCCCCTGATGGGAGTGATGGGTGCCTTTGTATTTGCGACCCAGATGATCAATTTCACCATTCCGGGAACCGGATCCAGCGGACATTTATGCGGAGGCCTTCTTTTATCCGCATTGCTGGGACCTTATGCCGGATTTTTGACCATGATCGGCGTACTGCTGGTACAATGTCTGTTCTTCGCGGACGGCGGACTGCTGGCACTTGGCTGCAATGTCTGGAATATGGCCTTTTACGGATGCTTTGTGGGGGCGCTGCTCATCTGGCGTCCCATTATGAAGAAGGGAGCTTCCAGAGGAAAGATCCTGCTTGCTTCTGTACTGGGCAGCGTACTGACCCTGCAGCTTGGCGCATTTTCTGTTTGTCTGGAGACATTGATCTCCGGTATCACTGAGCTTCCCTTTGGTGTATTTGTGGGAACCATGCAGCCGATCCACCTGGCCATCGGTTTTGTGGAAGGTTTGATCACTGCAGCGGTACTGATCTTTGTTTACGAAGCAAGACCGGAACTTTTGTGGGGCGTTGCAACAGAAGATAAAGAGAAATTTGAAAACAAGGGAAAGCTTTCCCTTAAGCGGGTACTGATCACCCTGGCGATCCTGGCCGTACTGATCGGCGGCGGATTATCCTATGCGGCAAGCGCATTCCCGGATGGTCTGGAATGGTCCATGGAGCAGGTGGCAGGTACCTCTGAGCTGGAAGCAGAAGGTAGTGCCTATGAGACGGCGGATGCGATCCAGACGACTACCGCTTTCCTGCCGGATTACGCCTTTAAAAATTCCGAGTCTGCCGCAGGTACGGCTACATCCGGTATCGTAGGCGGAGCGATGGTGGCTCTCGTATGCGTGGGAGTTGCATTCCTGCTGCGTGGCGTTCGAAAGGAAAACGAACCGATACATGAGTAAGATTACCAATGCATTACAGGAAATCGAATCATTGGATGAACTGGCAAGAAGAGACCAGGGGGTGAATCGGATTCATCCTCTGGTCAAATTTTTCGTTACGATCCTCTATCTGGTGGTAACCGTATCCTTCCACCGTTATAACGTGGCGGGGGTTTTATCCATGGCACTTTACCCCTTCCTGCTCTTTGAGATCACCGGTCTGTCCTTTGGACAGGCCTTAAAACGTTTACGGGTAGTGCTGCCCATTGTGTGCATCATGGGGATCTTCAATCCCTTTTTTGACCGGGAGGTCCTGTTTTATCTGGGGGGAGCAGGCGTGGAAGCTGCTGCAGAGGCGATGGCCGGAGGATCGGGCATCGGGACCGGAATCCCCGTCACCGGAGGGGTGCTGTCCATGTTGACTTTGATGATCAAGGGCGTCCTGACGGTCTTATCTTCCTACCTGCTCATTGCAACCACCACCATGGAAGACATCTGCTACGCCCTGCGACGGATTCACGTGCCCAGGATCATCGTGACGGAGATGCTGCTGATTTATCGCTACATGTTTGTCTTAAGCCGGGAAGCGGGCCGGATCTACCAGGCCTATATGCTCCGGGCACCGGGACAGAAGGGCATCGCCTCCAAAGCCTGGGGACCGCTGGCGGGACAGCTCCTGCTGCGTAGCATGGACCGGGCGGAGCGCGTCTATGACAGCATGACCCTCCGTGGCTTTACGGGAGAATATCCCGGTGGGGCAGCGAAACATTTCGGCTGGCCGGACCTGCTCTATCTTGTCTGCTTTGCCGCAGGGATCCTGATCCTTCGTTTTGTACCCCTATTTGTCCTGCTGGGCAGTTTATTTGTTTGAATATTTTACAGCACCTCCGGGCGTACGAAATCTTTTCGATGCGGCGAAGAGAGCTGAACTCTCTCAGGAGATGAACTTCCTCGGAGTAAAACCACGAATAGGAGAATCCTATGAGCCATATTCATATTGATGTAGAAGAACTGAGATTTACATATGATCGGAACAGGGCCGGTATGAAGCAGGTTCTGGACGGGATCAGCTTCCATGCTCACGAGCAGGATGCAATCGGTCTCATCGGTGCCAACGGTGTGGGAAAGTCCACGCTGCTGAAGCTCATGGTAGGGTTGGAAACCGGTTTTACCGGATCCATCCGGGTGGAAGAGATCCCGGTGGAGAAGCAGACTATGGGAAAGGTGCGGGAGAAGATCGGCTATGTATTCCAGGATTCCGAATCCCAGCTGTTTATGCCCAATGTCTATGAGGATGTGGCCTTTGCTCCCAGAAACTACGGGCTTCCGGAAGAGGAAGTAAAAAGGAGAGTGGAAGATGCCCTGCGCATGACCGGGATCGAGAATCTTGCAGATAAGCCGATCTACAAGCTTTCCGGCGGGGAAAAGAAGCTGGCCTCCATTGCGACCATCCTGTCCATGCATCCGGACATCCTTCTCATGGATGAGCCTTCGGTGGCCCTGGACCCCCGCAACAGAAGAGGTCTGATCCGGATCCTGAACGGTTTTGATCATCTGAAGATCCTGGCTTCCCATGATCTGGACTTTATCTGGGATACCTGTAATCGGGTGATCCTGCTGGGAGAGGGCAAGATCGTGGCAGACGGCAGTCCGGATGTGATCCTGCGGGATAAAGAACTGCTGGAGCAATACGGCATGGAACTGCCTTTGTCGCTTACGCCCAGAGATTGACCCCCTAACCCCGTCCCCGGGGGAGCACAGCAAAAGAAAAAAGCGCGCCTCCCGAAGGAAGCGCGCTTTCCTATTAATCCGTAATGATTCGTTCTCGCGAACTAAGTTGCATTTGTCTTAAATATATATATATTTCAGAAAAGGCACATACGTTACTGATTAAAAGGTTTGGTACTGATCAACGTAAGAAAGAATTAAAGCTTTGTTACGTTAACAGCCTGGGGTCCTTTTTCGCCCTGGATTACGTCGAACTCTACGGAAGCGCCTTCTTCAAGAGACTTGAAGCCTTCCATGTTGAGACCGGTGTAGTGTACGAATACATCGTTGCCGCTCTCATCGGAGATGAAACCGTAACCCTTCTGGTTGTTGAACCACTTAACTGTACCTTTGTTCATTATTAACTTCCTCCAAGAAATGAAAAAATATAAATTTGTTGCACTATTGCAACAAAGTAAGAATAGCACAGGAAAAATAAAAAGTAAAGAAAACCATGGGCAAAAATCCGCTTTTTTTTCAGATATTTGCATGTTAGAATGGTGAATCGAAAGAAAAGAGAAGAGGAGATATTTATGCAGAATCATAGTGAGAAAATCGAAGGGGAGCAGAGAAGAGAACAGATCTTAAAACTCCTCGGGGAATCCGCAGAACCTCTTTCCGGTACGGAACTGGCAGGAAAGATGCATGTCAGCCGCCAGGTGATCGTGCAGGATATCGCTCTTTTGCGGGCAGGAAACAAGAACATCCTCTCCACCAACAAGGGCTATATCATCTTTGCCGCACCGGATGAGAAGAAGTCCATCCGAAGAACCTTCAAGGTAAGGCATACCCAGGAAGAGATCCGGGATGAGTTAAATACCATTGTGGACCTGGGCGGACGGGTGCTGGATGTGGTGGTGGAGCATGAGATCTACGGCCAGATCAATGTGGATCTGATCCTGAATTCCCGGGCGGATGTAAACGCCTTTGTGGCCAAGCTGGAGCAGACCCAGAACAGACCGCTGAACGAGCTGACCCACGGCGTGCATTTTCATACAGTGGAAGCCGATCGGGAAGATATCCTGGATGCCATCGAGGCAGAGCTTTCTGTAAAGGGTTACTTGATGAAATAGGGCAGGTGTGTTATTTTTACATTTGACTGACAAGACAGGTGTTATAACAATTGTTATAACAGGAGGCTGCGATCCTTCGGCAAACCGGTTGCAGTCATAATAGAACCGGAAATAACAGGTTTTCGGTAATTGAGGAGTGTAGTTATGGAAAAAATCAAAAAAGTATTGCATGAGATCTTCATCGACGGTCTCAGCGGAATGGCAGTGGGCCTATTTGCCACACTGATCATCGGAACGATTATGAAACAGATCGGTGTGCTGATCCCCGGTGTGATAGGGCAGTACATCGTGGTCATGGGAACTCTGGCATCCGCCATGACCGGTGCCGGCATCGGCCTGGGAACCGCCGAGAAATTAAAGGCAGCTCCCCTGGTCAAGGTTTCTGCCGTGACCGCAGGAATGGTAGGTGCATTTGCCTCCAAGCTCCTGGCAGGTACCGTCATCGGAGAAGGCGGCGTTACCTTTGCAGGCCCCGGAGAACCTTTGGGCGCATTTATCGCAGCCATTGTAGGTATCTATCTGGGCAGACTGGTAGCCGGTAAGACCAAGATCGATATTCTGGTGACGCCCTTTGTCTGCATTGTGGGCGGCTCTGCCGTAGGCCTGATCCTGGGACCTCCCATTTCTGCCTTTATGACAGCCCTCGGTGCGCTAATCAACTGGGGAACCGTTCAGGCACCCTTCCTGATGGGTATCGTGGTATCGGTCCTTATGGGCATCATCCTGACCCTTCCCATCAGTTCCGCAGCCCTCGGCATCATCCTGGGGCTTAACGGGATCGCTGCCGGTGCCGCCACCATCGGCTGCTGTGCCAACATGGTGGGCTTTGCGGTTGCAAGCTACCGGGACAACAAAGTAAACGGCCTTTTAGCCCAGGGCCTTGGAACCAGTATGCTGCAGATCGGTAATATTGTGAAAAAGCCCATTATCTGGCTGCCCGCTATCGTAGCCAGTGCGATCCTGGGACCGGTTTCCACCATGGTTCTTAAGATGACCAACAATGCCACCGGTTCCGGTATGGGTACCTCCGGTCTGGTGGGTCAGATCAATGCCTATCAGGATATGGTGGCAAACGGCGTAAGCCCTGCCGTTACCCTGATCGAGATCGCCCTGATGCACTTTATCCTGCCCGGTGTGATCGCGTTTATCGTAAGTGAAGTCATGCGCAGGAAAGGCCTGATCAAAGAAGGCGACATGAAGCTTTCTGCCTGAATTACAGGCCGAAACTGCCACTGACTTTTCAATAGACAGAATATAGGCTATAATATACTCAATTTTGAAAAGCAAAGGGGTATTATTCGTGAGTGGAGAAAAGATCCATAAGCACAAAACCAGATATTCCTTTATGCTGGTTTCCAACGATCCGAAACGGCCGGTACGGCAGTGCAGGATCCATGGAATTTTGCTGGAGATACTGATGTTTCTCTTTGTGGCCCTGCTGTGCGGAGCCATCGGCATCCTGGTATATCATCAGACCTATGTGGATTCTGTAACGACCAAGCGAAAGGCAGCGGAAGAGAAGATCGAACAGCTGCAGGGACAGCTGGACGAAATGACCCTGGCCAATCAGGACTTAAACGATCAGATCAAGATCCTCAGCGAAGCCATCAATGAAAACTCGGAACTGGAAGCGACGGAAAAGAAGGCCCATGAAGAGGCCAGTGTTCCGACACAGTTTCCTCTGACCGGCTCTGCAGGCATGCAGCAGCTGGAATTAAACGACGGTAAGGACCTGATGATCCTGCTGTCGGCGGACAGCGGTACCACCTGTATTGCAGCAGGGGATGGAACCGTTTACCAGATCTACGATCCGGAAGATGAGATCTACAAAGAATACGGACATTGCCTGGTCATTGATCACGGCAACGGTTATATTTCCGTATATCGGAATAAAGGAACTCCTGCGGTAAAAGAGGGAGATACGGTAACACGAGGCATGACATTGTTTATGATCGGGGATGACAACAAGTCGCTTGGCTTCCAGATCATTTATAATGGCGAATATATCGATCCGCTTTCAGTTGTATTGATCGATGGCTAACACATGGAGGAAACATGAGAAAAAAACCGAATTTTGACAAGTATAACAGTTTGCTGGGTGTAGATGCCCTGGTAGAAGGCAACCTGACCGTTAAGGATTCTGCCCGTCTGGACGGAACCGTTCGCGGAAACGTAACGGCACAGGGAGCGCTGATCCTGGGACCCAAGGCTCTGGTGGAAGGAAACATTACCGCTACGGACGTAGAAGTAGGGGGATCCATCAACGGAAACATCACCGCATCCGGCCGTGTATTTTTAACTTCTACCGCCCGCTTAAACGGCGATATCTCCTGCAAGGGCATCGTCATTGACGAGAACGCTGTTTTCCAGGGCAAGTGCGATATGGAAAATGCAGGCAAGAACCAGAGTGCACCCGAAGCTGCCAAAACAGAGGAAAACGCACAGCCCCAGGCCTGAGGATCGATCAGGACAGGGAGCAAAAACGGTTTTCACCGAAATATGGTAACAACAAGAAAACTGCCGGAGAGATGGCTCTTCGGCAGTTATTTTTTGTGAATATACTATGCAGTTGTAAAAGAGTATGCCATCAGCCCTGCTTATGGTCCTCGTCCAGACGCTCAAAGATCAGTTCATAACCGTCGGTTCCGTAATTCAGGGAACGGTTTACGCGGCTGATGGTAGCGGTGGAAGCACCGGTCTTCTCGGCAATCTCCAGATAGGTCTTATGATCCCGGAGCATGGACGCTACTTCAAACCGCTGAGAGAGGGATAACAGCTCGTTCACAGTACACAGATCTTCAAAGAAGTTGTAGCATTCCTCGGGACTCTGTAATTTTAAGATGGCATCGAACAGATGACTGACTGCATCAGTTTTAAGCTTTTTATTCATGATATACAATACCCCCTAATGCTTTAAAATTTTAGCATATTAAAGTTATAAAGTAAAGCGATGGGCGTCAACTTGTTTTCTGCCGGGGAAACGTTTATACTTGGTAATACACCCGCAAAGGAAAAAATGCCATGAATCTGAAGGAAGCACTGGACATAATCGAACAAAGTCTGGACGGACTGGAAGAGGTTCCGGCCGGAGATATTCCGGATATCAATCTGTATATGGATCAGGTGACGACCTTTATGGAGAGCCGGTTCCGTGCCTTTACCCGAAGTCCGGAAGAAGACAAGATCATGACCAAGACCATGATCAATAATTATGCCAAGAACAACCTTCTTCCGCCGCCGGTAAAGAAGAAATATTCCAAGGATCACATGATGCTGCTGATCCTGATCTACTACTACAAAGGGATCCTTTCCATTAATGATATCGAGACGCTGATCCGCCCGCTGACGGAGCATTTCGGACTGGAAGACGGTACCTTGGAACTAGAGAAGGTGTACACCGAACTGATCAGCAACGGCAAAAAACAAAGCGAGAAGGTGCGTAAGGACATAGAGATGCGGGTAAAGGAAGCGGAGAAGAGCTTTCCGGATGCTTCCGAAGAAGAGCAGAACGATCTGCAGATGCTCTCTCTGATCAGCTCTCTGGGGTATGACATCTATCTGAAAAAGCTTGTGATCGGGCGGCTTTTGGATAAGATGGAAGAAAATACGCACAAAAATCAGAAGTCAAACAGGAAATGACAAAGCTTACTTGATTTTTGATAAATAAAGTGTTATAGTTAATCTAACCTTAATAGGCAGATTGTGTATAATCGTCGTGTATAGATAATAATTGTTTTTGTATTGGGGAAGGGAGTCGTTATGAAGAAACGAGTAAAACTGTTAACCGCATTGATGCTGATCGGCATCATGGTTCTGGCAACTGCCTGCGGCAAGGAAGATCCTGTATTGGATGACGCCGCTGTAGCCAGAGATGAATCCGAGATCAACAGCAGTGAAGTTTATTTAGATGACGGTGCGATCGCACTGGCAGGAGAGGCCGAGACCAGTACGGAGTTTACGGATGCAGCCGCTTCCGCATTTGCACAGGTCAATGCGATCCGTGTAGCAGCCGGATTAAACGAGCTGGCATGGAATTCCGATCTGGAGACTGCAGCACGTGTTCGTGCTACGGAAGCAACCGGTTATTTCTCTCACACCAGACCGGACGGATCTGCATGGTATACCGTAGACAGCCGCGTAATGTATGGTGAGAACCTGGCAAAGGGCTTCTATAACGGAGATTCCGTTGTAACCGCCTGGGTGAATTCTCCTACCCATTATGCAAACCTTGTAAAGCCCGGCTTTAAGACCATGGCTATTGTGATCGTTGCAGCAGACAACGGTACCTGGTATTGGGCACAGGAGTTTGGATATTAATTAACAGAATGGAAACAGGGAACCGGTTCCTGACGAACCGGTTCCTTTTTTTGTGTGGAGACGAGCCAAGCGGCTGCCGTGCTTATACAGGCGGCCGCCAAATGTCCATTCCGGAAGCGGGGATCTTATGCCTTGAACAGGCCGAAAATAAACCGCAGGTTTCATTTACAAGGGGGGAAGATTTCGCTATAATCTTATATTGTAGGGCGTCTTAAGAAGGGACCCTGCTATCCGAAAATGAATGAAACGTATGGAGGCTAAACAATGGGTATTATTTCAAGATTTAAGGATATCATGTCAGCGAATTTCAATGCGCTGTTAGACAAGCTGGAAGATCCGGAGAAGATGATTGACCAGTATCTGAGAGATCTGCAGAATGATTTTGCGGAAGTAAAGGCAGAGACCGCTTCGGTTATGGCAGATGAAAAGGCTGCCAAGAGAAAACTGGACGAGTGTGACGAAGAGATCCGCAAGATGGCGGAATATGCCCGCAGAGCCGTAGCGGCAGGGAATGATGATGAAGCAAGACAGTTCCTGGCAAAGAAGGCACAGCTCACTGAGAGAAGAGCAGGCCTGGATCAGAACTATACCCTGTGCTGTGAAAATACCATGAAGATGCGTCAGATGCATGACAAGCTGGAAGCGGATATTGCCATGCTGAAGAATAAGCAGGATGTATTAAAGGCAAAGGTCAAGGTTGCCAAGACCCAGGAGAAGATCAATGCCATGTCTTCCGCCAGCGACCGCGCCGGTGCGACCATGTCCGCATTTGCCCGCATGGAAGAGAAGGTGGACAAGATGGTGGATCAGGCCGATGCTATGGCAGAACTGAATGCTTCCTCCTCTGTGGACAGAACCGCAGAGCTGGCTAAGAAATATGATCAGGAAGGCATGGGCGCCGATGTGGATGCCGAGCTTGCCGCACTGAAAGCAGAAATGGGTGTATAACACAAAAACTCTATCCGGAGGGAATAGGTCATGGGAATCTTTACAAATCAATTAGCAAACGTAATTGAGTGGGAAGGCAACAGCGAAGGAGTTTTATTTTACAAGTGGCCCAATGCCGAGATCAAAAAGGGATCCAAGCTGATCCTTCGCATGGGGCAGGATGCCATCTTTACCTACAACGGTATCATTGAAGGTATCTTCACCGAAGAAGGACAGTATGATATCGAATCCGATATCATCCCCTTCCTCACCACCTTAAAGAACTTTAAATTCGGTTTCAACACACCCCTGCGTGCAGAGGTGATCTTCATCAATACCAAGGAACAGCTGGTGAACTGGGGAACCAAGAATCCCATCAACTTAAGAGCGGAAGGCCTGCCCGGCGGTATGCCCATCCGTTCCTTCGGTACCTTCAGCTGCAAGGTGAAGGAACACGATGTTATGATCGAGAAGTTGGCCGGTATTCAGGCCCGTTACACCGTGGAAGACGTCAAGGAACGTATCATTTCCAGTCTGGATCAGCTCTTGATGAACTGGATCAGCAAGGAAGGCCATGATATGTTCAACCTGCAGGCAGATGCAGGAAGCATCGCCAAGGGCATCCAGTCCGATCTGGATATGGAGATGCGCAAGATCGGCATCGAGATCACCGACTTTAAGATCGAGAGCTTCAGCTATCCCGAAGAAGTACGGAAGATGCAGGAGAAAGCAGCTGCACAGGCAATGGTTTCCGATGTGGGCAAGTATACCCAGATGGCTGCAGCCGACGGCATGGCAAACGGTGGCGGCGGAAGCGCTGCTGCAGACATGGTAGGTCTGCAGATGGGTATGGCGCTGGGACAGCAGATGGTCAATCAGATGAACCAGAACAATGCATCCGGCACAGCACCCGCGGCGAGCGCAGGTACAGCGGCAGGAAATATTCCCAAGTTCTGCCCGGAATGCGGAACCCCTACTGCAGGAAAGCCTTTCTGCAGCAACTGCGGAGCAAAGTTAGGATAAAAGGATTTTTAACAGCTTTATGAATTTACTGGATACACTGAACAAAGAACAGAGAGAGGCCGCCAGCACCATCACGGGGCCTCTCCTTATTATTGCAGGGGCAGGCAGCGGAAAGACCCGTGTGCTGACCCACCGGATCGCTTACCTGATCGAAGAAGAGGCCGTTAATCCCTGGAACATCCTGGCCATCACCTTTACCAACAAGGCGGCGGGAGAGATGCGGGAACGTGTGGACAAGATGGTAGGTTACGGCTCGGAGAGCATCTGGGTTGCCACCTTCCATTCCACCTGTGTGCGGATCCTGCGGCGCTACATCGACCGCATCGGCTATGATACCAACTTTACCATCTACGATACGGATGATTCCAAGACGGTGATGAAGGAGGTATGCAAGCGCCTGCAGTACGATCCAAAGCAGATCAAGGAGCGCGCTTTGTTAAATGCCATCTCCTCTGCCAAGAACGAGCTCATTGGGCCAAAGGAATTTGCCTTGAATGCCCAGGGGGATCTGTGGAGTCAGAAAGTGGCGGATGCCTATGCGGAGTATCAGAAGACGCTGCACAAAAGCAATGCCCTGGATTTTGATGACCTGCTGATGCTGACGGTGGAACTGTTCCGTTCCTGCCCGGATGTACTGGAAAATTATCAGAATCGCTTTCAGTACATCATGGTGGATGAGTATCAGGATACCAATACGGCCCAGTTTGAGCTGATCCGTCTTCTGGCGGATACACCGGAGCACAATCTGTGCGTGGTGGGAGATGACGATCAGTCCATCTACAAGTTCCGTGGAGCCAACATCCATAATATTCTGGACTTTGAGAAGACCTATCCGGAAGCAAAGGTGGTCAAGCTGGAGCAGAATTACCGTTCCACCCAGAATATCTTAAGTGCAGCCAATGCGGTGATCCGTAACAACATGGAGCGCAAGGACAAGGCCCTCTGGAGTGACCAGGGAGAAGGGGACAAGATCCACTTTAAAGCCTTTGAATCCGCTTACGATGAGGCAGAATTTATCGCAGGAGACATTGCACGCAAGTGTAAGGCTGAACGCCTGAAGTTCGGTGACTTTGCGGTCCTGTATCGGACCAATGCCCAGTCCCGTCTTCTGGAAGAACAGTTTGTGATGGAAGGCATGCCCTATCAGGTGGTAGGCGGCGTGAACTTCTATTCCCGTAAGGAGATAAAGGATGTACTGGCCTATCTGAAGACCATTGATAACGGTCTGGATGATGTGGCGGTTCGCCGGATCTTAAACGTACCCAAGAGAGGCATCGGTGCCACCACCATTGCCAGGGTGCAGGATTTTGCTGCGGCGAAGGAGATCAGCTTTTTTGAGGCACTCCTTGGGGCAGAAGAGATCCCCGGCCTTGGAAAGGGCGCATCCAAGCTGGTAAACTTTACCACCATGATCCGTGCGTTCCGGGGCAAGATGAAGGAGTACTCCCTCAGGGAACTGTTGGCGGATGTACTGGAAACCACCGGTTATCTGGAGGAACTGAAAACCTCCGGAGAGGAAGATGCAGAGGATCGGGTGGAGAACGTGGAAGAACTGGTCTCCAAGCTGGCGGCTTACGAAGAGAGTGCCGAACAGCCTACGCTCAGCGGATTCTTAGAGGAAGTGGCGCTGGTTGCGGATATTGATACTGTAGGGGAAGAGGGAGACAGAACCCTGTTAATGACCCTGCATGCAGCCAAAGGTCTGGAATTTGAACACGTATACATTGCCGGTATGGAAGACGGACTCTTCCCCGGCTATATGACCATCTCCTCCGATGATCCTTCGGATATGGAGGAGGAGCGGCGTCTGGCTTATGTGGGCATTACCCGTGCCAAGAAGCATCTGACCCTGTGCGCTGCCCAGAAGCGGATGATCCACGGAGAGACGCAGTATAATCCCATCAGTCGGTTTATCCGGGAAATCCCGGAGGACCTTCTGGACAGGCCTCTGCCCGAAAAGAAGAGCCGTGCGGTGGATGAGTTTTTTGATGATAACGACAGCCTGTTTTCCGGCTTTGGCAGCAGAAGTTCCGGTTACGGAGCAGAGGACGGCTACGGACACAGAACCAGAGAGACGGTGCCGGACAGGGCACCGGGTAACGGCGTAAACTACGGCAGCAGCGGGACGTTTACCAAGGCAGTACATAGCTACAATACCCAGAAGACTTTAAACGGACTTTCCCGCAAGACACCGGAATCCCGCAAGCCCTTTATCGCAAAGGGTGTCAGCGGCCTTTCCAAGGGGATGCCGGTGGGCATAAAGCCTTCCTACGATGTGGGAGATCGGGTAAAGCACATCAAGTACGGAGAAGGTGTGGTGACGGCTTTGGAGAAGCGGGAAAAGGACTATCAGGTCACCGTTTCCTTCGATGAAGCCGGGCAGAAGATCATGTACGCAGGGTTTGCAAAATTACAGCGAATCGAGTAAACTAATAGCAGATTTACCAGGTACGATACAGGAGGGTAGTATGAGCGACAAATACGATATCTTACTGGACAAGGTGAATGAGCTTTTACATGCAAAGAGAGTGGAAGAAGAGCACAAGGAAGGTAATGTAGTGCTGTGGATCCTGGCTATTGTGGGAGCCATTGCAGCGGTTGCCTGCATTGCTTATTTTGTATTCCGTTATTTTGAACCGGATTATCTGGAAGAATATACCGATGATCTGGATGATGATTTCGAAGACGACCTGTTTGAGGACGAGGACGACGCGATTACGGAATAAGTTATAGTATGATAAACAGTAAGCGGAGAAGGTCTGGGGAACTCCCGGGACTTTCTCCGTTTTCGCGTTAAGGAAGAGGTTTTCATTGAAAAAAGGTGACGAATTTGAAGGACGGGTGGTAGAGAGCAAATACCCTCATGCCGGCGTGGTGGAGACCCCGGAAGGGGATCGCATTACCATGAAAAAGGTCCTTCCCGGACAGAAAGTGCGGGGATTTATCCATAAGAAGAAGGCAGGACTCTTAGAGGGGCGGCTTCTGGAGGTAACAGAGCCTGCGCCGAATGAAGTAGAGCCGGTATGTCCCCACTTTGGGACCTGCGGCGGCTGTGCTTATTTAAACCTGTCCTATGAGGATGCCATCGCATTAAAGGAGCAGCAGGTCTATAAGCTGTTAGCCCCAGTATTTAACGTCCAGGAGTCAGACTGGACCTGGGAGGGGATCAAAGCATCTCCCGTGCGCTACGGCTATCGCAATAAGATGGAGTTTACCTTTGGCGATGCGGTCAAGGACGGCCCTCTGGAGCTGGGGATGCATCGCAGCGGTAACTTTTACGATATCATTACGGTGGATCAGTGTCAGATCATGGATGGGGACTATCGGCAGATCCTGTCCCTGACCCGGGAGTTTTTTGCTTCCCGGAATATCCCTCATTTTCACCGGTTGTCTCATGAAGGATTTCTGCGCCATCTGCTGGTGCGGAAAGCCTGGAAGAGCGGGGAGATCCTCATCGGTCTGGTGACCAGCTCCCAGATGCCTTTTGAGGAGGTTACGCCCCTCTTGGATGCCTGGAAAGAGCGCCTTCTTTCTCTGAAAACCGAAGGCACCATTACCGGGATCCTGCACATCTGGAACGATTCCCAGGCAGACGCGGTCCTCTGCGACAAGCTGGATATCCTTTACGGCAGGGACTACATACAGGAAGAGCTGCTGGGCTTATCCTTCCGGGTAAGCACCTTCTCCTTTTTTCAGACCAATTCTCCGGGGGCGGAGCTTCTCTACGAGACGGCCCGCAGTTACATCCGGGATGCGGGAGAAGGAAAGGGCGGTACGGTCTTTGACCTGTACAGCGGAACCGGCACCATTGCGCAGATGATGGCTTCCGCTGCCGACCGGGTGGTCGGCGTGGAGATCGTGGAGGAAGCGGTGGAGGCTGCCAGGGAAAGCGCCGCACTAAACGGCCTGACCAATTGCAGATTCCTGGCGGGGGATGTATTAAAGGTCCTGGATACCATTGAGGAGAAACCGGATCTTATCATTCTGGATCCGCCCCGGGACGGCATTCATCCCAAGGCCCTTCGAAAGATCATGGACTATGGTGTGAAGCACCTGATCTATATATCCTGTAAACCCACTTCTCTGGCAAGGGACGGACAGATCCTTCTGGCAAACGGCTATAAGGCAGTGAAAGCGGTTGCCTGTGATCAGTTCCCCTGGACCAGCGGAGTAGAGACAGTAGCCTTATTTGAAAAAGCAGACTAAAGGAGAAATACTATGCGATTAGAGCGAGAGTTTCATGAGAATCCGGCGGCTCTTCATGTGGGCTGTGAAGAAAGTCATGTCTATTTCCTCCCCGCAAACCGGGAAGGCAGATCCATGCAGACTTTGTTAAGCGGAGAGTGGGAGTTTGAGTGGTTTGAAAACCTCCGTCAGGTTGGAGGAGATGGCGTTCCGGCTTTTAACGAACTGGGCCGGCGCACCGAAAACGGCAGGATCACTGTTCCTTCCTGCATTCAATATGCAGGCTTTGATCTGCAGCAGTATACCAATACCCGCTATCCCTTCCCCTATGATCCGCCCTATGTACCGGTGGATGATCCCTGCGGCCTGTATGTGCGCAGCTTTTCTCTGACCGATGAGGAAGCGGCCCTGGAAACCTATCTGGAATTTGAAGGTGTGGATTCCTGCTTCTATGTATGGATCAACAACACCTTTGCGGGCTACAGCCAGGTATCCCATGCCACCAGCGAGTTTCACATTACGCCCTTCGTAAAGGCAGGGGAAAATGAGATCCGCGTGCTGGTCCTTAAGTGGTGCGACGGCAGCTACTGCGAGGATCAGGATAAGTTCCGCATGACCGGTATCTTCCGGGATGTATATCTGCTCCATCGCCCGAAAAAGCACCTGCGGGATTACGTGATCACCACCTCCTTTGCAGAAGAGGATGAACTGGCGGTATCCGCTAAGCAGGGCTTTATCTGCGTAACGCCTGAGATGGCACCTTTTGCTGCATCCGGAAAAGAGGAAGGAAGCTGCGGAGAGGATACGGCCCGTGAGATCGACGTCCGTCTCCTGAATGCGGAGGGTATGGAACTGGGATCGGCCATGCTCAGAGACAGAGAGACCGGTTGCCTGACCGTAGAAGACGCAAAGCTCTGGAGCGCCGAGCACCCCTATCTGTATACGCTGATCCTGACGGTGGGCGATGAAGTGATCACCGAGCAGGTGGGCATCCGTACCATCTGCGTAAAGGATAAGGTGGTCCTGTTAAACAACCGTCCGGTGAAATTCAAGGGCGTGAACCGTCATGATTCCAATCCCTACACCGGTTATACCGTAACCGTAGAGGATGTGGAGACGGACATGAAGCTGATGAAGCAGCACAATGTCAATGCCATCCGTACCAGCCATTATCCCAATGCACCCTGGTTTACGAAGCTGTGCGACCGCTACGGCTTCTATGTGATCAGTGAGACCGATATGGAATCCCACGGAACCAACGATGCCTACTGCGAACACAATCATGATCTGATCAGCGTACTGGCCAAGGATCCCATGTATGAGCAGGAGATCCTGGACCGTATGCAGAGAAATGTGTTAAGAGACCGCAACCGTACCAGCGTGGTCTTCTGGTCCATGGGAAATGAAAGCGGCTACGGCCCGAATTTCATAAATGCCGCCCATTGGGTAAAATCCGTGGATACCACCAGACTGCTGCACTACGAGAGTCAGACCTGGGTGCCCTGGCAGAGTCAGGACATGCGGGATCTGGATGTATGCAGCCGTATGTATGCTTCTCCGGAGTGGGTAAAGCTCTACTGCGAGAATCCGGAAAATGAGAAGCCTTTTATGCAGTGTGAATTCTGTCATGCCATGGGTAACGGCCCGGGAGATCTGGAGGATAACTATGCCCAGATCTACGAATACGATAACTTCCTGGGTGCCTTTGTCTGGGAGTGGTGTGATCATGCCATCTTTGCCGGAAAAGCCGAAGACGGCCGGGAGAAATTCCTGTACGGCGGTGATCACGGAGAATTCCCTCATGACGGAAACTTCTGTATGGACGGCCTGGTTTATCCCAACCGTAAGCCCCATACCGGCCTGCTGGAACTGAAGAATGTGGCCAGACCCTTCCGTCTGGTCAGCGTAGATAAGGAAGAGGGGACGATCACCCTTTCCAATAAGCTGGATTATACCCCTGCAAACGAGTATGCGTCGGCTGTGGTTACCTTATCCTGTGACGGAAAGAAGCTGTGGGAAAAAGAGACGGATCTTCCCGCCATCCTGCCCCACAAGGAAGGGATCCTGGAGCTGGCTTTATCCGAAGAAGAACGAAAGGCGCTGCAGGAGAGATCCGGCAATCGCTATCTGATGATCACCTACAAGCTGAAGGCGAAGGTGGCTTTCCTGGAAAAAGGTCATGAACTGGGCTTTGATCAGGTGGCGCTCCATACGCAGACAGCTTTTGAAAAGGTTGAAGCCAAGGGAAGCCTTACGGCAGAAGAAACCTATGATACCATCACCTTTAAGGGCGAAGGCTTTACCTATGTATTTGACCGGAGAAAGGGACTGTTTACCTCTCTTGATAAGCAGGGGGAAGTACTGGAGGCTCCCCTTGGTTTTGAAGTGTTCCGTGCACCGACGGACAATGACCGAAACGTGGTCTGGGAATGGAAGAAGGCGGGGTATGACCGCATGGAGATGCGTGCCTACGAGGCGACCCTTACCATGGAGGGAGAGATCGCAACCCTGAAGGTACCTGTAAGCTTTGGCGCGGTGTACCTGCAGAAGCTGATGCGAGGAACCATTACCTATATCCTGAACGGACAGGGAGATCTGGGCATCGCTGGAGAACTGACGGTGGATCCCATCTTCCCCTATCTGCCCAGATTCGGCCTTTCCATGGCGGTACCGGCCTGCTTTGACCATGTTCGTTACTTTGGCTACGGTCCCCAGGAAAGCTATATCGACAAGCGCAGAGCGTCCTATGTGGATCTGTTTGAGAGCAGTGTTGCAGACCAGCATGAGGATTACATCAAGCCCCAGGAAAACGGAAGCCACTACGGCTGCACATTTGCGGAAGCATTTTCCGCAGACCGAAAGATCCGTGTAACGGGACAGGCAGCCTTTACCTTCGGCGCCAGTGAATATACCGTAGAGGAACTCTCTTCCAAAGCCCATAACTTTGAGCTTACAAAGGCCGGCTTTACCACTTTGCATTTTGATCCGGTCATGGCCGGCATCGGCTCCAATAGCTGCGGACCGGCACTGCCTGCAAAGTATCAGGAAAAGAAAGAGAAGATCACCTTTGCATTGTCGATCCGGATCGACTGATCCAAACCGGAAAAGGCTTCCCTGCCACGAACAGGGAAGCCTTTTATAATGCGCTTTCCGGACAAAAAAGAACCCGTACCTCCGATGGGAAGTACGGGATTTTTTTCAGCCGCGAAAAAATTTTTAAACACTCAACCCAGATTACTGCATCTTGCTGATAGCAGAAGATAAACGAGCAACCTTTCTGGAAGCGGTATTCTTCTTCAGAACACCCTTGGTCTCAGCCTTATCGATGGTAGAAGCTGCAGACTTCAGTGCTGCTTCAGCTGCTGCCTTATCATTTGCTTCAATTGCAGTACGAACATGCTTTACAGCAGTCTTAACAGAGCTCTTAACAGCTTTGTTGCGAGCTGCCTTCTTCTCGCTTACAAGAATTCTCTTCTTAGCAGATTTGATGTTTGCCAAAATGATACCTCCACAAAAATTCAACAAATATTGGTTAATCTATATGGTAATGTCCCATTAAGGCCGGAGACACGGTTCGTACTAATGGAAACATACGAAATGTATTTTAATGTAGCCTACCCGGAATGTCAAGAGAAATATCAACCTTTTGGAGCGGAGAATTTTGGGATTCTATGATATAATAGTGCGAAGTTGTTTTTATCTGAAGTAAAAGGAAAGTAGTATGAGTGACGTAGATCAGAGCAGAATCCGAAATTTTTGTATTGTGGCACACATTGACCACGGCAAATCCACGCTGGCGGACCGGATCATCGAAAAGACCGGACTTCTGACCAGCAGAGAGATGCAGGCCCAGGTACTGGACAATATGGAACTGGAACGGGAAAGAGGCATTACCATTAAGGCCCAGACCGTCCGGATCATTTATACCGCAAAGGACGGGAAGGAATATATCCTGAACCTGATCGATACCCCTGGTCATGTGGACTTTAACTATGAGGTCAGCCGAAGTCTGGCAGCCTGCGAAGGAGCGATCCTGGTAGTGGATGCTTCCCAGGGCATCGAAGCCCAGACCCTGGCCAATGTATATATGGCCCTGGAGCATGATCTGGAGGTCTTTCCGGTGATCAACAAGATCGACCTGCCCAGCGCTCATCCCGACGAAGTCAAGGAAGAGATCGAGGACGTCATCGGATTGGAAGCCCAGGATGCACCGCTGGTTTCCGCTAAGAACGGCATCGGCATCGATGAGGTTCTGGAAGCCATTGTAGAGAAGGTGCCCGCCCCCTCCGGGGATCCGGATGCCCCTCTGCAGGCCCTGATCTTTGATTCCGTGTACGATTCCTATAAGGGTGTCATTGTTTTCTGCAGATTAAAGGAAGGACGGATCCGCAAGGGAACCCGCGTGCGCATGATGGCAACCGGTGCCGAAGCGGAAGTGGTGGAAGTCGGCTATTTCGGACCCGGCCAGTTCATTCCCTGTGAGGAGCTTTCTGCGGGCCTGGTAGGCTATTTTACCGCCTCCATTAAGAATGTAAAGGATACCCGTGTGGGCGATACCGTAACCGATGCGGCAAATCCCTGTGCAGAGCCGCTTCCCGGCTATAAGAAGGTACAGTCCATGGTATACTGCGGTATTTACCCGGCCGATGCAGCGGACTATACCGACCTGCGGGATGCTCTGGAAAAACTGCAGCTCAACGACGCTTCCTTAAAATACGAGCCGGAGACCTCCATTGCCTTAGGCTTTGGTTTCCGCTGCGGTTTCCTGGGACTGCTCCATCTGGATGTGATCCAGGAGAGACTGGAAAGAGAGTATGATCTGGATCTGGTGACCACTGCTCCCGGTGTTATCTACAAGGTTTATAAGACCAACGGGGAGGTCATCGAGCTGACCAATCCCTCCAACCTGCCGGATCCTTCGGAGATCGAGCATATGGAGGAACCCATTGTCAATGCGGAGATCATGGTAAGTACCGAATACATCGGACCCATCATGCAGCTTTGTCAGGAGAGACGGGGCAAGTATCTTTCCACGGAATACATTGAGACGACCCGAGCCCTTTTAAAGTACGAGCTGCCCTTAAATGAGATCATCTATGACTTTTTTGATGCCTTAAAGAGCCGTTCCCGCGGCTATGCATCCTTTGACTATGAATTAAAGGGGTATGAACCCTCCAAGCTGGTGAAGCTGGATATCCTGATCAACCATGAGCAGGTGGATGCCCTGAGCTTTATCGTTCATGCAGACGGAGCCTATGAGCGTGGCCGCAAGATGTGTGAGAAGCTGGTCAACGAGATCCCCAGACATCTCTTCGAGATCCCCATCCAGGCCAGTGTGGGCGGCAAGATCATTGCAAGGACCACCGTACGCGCCATGCGCAAGGACGTTCTGGCCAAGTGCTATGGCGGTGATATCAGCCGAAAGAAGAAACTGCTGGAAAAGCAGAAGGAAGGAAAGAAACGGATGCGCCAGGTGGGCAGCGTAGAGATCCCTCAAAGCGCCTTTATGAGCGTATTAAAGCTGGATAATGATGATTGATACGGATCTGATGTTGTATGTGCATATTCCCTTTTGCGTGCGTAAGTGTGCCTACTGCGACTTTTTATCGGCGCCTGCAGGCGATGCGGTCAGAGAGCAGTATGTAGAGGAATTATGCCGTGAGATCGCAGATTACAAAGGAAAGGCAGGGCACCGACCGGTAAGCTCTGTCTTTTTTGGTGGAGGAACGCCCTCCCTTTTAACAGGAGAGCAGATGAGCAGGATCCTGGATACGATCCGCAACTGTTTTACCCTGACAGAGGATGCGGAGATCTCCATGGAAATGAATCCGGGCACGGTGACCATGGAAAACCTGGTGCAGTACAAGGCAGCCGGGGTGGGCCGCATCAGCATCGGTCTGCAGTCCATGCAGGAGGAGGAGCTTAGCCTCTTAGGACGGATCCATGATGCCCATACCTTTCTGGAGTGCTATGAGATGGCCCGGAAAGCCGGCTTTTCCAATATCAACGTAGACCTGATGATGGGCCTTCCCGGGCAGAAAAGGGAAGCACTGGCAGATACCCTTAAGAAGGTGACGGATTTATCGCCGGAGCACATTTCTCTCTACAGCCTGATCCTGGAGGAACATACGCCGCTGTATGAAACCTATGCTGACAGCGACAAGCTCCTTTCCCAGGAGGAAGACCGGGCATTGTACCATATGGCGGTAGCCATGCTGGAAGAAAAAGGCTACCACCAGTATGAGATCTCCAACTTTGCCAAAGAGGGCTTTTTCTGCAGGCACAATGAGGGCTACTGGAGAAGAAGACCCTATCTGTCCTTTGGGATCGGTGCG
Organism: Lachnospiraceae bacterium; assembly: GCA_024689465.1. Classification (GTDB taxonomy): domain Bacteria; phylum Bacillota; class Clostridia; order Lachnospirales; family Lachnospiraceae; genus JAILDL01. The sequence goes on from JAILDL010000128.1 coordinate 45,132, forward strand.
GCCTCCTTCTTTGAGGAGGTGCGTTGGAACAATACCTCGTCTCTGTCCGACTATCTGGCAGGGGATCATGCACCGGCAGATCAGGAGATATTGACCCTTAAGGATGCCATGGAGGAGTTTATGTTCCTGGGCCTTCGGACCACAGCGGGGATCTGCAGGGAGACCTTTGAAGAAGCCTTTGAGGAGGACTATGAAACAGTTTACGGTGAGGTTACCCGAAAACTCATCGCCCAGGGGCTTTTACAGGAGCGGGAAGAAGGGGGAAAGCACTTTGTTTCCTGCACCGGGGAAGGCCTGGATCTGAACAATCTGGTGGGAGGAGCCTTCCTGTTAGAGGATGGAGAGTAACTCCGATTTTCTCACGCTTCCGGTTTTGGAAAATATTCGGAAAATAGTTGGATGTATGTGGTCGGAACGATTGCATATTTTATCAGAAAATAGGTATAATAGAGATGCAGATGCAGTCAAAAAGGAGTTAGCCTATGCCTTCTGTAGAAGAAATCCTTAGAAAAGCCAAAGAATCCGGAGCTTCCGACGTACATATCACCGTTGGTATCCCTCCGAAAATGCGTGTAAACGGACATTTGATCACCATGGATTATCCCCGAATGATGCCTTCCGATACCCTGGAAGCGCTGTTGCAGATCATGTCCGAGAGCCAGAGAGATATCTTTGAGGAGAGAGGCGAGTACGATATGTCCTTCTCCATCCCGACGCTGGGAAGATTCCGTGTAAATGCCTATAAGCAGCGTGGTTCTGTGGCCATGGCACTCCGTCTGGTAGGAACCCAGGTGCCCAGTACCGAGGAACTGGGACTGCCGGAATCCGTCATCGACTTATACAAGAGAAAACGTGGCCTGGTGCTGGTAACCGGACCGACCGGTAGCGGTAAATCCACCACCCTGGCAGCCATTATCGATAAGATCAATCATGAGCGGGAAGCCCATGTTATTACACTGGAAGACCCCATCGAGTATCTGCATTCTCACAAGATGGCCATGATCAACCAGCGAGAGATCGGACTGGACTCCGAAAATTACGCCACAGCCCTGCGTGCTGCTCTGCGTGAGGATCCGGACGTGATCCTGGTAGGTGAGATGCGTGATTTCGAGACCATCAGTATCGCTATTACGGCAGCAGAAACCGGACACCTGGTATTGTCCACCCTGCATACTATCGGCGCGGCTTCCACTGTGGACCGTGTCATCGACGTATTCCCGCCTCATCAGCAGCAGCAGATCCGTGTACAGTTGGCAAGTACCCTGGAGGCGGTGGTTTCCCAGCAGCTGATCCCCAAGGAGGACGGCAGCGGTCGTATCGCGGCCTTTGAAGTACTTCATGCCAACTATGCAGTGCGCAACATGATCCGTGAAGGCAAGAGCCACCAGCTGACCAGCGTAATGCAGACCAACCGCAAGATCGGTATGATCACCATGGACGAAGCGATCATGCAGCTGTACAACGAGCATAAGATCACCAAGGCCAATGCCATCCAGTTTGCCCAGGATCCCGAATCCATGTCCATGAAGCTGGGCGGCAATCCGGATGCACCGTTCTAAAAAGTACTTGCAATTCCTAACATATCTTGTTATCTTAGAGGATGTCCGCAGAATCGCGGACATCCTTTTTTTGACCGGTTCCGGTCACAGTCTTCGCATTTCGCGAAGCAGATCACACTTTTTATAGACCAACATACGCAGGACAGGAGTCTTACTGTGCCTTTTTGTCCTGCAAAAGAGGAACACAAGGAGAAACAATATGTTCAGTACAATTTCATCCATGGCGCTGTGGGGGATCCATTCCCTGCCGGTACAGGTAGAAGTGGATGCCTCCACCGGTCTGCCCTGCTTTGATATGGTAGGGATGGCCGGCAGCGAAGTAAAGGAAGCCAGAGAGCGGGTGCGGGTAGCCCTGCGAAATGTGGGCTGTTCCATTCCGCCCATGCGGGTGACGGTGAACCTGTCTCCCGCCGACGTGCGAAAGGAAGGGTGCGCCTTTGATGTGCCCATAGCAGTGGGGATCCTGGAGGCACTGGGGCATTTTCCCGCGGAGAGGACCGAAGGCATCGTTTTTCTGGGAGAACTGGGACTGGACGGGGAGATCAAGGGTGTCCCCGGCATCCTGCCCCAGGTAAAGAGGGCCAAGGAAGACGGGGCAAAGGCCGTCATGGTTCCCTTTGCCAACCGGGAAGAAGCGGCGCTGGTGGAGGGGGTAAGTATCTATCCCTTTTCCCATCTGCTGGATCTGCTCTCCTTTTTATCCGGGGAAACGGAAAAGGAACCCTATGCTCCCCATGGGGAGGGAGAGCGTGAGCAGGCTTTAAGCGGGGAAAATGTGGACTTTTCCGATGTGGTGGGGCAGGAGAGTGCCAAATATGCGGCCCAGATCGCTGCAGCAGGCTTCCACCACCTGCTCATGGTGGGAGCACCTGGTGGGGGGAAGACCATGATCGCCCGGCGCATGTCCACCATCCTGCCACCCCTTACAAACGAAGAAAAACTGGAGGTCACCGCTGTCTATTCCGTTGCGGGAAAACTGAAGGATATGGAAAAGCTTATGGAAAACAGACCCTTTTGCGCGCCCCATCATACCATCACGCCCCAGGCACTGGTGGGAGGCGGGATCCATCCCAAGCCCGGCTATGTATCCCTTAGCCATAAAGGGGTTCTTTTTTTGGATGAACTGGCAGAGTTTCAGCGGACGACGCTGGATGTGATGCGTCAGCCTCTGGAGAGCCGGGTGGCGGAGATCGTGCGCACCGGCGGACAGGTCACCTATCCTGCGGATTTTCTCCTGGTTGCGGCCACCAACCTCTGCCCCTGCGGCTTTTATCCGGATACGGACCGTTGCAGCTGTACCCCGGGAGAGATCCACCGGTACAAAGCCCGTTTATCCGGACCGCTGTTAAACCGCATCGATCTGGTGACCCGGGTGGATCCGGTTCTTCCGGGCCTGCTCATCGGCCAGACAACCCAAAAGGGCGTATCCAGTGCCCAAATGCGGGAAAAGGTGATGGCGGCCAGACAGCGGCAGTTGTTCCGCTTTAAGGATGCATCCATTTCCTTTAATGCTCAGATGGACAACCGGGATCTGGAACAGTACTGCACCCTGGGAGAAAAGGAAAAACGCCTGATGGAGCAGGCCTATGAAAAACTGCGCCTGACCGCCCGCAGCTATCACAGACTCCTGAAGGTTGCAAGGACGATCGCCGATCTGGAGGATTGTCCGGACATCCGGGAAGAACACATTCGCAAAGCACTGCTCTATCGTATGAGCGATCAGCTATAGGAGGGATCATGAACATCAGAGACTGGGAAAAGGAAAAAGAATATCTGTACTTTCTGCAGAAAGTCATGGGCTTTGCCAGAGAGACGGTAAGGAAACTGGTGGAGTATTACGGCTCAGCGGAGAATGTCTGCGAAAAGAGCTTTGAGGAGATAAAGGAAAGGCTTGGCAGGCTGTCTGAGGAACGAAAAAAGATCATCCGGAGAAGCTGGAACAAAGAGTGCTTTGAACAGGTCCGGGAAGAATACCGGAGGGAGGTTAGAGGCAGGATGGAGTATCTGCCCTGGTATCATCCGGATTATCCCCACAAACTCCGGCAGATTCCCGATGCGCCCTGCGCCCTTTTTTACCGGGGAAAGCTTCCGGATGAGAAAAAGCCTGCCCTGGCCATCATCGGGTCCAGAGGCTGTTCTGTGTACGGCAGCGGCGCGGCCGGATGGTTTGGAGAGGAAATGGCAAAAAACGGTGTGCAGGTGATCAGCGGCCTTGCAAGGGGGATCGACAGTATCGCCCAGAAGGCAGCCCTGGATGCAGGAGGAACAAGCTTCGGAATCCTGGGATGCGGAGCGGATGTGTGCTACCCAAGAGAAAATCAGATCATCTACGATCAGTGCATCAAAAACGGCGGCATCCTGTCGGAATACTTTCCCCATACTCAGCCGGATGGGAAACTGTTCCCGCCCCGGAACCGGATCATCTCGGGACTTTCCGATGCGGTGCTGGTGGTGGAAGCAAGGAAACGTTCCGGTACCCTGATCACTGTGGATATGGCGCTGGACCAGGGGAGGGACGTGTTCATGCTGCCGGGGAGAGTTACGGATAAGCTCAGCGAAGGCTGTAATAAAATGATCTCCCAGGGGGCGGAGATGGCTCTGTCTCCCGAGGACCTTCTGGAAAAGCTCTATGGTATAAGGAAGAAACAGGAAGAAAACCGGGAGGAAGCGGAAAACGAGGAGGATGCAACACCGGATCTGCTCTCGGTTCTGGACCTGCAGCCCAAAAGTCTGGAGAGGCTGTTTGAAGAATTAAACACGCTGCGTTTTGCTCAAGGCAAGGAGCCGGTTTCCTCCGTCATGGAGGTGGGAGCCATGCTCATGGAAGCCTGTCTTTCCGGAACGGCCGTGCAACTGCCGGGCGGTTTTTACCGTCTGGATGATCGCCTGTTCGGAAGGGGAAAATAGGAAGCGGGAAAATAAAAATTTCAGAAACACTCTTGCAATAAAAAAAATTTTGTTATATAGTTTCATACGATTGTTTGAGAAAAACACTTCATCCGCCAATTTGTCTGATTTTTCCAGACTCTGCGCGGATTTTTCCTTCCATGAGGGGACGATTAATTGTGTAGAAGAGAGGGTTATACACTATGGCAAAGTATCTCGTGATCGTGGAGTCACCTGCCAAGGTAAAAACGATCAAGAAATTCCTGGGAAGCGATTATCAGGTAGTGGCCAGCAACGGCCATGTAAGAGACCTTCCCAAAAGTGCACTGGGTATCGATGTAGAGCATGATTACGAACCCAAATATATCACCATTCGCGGTAAGGGCGATATCCTGGCCATGCTTCGCAAGGAAGTAAAGAAGGCCACCAAGATCTATCTCGCAACCGACCCGGACCGCGAGGGAGAAGCCATCAGCTGGCACCTGTATCAGGCGCTGAAGCTGGAAGAGAAGAAAGTATACCGGATCACCTTCAACGAGATCACCAAGAACGCTGTGAAGGAATCCTTAAAGAACGCCCGGGAGATCGATATGAACCTGGTAGATGCCCAGCAGGCCAGACGTATTCTGGACCGTATGGTAGGATACCGGATCTCTCCCCTGCTGTGGTCCAAGATCAAGCGCGGCCTTTCCGCAGGTCGTGTGCAATCCGTGGCACTTCGGATCATCTGCGACAGAGAGCAGGAGATCGATGCGTTCATTCCCGAAGAATACTGGAGCATGGATGCCATCCTGAACGTCAAAGGGGAAAAGAAACCCCTGGTAGCTCACTATTACGGCACCAGAGACGGTAAGGTGGAATTAAAGGACGAAGCCCAGGTCAAGGCTTTGGAAAAGAAGCTTAAGAAGGCATCCTTTAAGGTGGCGGAAGTAAAGAAGGGAGAGCGCATCCGTAAGAGCCCTCTGCCCTTTACCACATCCACCCTGCAGCAGGAAGCCAGCAAGGTCCTGAATTTCTCTACCCAGAAGACCATGCGGATCGCCCAGCAGTTATACGAAGGCGTGGAGATCAAGGGAAGCGGGACCGTGGCGCTCATTTCCTACCTGAGAACCGATTCCACCCGTGTATCCGATGAAGCAGTGGCAATGGCCCATGCCTATATCGGAGAAAAGTTCGGTGATGCTTATCAGCAGGAGAACGTTGCCGAGAAGAAGAACGGTCAGAAGATCCAGGATGCCCACGAAGCCATCCGTCCTACGGATATCGCCAATCATCCCCTGGAGATCAAGGATTCCCTTTCCAGAGATCAGTACCGTCTCTATCAGCTGATCTGGCAGCGGTTTACCGCCAGCCGTATGGCACCTGCCAAATACGAGACCACAACCGTTACCGTGGAAGCAGACGGCGAACTCTTTCGTCTGTCCGCATCGAAACTCCTTTTCGACGGTTTCATGAAGGTATATACACAGCCGGATGAGGACGAGGATAAGGTGGTTTTATCCAAGGGATTGACCACAGATTCCGTGATCACCCTGGACAATTTTGACAATAAGCAGCACTTTACCCAGCCGCCCGCACACTTTACAGAGGCTTCTCTGGTGCGTGCTCTGGAAGAACTGGGCATCGGACGTCCCAGTACCTATGCCCCCACCATTACCACCATCCTGGCAAGACATTATGTCACCAAGGAAAACAAGAACCTGTATGTGACCGATCTGGGGGAAGCTGTTAACAAGATGATGAAGGATGCCTTCCCCAGCATTGTGGATGTTAATTTTACCGCGAATCTGGAGACGCTGCTGGATGGCGTCAGCGAAGGCAGTGTAGGCTGGAAGACTCTGGTAGCCAACTTCTATCCCGATCTGGACGAAGCAGTCAAGACGGCGGAGAAGGAGCTGGAGCATGTACAGATCCGGGATGAGGAATCCGATGAGATCTGTGATGTCTGCGGCCGCAGAATGGTGATCAAGTACGGCCCCCACGGAAAGTTCCTGGCTTGCCCCGGCTTCCCGGATTGCCGCAATACCAAGCCCTATTTTGAGAAGATTGGCGTAAAATGCCCGCAGTGCGGCGGCGAGATCGTGATCAAGAAGACCAGAAAAGGCAGAAATTATTACGGCTGTCTGAATTATCCGGAATGCGAATACATGTCCTGGCAGCGTCCCAGCGGCAAAAAATGCCCCAGATGCGGAGAAGAACTGCTGGTAAAGGGCAACAAGCTGGTATGCAGCAAGGAAGGCTGCGGTTATACCGAAGCAAAACAGGATGCTGCAAAGGGAGAATAAACCCTCTTTTGGTCAGTAGGAAAAACATGTAAAAGGTCGAATTTTCGATAAATTAACTTGTTTTTGCCTAAAATTCAAACAAAATATTGCAAATTGTCGTTTTCTGTGCTAAAGTATTTGATGTAAACGTACTATTTTAGGGGAGACTATCACGCTGCCAGACGTGGGGAAGTCTGAATTGGTGCAGCAGAATCGAGGAAATGCAAAAAATGAGTAGTGTACAGTTACTGGACAAAACAAGAAAGATCGGAAAGCTGTTACATAACAACAGCTCCAGCAAGGTGGTTTTCAACGATATCTGCCGTGTTATGAGGGATATCATGAATTCCAATGTTTTAGTTATCAGTAAAAAAGGTAAAATTCTGGGTGTCGGCGAGTCCGAAGGGATCCCTGTGATCCATGAGATGATGGACGACAAGGTAGGCGATTTTATCGATACCGTATTGAATGAGCGCCTTCTGGCCATCCTTTCCACCAAGGAAAATGTGAATCTGGCAACCCTGGGATTTGAAGATGACAAGATCAAGTCCTATCAGGCGATCATCACACCCATCGAGATCGCCGGCGAGAGACTGGGAACCCTGTTCTTCTATAAGCCCGGTTCTCAGTATGATATCGATGATATCATCCTCTGTGAGTACGGCACCACCGTTGTCGGCCTGGAGATGCTCCGTGCCGTCAGCGAAGAGAATGCGGAAGAGACCCGTAAGGTAGCGGTAGTGAAGTCTGCCATCAATACCCTGTCCTTCTCCGAGATGGAAGCAATTACCCACATCTTTGATGAGCTGGACGGCAAGGAAGGTATCCTGGTAGCCAGCAAGATCGCTGACCGTGTGGGCATCACCCGTTCCGTGATCGTAAACGCCCTTCGTAAGTTTGAAAGTGCCGGCGTCATCGAATCCAGATCCTCCGGTATGAAGGGTACCTACATCAAGGTTTTAAACGATGCGGTATTCTCCGAGATCGACGAGCTTAAGACCCGCATCCGCAAATAAGAAACTTACTTCGTAAGTTTCCCAGAACTTACGAAGTAAGTTCCTCCGAAACTTTCTTCGGAAGTTTTCGTTTGCTTTCGCAAACGTCCCGGTGAAATCCGAAACTAAGATCATAACAATAATATGCCGATATAGTTTATATAACTGAAAAAGGGTGGATGGAACTCGCCCTGATCCAAAGTTGGCACGATAAAAGGATTTATTGATGAAGATCAGTAAATCCTTTTTTGTTTTCCTGGGGAGAGGGGATGGAAACAGACCGGGAAAGGTTAAATTACACCTGTGATATTATGACCTGGGAAAACATATATTTAGTGTCTGAGGAGGTCTGAAAACACAACATAAAGTGTAAAAATACCAAAAATCCCTTGTTTTTTCGGTTGATTATCCTATAATAGAGTAGGATAGGCATAAATGGAGGAGTATATCAAATGATCAACACCAATGCTTATGATTACATCAGTGTTCTGGGGAAGGCCGCAGATGCATCCTGGCTCCGCAATGAAGCGATCTCGAATAACATCGCCAATGTGGATACCCCCGGATACAAGAGACAGGATGTGAATTTCGAGGATGTACTGGATCAGGCCCTGGGCCATTCCATGTATACCTCCATGGATACCAAGGTGGCATCCGTTCGCACCGCTTCGCTTGCACCCCGTGTCTACACAGACTACGCCGGCTTTTCCTATCGACTGGACGGCAACAATGTGGACATCGACACAGAGAACGTGGTTCTGGCCAAGAACCAGCTGAAGTATACCGGCCTGATCAACAGCATCACCCAGGAATTTCAGAACCTGCGGACAGCAATGTCCTGATGTTTGGGAAGGAGTAGTGTATGGGAATCTTTGATACCTTTGATGTGAATGCCTCCGGCCTTACCGCGCAGCGGTACCGCATGGATATCATTTCACAGAATGTCGCCAATGCAAACACCACGCGAACTGCAGACGGGACCCCTTATGTACGGAAGGTGGTCAGCTTTGAAGAGAAGGGTAAGGGTCTTACCACTTCTTTTTCCCGTGTGTTTGATACCATTCGTTCCAAGTATACCGGCGCCGGCGTAAGAGTGCGGGGCGTATTTGAGGATACCTGGACCGAAGCCAACATGGTTTACGATCCGTCCCATCCCGATGCGGATGAAAACGGATACGTTACCTATCCCAATGTGAATACCATTACCGAGATGACCAACCTGATCGATGCCAGCCGGGCTTACGAAGCCAATGCAACGGCCTTTGAAGCCAGCAAGTCCATGGCAAGCACCGGCCTGAGCCTTGGAAAGTCATAAGGGTTTAATCCTTAGAAAGGGATCCTATGGATATCACCAGTTTGTTTAGTATCGGCTCGCCTGCCAGCATTCAGCCTTCTCAGGATGCAGCCGCTCTTAAGAAATTAGAGGGATCGGACTCTTTGTTTGATTCCTTCCTGAATACCGCCATCGACAATATCAATGCCACCAACAGTTATCTGTCCGATGCGGAGAATGAAGAGATCAAGTGGGCTCTGGGAGAATCCGAGAGCACCCATGATCTGACCATTGCACTGGAGAAGGCTTCCACAGCCCTTCAGTACACCGTGGCGCTCCGGGATAAGCTGGTAGAAGCTTATAAGGAGATCATGAACATCCAGATCTGATCTGGAGGGATGTAAGAGGGAGTAAAATATGCCGGAACAAATTCAAAAGATATGGAACCGCATATTGGAATGGTGGAATAAATTTGACACCAAACAGAAGACCACCATCGTCAGCATTGCTGCCGTGGTCCTGATGGCCTTTGCCATCCTGATCGCTGTGACCACCAGGCCGCAGTACACGCGCCTGGCCAACTGCGAGACGGCCAAGGAATCCTCGGAGATCATCGATCTTCTGGAAAGCGAGAACATCACCTACCGGGTAACCGATGACGGTCTGACCATCGACGTTCTGGCAGGGCAGCTCTCCCAGGCAAATCTGCTGCTGGGTGCCAATGACATTCAGGCGGCTTCCTACAGCATTGACAATGTGGTAGACGGTTCCTTCTCCACCACCGAATCCGATAAACAGAAGAAATATCAGCTGTATCTGGCAGAACATCTGCGCAATGATTTCATCAAGCGTTTTGATTCTGTCAAGGACGCTTATGTACAGTTAAACATTCCCGATAACGACGGAACGCTGATCTCCGACAACAAACAGGCTTCCGTAGCGGTCGCTTTGGAACTGGAGGGAGAATTTACTTCCGATAATGCCGCTTTTCTGGCAAGAGCCATTTCTGCGGCAGTGGGTAACGATACCACCGCCAATGTGGTCATCATGGACACCAAGGGAAATCTCCTGTATTCCGGAGAAGAAGAATATTCCATGACCGGCAATGCTTCTTCTCAGCTGTCCGTGCGCAAGCAGGCACAGGAACAGGTGGCCGGGGAGGTAAAGCGGGTCCTGCTGGGAACCAACGGTTTTGACAGCATTGAAGTGGCCAGCAACCTGGACATTGATTTTTCCGTGACCAGCGCAACGGACCATCGTTATACGCCGGCAGACGGTCAGAGTCAGGGCCTGTATGCGGAATCGGATGAGTATTCCTCCGAGTCCAATGCCAGCTCCGGCGGTGTTCCCGGAACCGACAGCAACAACGAGACAACCTATGTGATCGACGATAACGGTGCAGAATCTTCTACCGTTACGGAGAATAAATATACCTACGTTCCCAATGAGTATATCGAGAAGAAGGATACTCCCGCAGGCAAGATCAACTACGGAAATTCCTCCATTGCCGTGACAGCAGTGAACTACGTCATCGTCAAGGAAGAAGAAGTAGAAGACCAGGGCCTTCTGGACGGCATCACCTGGGAACAGTATAAGAGTGCCAATTCCGAGCCGGTGAAGGTGGATGTGGACGAGGATCTGGTCAACACCATCGCCATGGCGACCGGCATTAATGCAGCCAGCATTTCTCTGGTGGCTTACGATCAGAACTGGTTTGTGGACAAGGAAGGTCTGGGCATTACCGCCACCGACATCATCCAGATCATCCTGATCGTTGTGATCCTGGCACTGCTTGCCTTTGTTGTGCTGCGGAGCATGGCAGGGGAGAAGTCAAACGAGCCGGAAGAAGAGGAGCTCTCGGTGGAGACTCTGTTACAGTCCACTCCCGAACCGGAGCTGGAAGATATTGAAGTAGAACATAAGTCTGAGACCAGAAAGGCAATTGAGAAGTTTGTGGAGGAGAATCCCGAAGCAGCTGCCAATCTGTTGCGCAACTGGTTGAATGAGGACTGGGGGTAAATAAAAGTGGCGTTTGGTTCATCCTCAGGTGAGATGGGTGGTCTGCAGAAGGCAGCGATCCTCCTGATCGCATTGGGACCGGAGATGTCTTCCGAGATCTTCAAACACCTGAAAGAAGAAGAAATTGAAGAGCTTACGCTGGAGATTGCCAATACCCGTAGTGTAACCCCGCAGCTGAAGGAGTCCGTTCTGGCGGAATTCTATGACATCTGTCTGGCACAGCAGTATATCGCAGAAGGCGGTATCGGTTATGCCAAGGAACTGCTGGAGCAGGCACTGGGCAAGGAAAAGGCGATCGACGTGATCGGCAAGCTGACGGCTTCCCTGCAGGTAAAGCCGTTCGAATTCGTGCGCAAGACCGATGCTTCCCAGCTGCTGAACTTTATTCAGGACGAGCATCCTCAGACCATCGCTCTGATCCTGTCTTACTTATCGCCCAACCAGTCTGCCCTGATCATCTCGGCGCTGCCGCCGGACAGGCAGGCAGATGTTGCAAAGCGTATTGCAGTCATGGACCGGACCAGCCCGGACGTGATCAAGGAGGTGGAGAAGGTTCTGGAATCCAAGCTCTCTTCCCTTGTCAATCAGGATTACACCATCATTGGCGGCGTAGACGCTGTGGTGGATATTTTAAATACCGTAGACCGTGGTACCGAGAAACACATCATGGAGACATTGGAGATCGAAGAGCCCGAGCTGGCCGACGAGATCCGCAAGAAGATGTTCGTCTTCGAAGATGTGCTGCTTTTGGACGACCGTGCGATCCAGCGTGTGCTGCGTGATGTGGAAAATTCCGACCTGGCTCTGGCACTTAAGGGTGCCGATGAGAAGGTTCAGAATGCGATCTTTAAGAATCTGTCCAGCCGTCTGGCTTCCATGATCCGTGAGGATATGGAATTTATGGGGCCTGTCCGTATGAAGGATGTTGAGGAAGCACAGCAGAAGATCGTTAACATTATCCGTAAGCTGGAAGATTCTGCAGAGCTCGTTATTTCCAGAGGTGGAGGTGACGAGATCATTGTCTAATCGTCTGAAAGTATTCCACGTCCAGGTGGATGATACCGAAAAAAGAGTGATTGATGCCAATCAGCTCTTCACAGAGAAAATCGAACAGGAAGAGGCCAGAATGCAGAATGAAGCAGATGGCCTCTTTGACGATACCGAAGAATATCTGGGACCGGAGGAGATCGACCCTGCGCTCCTGGATATGGATGCCAGCGTGGGCGATCTGGAAATGGAGGGCATGCCCGAGGGACAGGAGGGCGAAGAGTTTCAGCCGGAGATCCCGGCAAGGAGAGTGCAAAACGTAACCGCACAGGCCGCAAAGCAGGCGGAGGAGATCCTCCGGCAGGCCCAGGAGGAAGCGGATGCACTGCTTGCTTCCGCCCGGGAAGAGATCGAAACGCTGAAAGCACAGACCATGGAACAGGCCAGAAGCGAAGGCTATGAAAGTGGTATGCAGGAAGGCCTTCGCACCGGTATGGCAGATGCTGAGGCGCAGCTTGCAGAAAAAACCGAAGCCTTAGAGCAGGAATACCGGGAAAAGAACCGAAGCCTGGAAGAGCAATACGATGAGCTGATCAAGGAGATCGAGCCGGAGTTTGTGGACAAGATCACGTCCATTTATGAGCATATCTTCCGGGTGGATCTGTCCTCCCATAAGGACATCGTGGTCCATCTCATCCGCATGACGTTGCATGGCATCGAACCCAGCCGCCATTATATCGTGCGGGTTTCCAAAGAAGATTATGCCTTTGTGAACATGCAGAAGAAGCAGATCGCAGAAGGCATGTCCAATTCCACGGTGGAGATCGTGGAGGACGTTACCTTACGTAAAAGCGAGTGCATGATCGATACCGACGGCGGTATCTTTGATTGCAGTCTGGATACGGAGCTGCAGGAGCTGACCAAGCGGCTGAAGGCTCTGTCCTATTCCGAGACGGGGGAATAAACAGGCAGATTTATGGAAACAGCATTTGCCATTAACTACAACAAGTATATACGGATAGCCGATAAGCCTCTTTGCAAGAAGCTGGGCAAGGTGGTAAATGTGGTGGGACTGACCATTGAGTCGGCAGGCCCCGACGCCAAGCTGGGAGACGTGTGCATGATCTACCCCAACCTGGACGAGGGACGGCCCATCATGGCAGAAGTGGTCGGTTTTAAGGAAGGTAAGACCCAGCTCATGCCTTACGAAGAGGTAACCGGGATCGGTCTGGGCAGTAAGGTGGAAAACACCGGTGCGCCCCTGGCCATTCATGTAGGGGATTTCCTTCTGGGACATACTCTGGATGGTTTGGGAGTTCCCACAGACGGTACAGAGATCCCTTTGGGCTGTGAAGTCTATTCTGCCGATGCCACCCCTCCGGATCCCATGAGCCGAAAGATCATCGATGAAGTGCTGCCGCTGGGCGTCAAAGCCGTAGACGGTCTTCTGACCGTCGGTAAGGGACAGCGTATCGGCATCTTTGCCGGTTCCGGCGTAGGAAAGTCCACCCTGATGGGTATGTTTGCCCGCAATACCAAAGCGGATATCAACGTGATCGCCCTGATCGGCGAGCGTGGCCGTGAAGTGCGGGAATTTATAGAGCGGGATCTGGGACCGGAAGGTATGGCCCGCAGCGTGGTCATTGTGGCCACCAGTGATAAACCGGCCCTGGAACGAAAGCAGGCTGCCAAAACCGCCACAGCGGTTGCGGAATATTTCCGGGATCAGGGAAGAGATGTCCTTCTCATGATGGACTCTCTGACCCGTTTTTCCATGGCACAGCGTGAGATCGGCCTTGCCAGCGGAGAGCCGCCTGTTTCCAGAGGGTATCCCCCCAGCGTCTATTCGGAGATGCCAAAGCTTTTGGAGAGAGCGGGACGAAGTGCCACCGGCTCCATTACCGGCCTGTATACGGTGCTGGTAGACGGCGATGATTTTAACGAACCCATTACCGATACGGCACGAAGCATTCTGGACGGTCATATCATGCTGAGCCGGAAACTGGTGCACAAGAACCATTACCCCGCCATTGACGTATTGCAGAGCATCTCCAGATGTATGGGTGCCATTACCGATACGAAACACAAGGTGGCCGCCGGCAAGCTTAAGAATGTCATGGCGACCTATAACGACGCCGAAGATCTGATCAACATCGGCGCCTATAAGAGCGGCAGCAATCCGGACATCGATTATGCCATTGCCAAGATCGGTGACGTAAAGAACTTCCTGTTACAGGATGTAAATTCCAAGTACTCCTATGAGGACATCTTAAATCAGCTGCTTTCCATGTTCGAAGAACCTGCCGGGGAGTGATAAATGGCTAGATTTGTTTATCGGATGCAGGGCATCCTGGATCTGAAATACAAAATGGAAAACCAGGCAAAAAATGCCTTTGGCGCTGCCAATGCGGCCCTTCTTACGGAGATGGAAAAGCTGGAAGCGCTGAATGGGCGTCTTGCGGCCTATGAGGAAGAAGGCAGAGGCCTTCGGGAGGATGTACTGCATCCGGTGGAGCTTAAGGAAAATCAGGAAGCTATCCGGATCATGCAGGATCTCATTGCTGCCCAGCAGGTAGAGATCCAGAAGGCCAGGGAAAAGGCGGAGCTGTGCAGAGCAGCCCTTCAGGAAGCCATGATCGAGCGAAAGATCCAGGAAAAGCTGAAGGAAAATGCTTTTGAGGTCTTTAAGCAGGAAGAAAACAAGAAAGAAAGCAAGGAGATCGATGAACTGACCAGTTACACCTACGGTCAGAAGGCGGTATCCAACCGTTAAAACCGGTCCCTTGTTTGAAAGGAATATCCTATGGCAGGAGAAAACCAGACAGAAAGAACTCCGGAAGAGCGTAAGGCCGAGAAGCAGCGACTCAAACAGGAGAAACTGGACCTTAAGAAAAAACAGAAAGAACAGCAGAAAGAGGCTAAAAAGCGGGCAAAGGAGATCGCAGCCCAGGAAGACAACCTGGTAGATGAGGAAGAGAAAGCAGGTCTCTCGGTGGCGGTGGTCACGGTGATCATCATTGTGATCTGGCTGGCGATCCTGGCGCTTATGATCAAGCTGGATGTGGGAAACTTCGGTTCCTCCGTGCTGGCTCCCATCTTAAAGGATGTGCCCGGTTTAAATCTCATCCTGCCGGATTCTGCTGTAACGGAAACCGGTGACGGAACTGCTTACGGCGGCTATTCTTCCCTGAAGGAAGCGGTTGCCCAGATCGAAAGTCTGGAGAAGCAGCTGGCAACCGCCCAGGCCAAGATCCAGGGCGATGAGACCACCATTTCCGATCTGCAGGCGGAGGTAGACCGTCTTCGGACCTTTGAAAGCATGCAGACAGAGTTTGAACGGATCAAGACCGAGTTCTACACGGAAGTGGTCTATGCAGAGAACGGACCGGGGGCAGAGGCTTATCAGAAATACTACGAAGCCATGGACCCCACCACCGCCCAGTATCTGTACAAGCAGGTGGTGATCGAAGAAGCGGCGGACCAGGAACTGCAAAACTATGCGGCGGCCTATGCGGATATGAAACCCAAGGCAGCAGCAGCCATTTTTGAAGATATGACGGACAATCTGGATCTGGTAGCAAAGATCCTGGGGATCATGAGTAGCGATGACCGGGGCGAGATCCTGGGAGTCATGGACCCTGTTGTGGCAGCAAGACTGACCAAGATCATGGATCCGGATTCATAACAACTGTTTTTTATTAAAGATTTTTATTTTTTGACGCCCTCTGCTATAAGGAAATAGCAGGGGGCGTCCGATAAATAAAATGAGGGTCACAGGAGAGGACCATGCCTGTAGACCTGCACCTTGACAATTGAAGAAAGGAGGAAATTACAGGTATGACAAGTACACCTGTAACAGGTGCGGCAGCCTTTATCGCTCCCGCATCAAACACAAATGCTCAGGGCAATTTGCCCGGCAAAGGCGAAGCCGGGGCAGCCAAGGGGTTATCCTTTTCCGACACCATGATGCAGCAGACCAACCTCAGTGCACTGTCAACGGCAGCAACCCGCTCGAACGCTCCGATCTCGGATCCTACGGCAAAGACCGCAGAGGTAAAACCGCAAAATACCGAGAAGCCTGTGAAAAATGGTGAGGAGGAGAAAAAAGCTCCTCAGGACGTAGCCAAAGCAGACAAGACCCAGCAGACGGATGAAACCGGTAAAACGAAGGATCCGAAAACGGAAACTGCAGAAGAAACGGCAGATACCGAAGAAACCCTGCAGATTCCCGAGGAAGAGATCAGCGAGGAAGCGGTAGCGGAAGTTCTGGAAGCCATCACAACTTCCCTGATCACCGACATCGCACAGGTCTTAAACGTATCCGAAGAAGAAGTAACCCAGGCGATCTCCGATCTGGAGATGACCGGTGCAGACCTTCTGACACAGGAAGGGATCACCAAACTGGCGCTTGTGCTTACCGGAAACACAGAACCTTCCGCAATGCTTACCAACGAGGAGCTCTACGGACAGGTACAGCAGCTGATCGGCGATGCAGTAGAGATCACCGAAGAAGCAGTGCAGGAAACCCCCTTCACAGAAAAAGACATCCTGGCATATGCAGCACAGATCCGTGAAGAAGCACTTCCGAAGGAAGAGATGGTTCCCGAAACGGATGAGGATCCGGTTCGTCCCGAGATCACCGTAGAGACCAGGAAGCCGCAGATCATTCTTAACGACAGCAGGCAGACAAAGGTTCAGGTAAAACTGGAAACCGGAGATGCTCCGCAGGTCACCGTAGTAACCGGAAAAGACAACACAGCAAAGGATAATGCAGCAAGCGGCGAAAACGGCGGAATGTTCTTTGGACAGAGCGAACAGACTGTGACGGTGCAGACAGAAGCGGTTGCAGAAGCCCCCGTTCCCACATACGTTCCCACGACGGAAGAGATCATGAACCAGGTAATGGATTACATGAGGATCAACCTGACACCGGACGTAAACGAACTGAGCATGCAGCTTAACCCCGAAAGTCTTGGAACCATTCACGTACAGATCGTGGAAAAGAACGGTACGATCTCCGCACAGTTCCACACCACGAACGAAGCCGTGAAACAGGCACTGGAAACCCAGATGGTGGTTTTAAAACAGGACTTCGAAGAACAGGGCATTAAAGTAGATGCCATACAGGTAACGGTAAACGACAGTGATTTTGAACGAGACCTGCAACAGGGCTTCGGTCAGAACAACCAACAGGCCGGCCGCGACGAACAGAATGCTCCCAGACGGGTCCGCAGGATCCAGCTTGGAGAAGATGGTTTATTTGCAGAGGATCTGGACGAAGAAGACCGGATTCAGGCAGAGATGATGGCGGCAAACGGCAATTCCGTAGATTTTCAGGCATGATCACGGAGGAAAGGACAAAACATGAGTTTAATCGCAGGCGTTGTTGACGGACAGATCCAGCAGGCAGAAAGTGCCACATCCGCTAACAGCAAGGAAAAAACAACCGGCTCATCCTCCATGGACAAGGAAGCATTCCTGCAGATCCTGGTTGCTCAGATGAAATATCAGGACCCGTTGGAACCTACCAGCAACAGTGAATACATTTCACAGTACGCGACCTTCTCCGAACTGGAGCAGATGCAGAACGTAAGTCAGTCGGTCAACATGACAAGAGCTTCTTCCCTCATCGGACAGACCGTTGTAATGCAGTCTACCGATTCCGGCGGCAATGTACGTTACGTACAGGGAACCGTTGATTATGTACAGTTCGAAGGCAGCAGCGCCAAGCTTTGCATCGGCGGCAGCTACTACGACATCGACGATCTCTATTCCGTACTGGACGGACAGTACATCAGCGCTTCTTCCAAATATGCATCCTGGACCGAGGATATGGCAAAGCTTCCCGACGTTGAAGCAGTTACGGCAGCCGATCTGGAAAAGGTACAGGCAGTGGTGGATACCTACAACAACATGAGCGAATACGAAGTATCCTTCGTAACCGCAAGTGACAAGGCACTGGTGGAAAGCTACTACGCGCAGCTGGAGAAGTTAAAGGAAGCACAGACTGAGGGAGAATAAGCCCACAGCAAAATGGAGGGAACCATGAACAAGATCGAATCACAATTCTCTTCCATCGAACAGTTACGGGACCAGTTCTTAAACGGGCAGAGCACAGTAAAGAATGCACCAAAACAGGACGGTCTATCCTTCCGGGAAATCCTGAACCGGAAAAATCAGGAGCAGCTACTGGAAAGCAGCAGCCTGAAATTTTCCAAACATGCAGCAGGACGGCTGCAGGAACGGAGCATCGAACTGACAGAAGGTCAGATCTCCCGTTTACAGGAAGCAGCCCAAAAGGCAGGTGCGAAGGGAATTCAAGAATCACTGGTATTAGTCGACCAGCTGGCCTTCATTGTGAACGTACCCAACAATACCGTGGTAACCGCAATGGATCAGACAGAAACAGACACCAACATTTTCACCAACATTGACGGAGCCGTGATCATTTAATCGGACCTTATGGAGATTAGGCACATTCGACTGACAGAGAATGTGCACACGGCCCGCAAGGGATTCATAACCATTTAGGAGGTCACTCACTATGATGAGATCACTTTACTCTGGTGTAGCAGGTCTTAAGACCCACCAGACGAAGATGGACGTTATCGGTAACAATATTGCAAACGTAAACACTGTGGCATACAAGTCCCAGTCCGTTACCTTCAGCGAGTTACTTTATCAGACAACCAGCCAGGCATCCGGCCCCAACGCCGCAACCGGCGTGGGCGGTACCAATGCCCGTCAGATCGGTCTCGGTGTTAAATCCGGAGCCATCAATACCAACATTACACAGTCCGGTTCTTCTCAGACGACCAACAACCCGTTTGATATTCAGATTTCCGGCGACTCCTTCTTCATTGTCAATAACGGATCCGAGAACTTCTTTACCAGAGACGGTTCTTTCTACGTAGATGCAGCCGGTAACCTGTGTATGACCAGTACCGGTTACAACGTAATGGGCTGGCAGACAGAAGTCAGCGATACCGGCGCCCTGCAGATCAAGCAGGATACCGTTTCCGCTCTGCGTATCATGAGTGCAGACAACCTGACCTATCCCGCAGAAGCTACTTCCAAGGCATATGTTTCCGGTATTCTGGACCGGAATGATACCAATGTAAACAGCTCCGGTAAGATCGTCAGCCTGCAGTTCTACGATAACTTAGGTTACAAGTACACTGCAAAGATCAAGTTCCTGGCAACCTCCACCGACGGACAGTATGCCATGAGCCTTTCCGATCTGCTGGATTCCAACGGTGTATCCGTAATGGATGATGCAGGTGCCTACCTGGGATCTTCCGTTCCTACCAAGTTTGCAACCCCCAGACAGCTGGGTGTTTCTTCGGACTATACCGTAGATGCAGCAAATCATACCATTACCTATCAGGACGGCACCCATTATGTAAAGGTGACCGTGGCAAACGACGGCACCATCACACCGACCGTTTGGAAGGACAGAGAGTGCACCCAGGCAGAAGAGGATGCAACAGCACTGGCTGAGGTAGATACCACCAACACCAACATCCAGAAGCATATCGCCGCTGCCTTCGGATACGACAGCTATACGGAATTCGCAAACCTGACCTATTACGAGGATGAGGACGCGGAGACCAACGATGTGATGACCAAGGTAGGGGATAAGCTCTACGACGTGCTGGGTACTGTAAACGGTGGCGTCAGCTCTCTGTCCATCATCGGTCAGTACATCTCCGGTGCGACCGTGCAGTACTCTACCGCAGACGGCTCCTTTATCGGCGTAAACGGAACCACCAACAAAAACGTTACCCTGCACTTTGGTAATGCAGCAGGAAACTACAGCGATATCGCCATTGACCTGTCTTCCTCCAGTAACGTTAACAACGACGGTACTTCCACCATGACCGCTACCAACGGCGATCAGGACGGTGCAGGAAGCGGACGTGCGGTGGGTAACATGAGCGGTGTGACCATTTCCAAGTCCGGTTTGATCTATGCGACTTATGACAATGGCCAGACAAAGCTTCTGGGACAGATCGCAGTTGCTTCCTTTGCAAATGCGTCCGGCCTTTCCAAAGAAGGAGATAACCTGTATGCAGCAACCCAGAACTCCGGCGAGTTCGACGGCGTTGGCGTAGACATCTCCGCTGACGGTTCCTACATGACCACCGGTGCTCTGGAAATGTCCAACGTGGATCTGTCCGCAGAGTTTACCGAGATGATCACCACCCAGCGTGGTTTCCAGGCCAACAGCCGTATCATCACCGTATCCGATACGCTCCTGGAGGAGCTGATCAACCTGAAGCGCTAATAACAGATAGTCTCGCTGGCGCTCGCCTATCTGTACACGTTGCTTTGCAACGTGCGAAACGGATAGTTTCATTGGCACTTGCCGGACCGGCAGAGATTTCGTAACAGACGTTCTTGATCGGAAGCGGAAAAATAACGCGTGAAAATATTGTAGAAAAAATATTTTAAAATGATTAAGCTGTCTGAATTGTTTTAAAAGTCTCATTGTGGTATCATAGGGGTATCTTGTAGAAATTGCTTTTACAGATACCCCTATTTGTTTTATCTGCCAGGGAGGCTTCTATGATTGAAGTTACCAAGATAAACGGCGTAAAGATCCTGATCAACGAGGACCTGATCGAGGTGGTGGAAGAGACCCCGGATACGGTGATCACACTGACCACAAAACGCACGATTATCGTGAAAGAAAGTAGACAAGAAATCAAAAATCTTGTAAAATTGTTCAAGAAAGACCTCTTATAATAAGCGAAAAAGGCTAGGTGAGGATTTTTGGATATAGCGTCACTGGTTGGACTCGTGGTATGTATCGGACTGGTTTTGTTCGCGATCATGGCCGAGGATCCTTCCGCAATTATACATTTCCTAGATTTTCAGTCCGTTCTTATTACCCTGGGCGGTGCGTTCATGTCCGTTATGGCTGGATGTACCATGCAGGATTTTATTGGTGGTTTAAAGAGTTTTACCCTGGTGCTCAAGATGCCCCAGCTCAATACCACAGGTACGATCCAGAAGGTTATCGAGTTTTCCAACATTGCCCGTAAGGAAGGTTTGCTGGCACTGGAAGAAGCAGCCGGCACCCTGGATGATCCCTTCATGAAGAAGGGGGTACTGCTCATCGTCGACGGTACCGACCCGGAACTGGTCCGTGCCATTATGGAGACGGAGCTTGTCAGTACCGAAGACCGACATAAGAAAAACATTACGTTCTGGGAGAACCTGGGCGGCATGGGTCCTGCCTGGGGTATGATCGGTACCCTGGTAGGTCTGGTAAACATGTTGCAGAACATGTCCGATGCAGCTGCCATCGGCCCCGCTATGGCGGTGGCCCTGATCACCACACTGTACGGTTCTCTGCTGGCAAACTGGATCTGTACGCCGGTTGCCACCAAGCTGAAAACGAATAATACCAATGAGATGACCTTGAAGCAGATAATGATTGAAGGTCTTCTTTCGATTCAGGCAGGCGAAAACCCCCGTGTCATCGAAGAGAAGTTAAAGTCCTTCCTGTCACCGAAGGAAAGAGCCGCTACGTCTCCGGAAGGAGGCGAGGAGAATGGCTAATCGCAAGCCCGATGAGCCCCCGAAAGGCGCCCCTGCGTGGCAGTCGACTTTTGCGGACTTAATGAACCTGCTGCTGTGCTTCTTCGTGCTTCTGTTCTCCATGTCCACCATCGATGCCCAGAAGTTCGAACAGATCGCAGCCTCCTTTTCCCAGACCTTCAGTATCTTTTCCTCCGGCTCTACGGCCCTCGGAGAAGGAACCCTGGTGGGGAGCGGCGTCAGCCAGTTAAACAACCTGGATGAATACATGTCGGATACCGGTTACATGTCCGAAGAGTCACCGGATGCCGATTCCTATTCCCAGAGCGCAGCCGGACAGAATACGGACGGCGAAGAAACAGGTTCTCTGCAGCAGGCAGAGGACGAAGTGGAATCCGCCAAGCTTAAGGAAGCCGAAGAACTGGGCGAGAAGATCGAAGAAGCCCTGTTTGAAGGCGGTATTCTGGACGATGTGCAGATCTCCGTTACAGCCGATTATGTACAGCTGACCATTAACGGTTCGCTTTTGTTTGATTCCGGTAGTGCGGAACTGAAGGCGGAGAGTACTCCTGTCATGACACAGGTTGCCCTGATCCTGGAGCGCTATGCCGGATACACCATAACGATCGAAGGTCACACGGACAATGTGCCCATTCACAGCTCCCGCTTTGCCAACAACAATGAGCTGAGCAGCGCCAGAGCCATCTCCGTATTTGATTTTCTGACGGAGAATACCGCACTGGATCCTGCCAAGATCATTCATGCAGGCCGGGGCGAATACGTACCGATCGCAGATAACTCCACGCCGGAGGGCAGAAGCCTGAACCGCCGCGTTGAGATAAAGATCTATCACAGACTCAGTGATCAATAAAGCTTGCAGTAACACCGCAGAAACGAGGAGCCATGAAGAAGAACATGATCCTGGTGATCATCCTGGCACTTTTGGTGGTCAACATTGTCCTGACTGCCATTACCATGTTCAGCATCACCAGCACCAATAAAAAGACAGCAGCCGTTGTGGCAGACATCGCCACCGCACTGTCCATCGAACTGGCCAGCGAGGATGAAGGCGCCGGAGAGGAAGTAACCGTAGCCATCTCCGATATCGCCACCTATCCCATCGCAGACCAGATGACCGTCCAGCTGCGTGACAGCGTGGGAGAAAATGCCGACGGCAAGTCCCATTACTGTATGGTATCCGTTGTCCTGTCCTTAAACACACAGGATCCGGATTATAAAACCTACGGCGAAGGCATCGCCGAAAAGGAAGGCCTGATCAAGAACGAGATCAACGAAGTGATCGGTGCCTACACTCTGGAGGAAGCCAAAACCAAGCAGGCATCCGGCGAACTTAAGAATGAAGTCACCGCCAGATTGCAGGATCTCTACGGATCCAAATTTATCTATGATGTATCCTTCAGCTCCATTATGTTCCAGTAGGAGCTGATAACGAATAACACGGGAGGTGACTTAGTTGCCTGATGTCTTATCCCAAAGCGAAATAGACAATCTACTCTCGGCGTTAAGCAGCGGTGAATTAGACGTTGAGCAGATGCAGGATGCCAACGAGAAGCAGGTCAAGAACTACGACTTCAAGCGTCCGGCAAAGTTTTCAAAAGAGCACCTCAGAACTCTGGAGATGATATACGAACACTACGGCAGACTCTTATCCACCACGCTACCGGTATACCTTCGAAAAGCGGTGCAGGTCAGCGTGGCCAGCTCCGAGACGGTAACCTTCTCCGAGTTTACCAACGCGCTGTCCAATCCGGTTTTACTTGGTATCATCAATTTCCAGCCCCTGTCGGGAACGATCATCATGGAACTGGCCAGTAATCTGGGCTATGCCATGGTGGACCGTATGCTGGGAGGCCAGGGAGTTCCCCTGGAAAAGAACCGGAATTTTTCCGAGATCGAGCTTACGATCCTGCAGAGACTGATGATCATCAGCATGCAGCTTATGAAAGACCCCTGGGCCAATGTAGTGGATGTGGACCCGGTGATGGAGCGTATCGAGACAAACCCTCAGTTCGCACAGGTCATCGCTCCCAGCGACATGATCGCCATCGTTACGCTGGATATGAAGATTGGCGATGTGGAAGGTTTCATGAATATCTGTGTTCCCTACTTTACCGTAGAGAGTATCATGGATAAGCTGAATACCAAGTTCTGGTTCTCCACCATGCAGGAGAAAAATGATGAAAGTTACACAGAGGTGATCGAGAGCGTTGTAAAACGTGTGGATGTTCCGATCAAAGCGATCCTGGGCAACAGCAGCATCTCTGTGAATGACTTTATAGGATTGCAAATGGGTGATATCATTCGTCTGAATTCTCACGTAGACGACGAACTGGAGGTGTACGTCGGGAACATCAAAAAATTCAAGGCAATGCCCGGCTCCAGCAAAAACAACTATGCAGTGCGTGTTACATCAGTACTGAGAGAGGGGGATTAATTCATGGATGGAATGCTGTCTCAGGACGAAATAAATGCATTACTGAGCGGCATGGATATAGGTGAAAGC
>JAILDL010000167.1 GCA_024689465.1 Lachnospiraceae bacterium
AAACTGGCTTATTCTTTGTAAGAACTTCCGTTTTTACTGCTTGTTCTGAATAGCATTACTGCTACTGAACGGATATTTATCCGCTCGAATTTCATTCTTGAAATTTTCAGGGTTGCATTACTGTTTATATGTCAATGTGCATTGTTCCGTTGCATCCGGAGAAGCATTTCCATCGGCGCAACGTTGTTATACTATCACAACGATTTTTATGCGTCAAGGGATTTTTGAATCTTTTTTAAATTCTTTTTCCGAATGTACGACCCACCGTCTTTTTGCGGTGGAGTTTCATTATAGCATTCTCAAAATCCCCACGTCAATAAGGATTTTGATTTGACCCGCAGGCCTTTTTCATAAAAAAAGAACCCTAATCACTTAAGGTTCTCTTCAGCATAATATATATGCCAGCGGAGAAAGAGGGATTTGAACCCTCGCGCCGCGTTAAACGACCTACACCCTTAGCAGGGGCGCCTCTTCGACCTCTTGAGTATTTCTCCATTCGAATTGACCACTACCAATATGGTTTTTTCAGTGCAAAGCCTATTATACTCGACTCTTTCAGACGTTGTCAATTACTTTTCATAAAAGTTGTAAGCCCCGAAAATCCCTGTATTATTCAGGCTTTCCGGTACATCTCCGGGGCAGTCTCATACAGGTTGTTTCCCTCCGCATCCATGACAACGATCACAGGGAAGTCCCGGATCTTCAGTTTGCGGATCGCTTCCGTCCCCAGATCGTCAAAGGCCACTACTTCCGCTTCCGTAATGGCTTTACTCAGTAAGGCACCGGCTCCTCCGATCGCAGCAAAGTATACACAGCCATTTCGGATCACCGCTTCCTTCACTTCCTGGCTTCTTTTACCTTTTCCGATCATTCCGGCCAGTCCCAGATCCAGCAACGCCGGAGTATACTTGTCCATACGGCTGGCGGTTGTCGGTCCGGCAGAACCGATCACCTGTCCTTCTCTTGCAGGGGAAGGTCCCATATAATAGATCACATTTCCCGCAACGGCAAAGGGAAGGTCCTTTCCTTCCTCCAAAAGTTTTGCCATCCTCTTATGGGCAGCATCTCTGGCCGTGTAGACCGTTCCGGTAAGATACACAAAGTCTCCGGCACGGAGTGTCCTCGCCGCTTCTTTATCAAAAGGTACCTGTAAATTTCTGGTCATTTTCTCTCCACTTGTT
This sequence comes from Lachnospiraceae bacterium, assembly GCA_024689465.1. GTDB lineage: Bacteria > Bacillota > Clostridia > Lachnospirales > Lachnospiraceae > JAILDL01. Next base: position 1,182 of record JAILDL010000167.1, read on the forward strand.
ACATCTACCACTATATCTTTGTTCTATGATTTTAAAATCATACTATATATAGAAGAAACCCATTTCGAAATCGGGGCTTTTAAGCCAAAAAAGTTCCTGTTTATCCTGCTTTTCTCTATATCACACAGGTCTTGTGCCGGTTTACATGGCAACAGATGTTGATCGCCACAGGCAGGCCTGCAATATGGGTGGGATAGGTCAGGATATGCAGATCCAGTGCAGTGATCCTTCCTCCCAGGCCGGCCGGACCGATCCCGGTTTGATTGATCTTTTCCAGCACGTCTCTTTCGATTTCTGCAATATGGGGCAGCTCTGAACGCTCACCGGAGGGGCAGAGCAGTGCTTTCTTTGCAAGGATCGCTGCTTTCTCAAAGGTTCCGCCCACACCGACGCCTATGACCATAGGGGGGCAGGCATTGGGTCCCGCATCCTTTACCGCTGTGAGAATGGCATTCTTTACGCCCTCTTCTCCATCTGCCGGTTTCAGCATGAACACCCGGCTCATATTCTCACTTCCGAAGCCCTTGGGTGCAACGGTGATCTCTACCCGGTCTCCCGGTACGATCTCGTAATGGATCACTGCCGGTGTATTGTCTTTTGTATTCTCCCGGATCAAAGGATCCTTTACCACCGATTTCCGAAGAAATCCTTCGACATAGCCCCGGCGCACGCCTTCGTTCACTGCTTCTTCCAGTGAGCCGCCGGTAAAGTGTACTTCCTGTCCCACGGACATAAAGACCACCGCCATACCGGTATCCTGGCAGATCGGGATCTGTTCCTCCCCGGCGATCTTCAGGTTCTTCTCCAGTTGATCCAGAACCTGTTTACCCAGCGGGGATTCTTCCTGCTGCTGTGCCTCTTTTAACAGCGCCTGCATGTCCGAAGAAAGGACAAGGTTCGCCTCTATGCACATATTTCTTAATGCCGCTGTAACAGCGGATACATTGATCTCTCTCACGTTTTAGCCCTACTTTGTGATCTGGTCTTTGATCTCTTCCAGTTCTTCGGGTGTGGATTCACCCGGATTCCATAAGATATGCTGTCCGTCATTCTCGTAACGGGGGATCAGATGCAGATGAAAGTGCATCACCGTCTGTCCGGCAGTTTCTCCGTTGTTCTGCACCAGATTAAAACCGTCTGCCCCCAGTCTTTCCTTCATGCGGATGGCCATTTTCTTTGCAAGCTTCATTGCTTCTGCAGCCACCTCGTCCGGAAGCTCGTACAGATTTGCATAATGATCCTTGGGCAGGATCAGGGCATGGCCTCTGGTCGCAGGTCCCAGATCCAAAATCACCCGGAAGCTGTCATCTTCATACAGCGTCTTGGAAGGGATTTCTCCGTTTGCGATCTTACAGAAAATACAGTTGTCGTCTCTCATCATTTGCACCGCCTTTTATGAAAAGTTGAAAATCTGATCCAGCAACTTGGTTACGCCAAAGTCGCCCTTTACCGACATGTTTCCTACCAGAAATGCTCTCTGGAACGTCATGCGGCCTCTTGCTATGTTCTCAAAGTTCTCCTCAGAAAGCTGCAGATCCGCCTGAATCCGATCATTGGGCGTAGTGGTACATTCCAGATTGCCGTTATTGACCGTAATAAATAAAGGCGCCTTCTTTTCCTCCACGGTAAACTTAAAGGCCAGATGGACTCCCGGCACCGGGGTAAAATGCTGCTCAAACAGGGAGATCAGACTCTCATCATCCTCATCCACTTCACCCATCTTATCCCGGAACAGACAGGTCAGTTCCCGGATATCCTCCTTCTGCCGCTGTACGTATCCGTCGTCTGCCGCATACTGGGACAGCTGCTCGGATTCCTGCGGGGTCAGGTCGGTATCCTTGGTGCTGGACACCTTCTGCTTGACCGCCTGGTTGCTGGCAGGGAAAGAAGGCATCTTCTGATTGATGCAGCGATACAGGTTCTCGGCCTTCTTTTCGATCAGCCGCTTATAGTCTTCATTATTTTCAAAAGAGGAATAGTCCGCAATATAGCCGCAGATACCACTGCAAGGAAGGCCTCCCAGGATCTCCCAGGCATTGGCAAGGTTCAGTTTTCCTTCCCGCTCTCCGTAAGTGGTGGACATGACGACGGGGCACATATAGATCCGTGCGATCCTGTCCTTATCCCCGTACAGCCAGCAGGCATCCAGAAACTGCTGCATGTATCCGCCGATGCCGTACCATTCCACCGTAGTCGCCAGAATGATACCGTCCGCATCCTTCATGGTCTGCGGCAGGGTGGTAATACTGCTCTTCATCTCGCACAGCTGGTAGCGCTCCACGGTTACATGGAGTTCTTCCAGGACCTGCTGCATGATACCGATGACATATAACGTAGGATCTCCGATGAGACCCCTGCCACCGTAATAAATATTGATCTTCATAAGCTCTTCCTCTGTTAAGGGCGTTAATCTCTACACGCCTTTGATTATAAACGATTTAACTGCAAAGGAAAAGTTGTGTATCATAGAAGCATGGAGGTGTTTTCATGAAGATCACACAAGAAGAATTAACAGCATTAAACCTTCCGTCCGTTGCCTGCCCCGGGATCGATCCCCGTCTTTGGAAGCAGCAATTAACATCCCTTCTGCAAAAAGAATATCTGGGCTCTGTTCCCGATCTGAAGACGCTGTCTGTTTCCTGCAGCATACAGGATGAAAATCCCTTCTGGTACGGAGGAAAGGCCACCCGCTCCACACTGCTGATTTCTGCCGAAAATGCATACAGTTCCCACAGCTTTCCCGTTACCGTGATCCTCCCGCATCTGGAACAGGTCCCGGTGTTTCTCCATTTAGCCTTTGAAAAAAACGATCCCTTCTGCGGAGAAGAAGTGCTCGATCACGGATTCGGAATCGTGAAGGTTTGCTACACAGACATCGAGCCCGATGATCAGACAGACCATACCGACGGCTTTGCCGGTCTGATGGCTCCGGATGATCCGGATCTGTGGGGCAAATTCGGATGCTGGGCGTTTGCATCCTCTCTGATCTACGATACCCTGCGCCAGTTTCCTTCCATTGACCAAAAGAGGGTGGCGGTTGTCGGCCATTCCCGCCTGGCCATGACCGCGCTCTATGCCGGCGTTCTCCAGCCTTCCTTTTCCATGGTAGGCGCCATCAATTCCGGTGCCCTCCACCGGGGTACCCATAAGGAAACCTTCGCCGATCTCTCCAGAGACTATACCAGGCATTGGTTTCGAAAGGATCTCTTTACCAGGTATTCCTCCGAAGAGCAGCTGCCCTTCGACAACCATTTCCTGATCGCTGCCTGCGCGCCGGCTCCTGTATATCTGTCCGCCGCGTCCCTGGATGAATGGTGTGATCCTTCTTCCATGGCTTATTCCGGCCTAGCTGCCTCTCCCGCCTTTGCAGCCTGGGGGAAAAAGGGGCTTCTGCTGCCGGAAGAAACAGAAGAAAACGTGCTTTACGCAGAGGGGGATATTTCCTACTATCTGCGCACCGGCACCCACTACTTTGGCAGGGACGATTTGCTGAACATGATGAAGATCCGTACCCGGCGAAATCTCTAAAAACAAATGCAGCCCATCACCCCATGATGGACTGCATTTTTCAGTGAGAATGTATAAGGCTTATTCTGCCTGTGTATGAGTCAGGCAAAGCTTGCCCGTAATTGGAAAGTGGTTCGGCCGATCTGGATCTCATCTGACAGTTCCAGCACCCGCTCTTCATATGGATCCAGCGGCAGGCCGTTTACATAGGTCTGATTCAGGGACCCCAGATCCGTTACGGTAATGTCGCCACCCGGCGTTTTCCCGAAGCGGGCATGCAGGCGGCTGACTGCAGGATCGGAAAGGATATGGTCAGATACTTCCCGGCTCTTTCCGATCTGGAAAGGGAATCGGGTGAGCATGATCCTCTCCCCGTCCTGTCCTCCCAGATCCACCAGATAGTATCTCTTTTCCTTTCCCGCCCCCAGAAAGACAGTGTGTTCCTCTTCTTCTCCTGCCTCCCGGAGATTTTCCATCTCCTCCTCCTCTACCGCCAATCTTGCCAGACGGAGTTTTTCCTTCGCAATGGCTTCCTGCTGGGCTTCCTCCTCTTTTTTATCCAACTGATACCTGGCAAGGAAATATAAGCCGGCCATGCCGGCCAGGAGAAAGGCCGGTAACAGGATCTGTTCCGTAAGAGTCAGGGAAAACAGCCACAGGATCATTCCGTACAAAACACCCCCCAGCCCCAGAAAGGCAAACAGGCCGTATTTTCGGAACAAGGCGCCCAGCTTTTGGGGCGTTACCAGCTTCTCCTGCGAAAAAATCTCCTGCGGATCAGTTCCAACAGGTCGTTGTGCCTCTCCTTTTCGGAAGGCTTCTCGATAGGTCTCTTCATATTCTTCCACTCCTTTTGGGTCGATCATGGTTTCTTCCTCCAAAGCATCCTGCTTCAGAGAGGGAGTATCCTCCCCTTCCATTTCCAGAAGAACCGAAAGATCCGCCCCTTTTGTCCACACTTCCTCGTAGATTCGGTAGGCTTTTTCCACACCCTCCGGCTCTGCGTGGTCAATACGTTGTACGATAAATTCCGCCAGTTCGGAAAGAGCGTTGTTCCCCTCAGGGAAGGATCCCGGAAGATACAGGAACCGAAATTCCTTCTGACTCAGGGAATAGTAGATACATCTTGCATCCAGACAGATCCCCGCTTCATCCAGCAGATACGCTTCCAGTTCCTCCCGTGCCTTTTTCAGATGGCAGAATAGTTCCGTCAGCATCTGCCGGGAAAGGGGCACGGACGCACACAGGTCCGCCAGGCAGTTCATACCGGTCACGTCATAGTAGATCTTTTCCTTCCCGTCCAGGATCCTGCTCTCGCAATTCAGCAGAAAGCAAAAACGGTTCTCCAGCAACATGCGATAGGCGTATCTTCCGCTGTTTTCCGGTTTTTCTTCTGCCAGATAGGTTTTATTGATCTCTCTTACATATTTTCTATTCATCCTCGTCTCCTGCCTGATCCAGGGCATCTTTCAGTTTCTCCAGTTTTCGAATATTCCGGATCACACCCACCGGATCATAGACTTTTACCTCTGTTTCTTCTGTCAGACCGTTTCCGGTGACCGACAACTTTTCAAATGCCTGCACGATGTTGGATGGTTGTACATAATGGTAGCTGCGCTTCATATAGACCTTTTTTCCGTCCGTTTCCACCTGAAAGCTATGTTCCCCAAGAAGGAGATGTTCTCCCGGAAAGTCCTCCTCCTTTTCCTTCAGGATGTCCTCTATACGGCGATCTGTCTCCCGTCCGGAAACAGCCCGCACTTCCAGTCGGATCCCTTCCTGTTCAAACAGGCAGCGATCATACAGCGAAATGCTCATGGTAAGCAAAAGAAATACCATTCCCAAAACAAAGGGCATCAGCATGGCTGACTCTGCCGTTACGGAACCTGCCACTCCTTCTTTCGTCCATTTCCTTATATCCATGCCGCTACTCCGCTAAGGCCCTCCGTAACGATCCCCAGATAATTCCCTGCCAGAAACAGTCCCCAGGATAAAAACAGAGCCGGGTAAAAGGGCATCCCTTCTGTTTCTTCTTTCTTTCGTAATCTGCGGATGCCGAATCCGCAAAGAGACAAAAGAGCCGCTCCCGTAAGGATCAGCAACGTCTGTCCGGGACCGACGAGAAGGGAGAGGATCACTACTGCCAATACGTCTCCCATGCCGATCCCCTTTTTCGTCAGGATCCGCAGTATCCAGCAAAAGCATGCCGGCAACATCCTGAAGACAATGGCCTGCACCCCTTCTCCCCGGACGATCGTGATCAAAACCGCTGCTGCCAGGGCAGGGAGCAACAGTCCGTATGGTATTTTCTGTTTTTTGAAATCACTCAGGGCGCCCAGTCCCAGGAACAGCCCGGATACACATATTTCCATAATTACCTCTCTTTTACTGATTTCTTCCGCATTTGCTGCATTCCCGCCTTCCTTCTGCCTGGGAAATGGGCACGCAGTATATGGTATGACTGATGGCGGAACAGTTCAGGTCGCTGTGATAGCTTTCTCCATACTGTGTGATGTAAACTTCTGCCCCGACTTCTTTGCTGCCGCAATACCGACAGGGCTTATAATGACTTCCGTCTGCATTCACTGCCTTTTTTGCTTCTGCCAAAGGTATCCCTTCGATCTTCGGTTTCAGGTAGGTACAGCTATCGGTACGATGATACACTTCCCCATGTTCCGTGATAAAAACGTATTCTTCTTTTTCGTTGCCCTCTTCTTCCGGAGAGGGCGGCGCATATCCGGTCCAGCTGTGACCATAATAGCGGCTTCCCATAGGGATCATCCCCACTCCGAATACGCCGGGAACCGGTGCAATAAAATACCGAACCTGCAGATCCAGAATGTCACCGCCTTTGGGAAAGGAACAGGCAGCAAAGGATAACCCGTAAGCACCGCCCATTAACACCGGATTCTTCAGGCTCTCCTGTCCGATATAGCGTGTTACGTCTCCGCGCACCACACTCTCCGACAAGACGAACCCCTCCAGCTTGGAAGGTTTCTCGTTTCGGAGCAGGTACCCGTAATTTGCAAGTTCCTTTCCCGCCTTCCACATACCATAGGTGATCCTGGTCTGCAAACGGGAGGTTTCCAGAAGAGAAAACAGGTTCATGCAAAAAAACAGAAATACCGGAAGAACCAGTGCCGCTTCGGTGGTAATACTTCCCCGAAGGCCAGGCAGCAACGGTCTGCTTTGGTTGGTTCTGAATTCTTTGCGTATGCCCGGAGAGACTTTTTGTGCTTGGTTTTCAGTGAATGTTTTTGTTTTTGCAGACCGCTCCTGTCTATCCTTCATATCCGTATTCTCTTCTGATATAAAACCAGGTCCCTTCTCTGCCGATCCGGGCCCGACCCACCAGTCTGTCGGCGCAGGCATCTATGCGAAAGAATTCGTTTCCCTTCGTCATCCGGATGTCCATTTCCATGAGATCCGCCACCCGTCCCATCTGTTCGGTTTCATTCTGCAGCAGCAGTAAAATACCTACGTACTGGTTATAAGTCAGACCGTGTTCGTCCCCCGGATCTGCATGAACGCTTCCCCCTGGATTTTTAATACTGTCCAGATCGCTGCGCCACTTCCCCTGGGCTTTTAGCAAGGAGATCTTTCCACCCGAGCACAGGATCTTCAGATCCTGAATGCTTTCCAGAAGGCCCCAAGCCATGGTAAGGGACATCTTTATGGGCTCCGTCGGTACAGGGGACATGGTGATCGCCGATGCTGCCACCGCAATGGCGGAGGCCGCCACCTGCAGTTTTCCCTGCTTTTCGGAATCTGTCAGCAGATAGGCTGTATTCACTGCCTGGCGCACAGCCAGAAGTTTTCCCAGGGTTTCTTCCAGATTCGCCTTATCCGATCCCTTCCCAGCCAGGATATATTCCAGCTGGCAGGAAAGACGGGAGGGATGCTCCGGTACCTTCTCATCTGTCTGGTAGGAGGTAAAATGATGGGTCAGATACTCCAGAATAAACAGACGGGAAAACATGGTCCCGTTCCATCCCGGATGCTCCATATTCCCAAGGATCACCGTTCCTTTTTTGGCTCTCCCTGCAGAATAGTAATGGTCCACGTACACATCCTCTTCCGAAACGGAAGTCCCGTCAGAGAGGACCATTCCGATCACTGCCGCTCCCCCAAGCGAAAACAGGTAATCCGCAGGGTTCTCCAATGCCGGGATCTCTCCGCCTCCTTCTTCCTCCGATGCTCTGCCATACCGGTAGGGTTCAAGGTCCTCCTGCGCTTTTTTCCAAAGCTGGTCATAATGGTTATCCAGCATACCTTCTATCCCGCTATCTTCCCATTCCTTGGATGCCTTTTGCTCCGGCGTACCCACAAGGCCTGCGATCCCCCACAGATCCAACTCATATTGAAGGATCTGATCCCGCAGGACAGCCCCTGCTCCGTCCATGGCATAACGAACTTCGTCTATCGTCACCTCGGTGGCCGACATATTTCCTCCTGTAGGCGCAAGCAGCGTCCAGCTGAACAGGTCTTCCACCGGCTCCAGATTTTTATTCAGGTAACTGCGTAAATGCTCGGCTGTTTTTGCCCTGGAAGGGAGGGGGCTGCAATAGGACGTGTCAAAGAAAAACAGATCATAATAAGAAAGCATTTCCCTTTGGTACTCTGCCAGAATGGAATTCATTCCCGTATCCATCACCATTTCCGCTCTGGCTTTCATGCCGCTGATCCGGCTGCCCTCAATGAGGAGCAGCCATAGCGGCAGCAGCACCGCCAGAAGCATGGCGGTAAGCGCCGTCAGGTACCCTTTCATAAAGAGCCTGCCCGGCTGGAGATGGTCTGGAACATACTGTTGACCAGCGAGGTGATCTGATTTTTGAACAGGATCACAAGGCCCACGGCAACGACCAGTAAAAGCACCATTTCAACAGTACCCATACCATCTTCTTCGGTTAAAAATGTTTTGAAGTTTTTCATACTTCCTCCTTAAAAAATATATGGTTTCAGCCTTTTTCTCCGGCTTTCGCTACGAAAAAGACAAAAATGCAGGGATCAGGATCATGGCCATGACCACGACCAGCAACATCATCATGGGCGCCAGCATCCTGGTACCCGCTTCTTCTCCTTTTGCCTTTGCTGATCGTTTTCGTTCCTCAAAGGCTTCCTGGGTCTCCATCTGCAGAAGGAGTGCAAGGGAGCTGCTGCCCTTTTTCAGGTTCTGTATCAACAGACCGGACAGACGCCGATAGCTGCTGCCACGGCAGCGTTTCCCAAACCGGTCGTACACCAGGGTTTCCGACATCCCGCTCTCCATTTCCCGGCAGGATTGTTGCACTTCCTCCGCAATGGGATCGCCGATCCGCCCGCCGTAATCCGCCGCGATGCGAAAGAAGGCTCCCCGCACCGTTAGACCACTGGTCAGATACAGGGCCAGTCTGCTGGCAAAATCGGCATACTCTTCCATCAGCTTCTCCTGACGTTTTCCTGCCTTGCCGGACAAGTCCACATCCGAGAGGAAAAAGACACCTACCGCCGCAGCTGCGATCAGAAAAAAGACCGGCACAGCCATGCTTTCCTTCTTTTCCCGGAAGGTCACGTTTTTTCCGCCGATCTGATCCGGAAGTACATATTCCTTTTCCGTTCGGTTTTCCTGCTCCAGCAGCGCCAATTCTTCTTCCACTGCACTTGCCATGGCTTCTTCCCTGGAAAGCAGGGGCGGATATAAGCGAAAAGAAAACACCTTCTCCCGGACAAACCCGTCATAGGTAATATTCGCCGTTACAGAGACAATGGCATAATCCCGCGCTTCTTCCTTCAGATAGGTTTTCAGCGCATCCTCGCTGATCTTTCCGTCCGCTCCCAGCAGCAGATAATTTCCGCTCTCCCAGGTCAGAAAAAAGGGATAGCCCTCCAGCTTTTCCGGGAAGGAAAGACTTTCGGTCACATTTCCGAAGGTTTCATTTTCTCCCAACACCTTCCGGGAAAGGGATTCCTCAAAGGCAGGATAGATCTCTTCCAGTTCTTCCTCCGTATAATGGACTGCTTCCAGCGTTAGTGCTGCTTCTCCTCCGATCCCATCCTCGTCCTCAAATTCCAGCAGGAGTTCCTGCCGGGCACCTCCTTTTCCGGACCGCAGGATGCGATGGGATGTGCTGATCCGATTCTCTGTTCTTGCCTGCAATAGAAGTACCAGGGTGATGAACAATGCTGCAAAAAGGATCAGAAGGCTGATCTTGATCTTCGTTACGTAATAATTTCTTTCTGCTTCCTCTATGGGCTCCCTGCGGTTGATATACAGAAGATCCTCCCGCACTTTTCCGCTGCGTATGCGGGTTTTGCCCTTTTCGTACAGCCACAGGGAGAAGACAGTTAACAGTTCTTTCTTTTGTTTCATGGAAATTCCTTTCGGTTAAAAGGACAGGCTCAGACCGGGATCTGCAGGATCTTTCCGGACAGATGAAGACTCATCAGATAGACCGCCAGATTGAGGGTCATGATCAGCACCCCAATGGGATTGTGATAGAGCCTGTCAAAATAGCCCGGGCTGCTGACACTGATGTAACAGATGATGGCAAAGGGCATACAGGACATGATCTTCTGCTCCATTTCCTTTGCCGCCACCATAGTTCGGATCTCTTTTCCCACCAGGGTCTTTTCCGCAATAATGGTAGTGGTATGATCTATGATCTCCGTCAGGTTACCGCTGCTTTTTCTGGCGATCCGAAAGATCTCCGAGAAATCTTTCAGTTCTTCTACGGGCACATCTTCTGACAGCTGTGTCAGAAGCTTCTCCACCGGAATATTATTTTCAAATCCTACCGTCACCGGCTTTAATGCCCTTGCCAGAGGATCTTCCTTTCCATACAGCATCACCAGTTCTTTTCGCCCTTCCCGAATGGCATTTTCAATAGAGTAGCCTGCCCGCAGATTGGCGGAAACGGATTTCAGCCATTCACAGACTCTGCTTTTTAAAAGATCCTGCTGTTTTTGAAAATGCTTTTCCTTCTGCTTTTTGTAAAAAACCGGCAGTAAGGCTGTTAAAGGCGCCATCGCCCAGATAGAACGGTAAAAGAACCAGCCGAAAAACACAACGTAGCCAAAGGCGGTCAGCAGCGCCTTTTTATCCAGTTCCTCCCGGTTAAAGGATGCGTCACGCAATACCCGCAGCCTGAAGCTTTTCATCATGTACCAGTTCCCCCTTTCGGATCAATGCTCCCTCTACATGCATCAGTCCGGATTGCTCCCTTGCTTCTTCAAAGCGGTACAGAGGGTTCAGTCGGATCTCTCCCTCTGCATATCCGGTTACCTCAGTGATCTCCAGAACCTTCCTGGTCTTGTCCCTGAGTCTTCCCAAATGCAGGATGATGTCGATCCCGGACGCGATCTGCTGGCGGATGGCCGGAAGGGGCAGCGCAGCACTTCCCATAAGGACCATGGTTTCAATACGGGAGAGCATATCTCTGGCACTGTTGGCATGTCCGGTAGACATGGATCCGTCCGAGCCGGTATTCATAGCCTGTAGCATATCCAGAGCCTCTGCTCCTCGGATCTCTCCCACGATCAAACGATCCGGCCGCATTCGAAGGGATGAATGGATCAGATCCCGGATGGTGATCGCCTGGCAGCCGTCTACATTGGCATTTCGGGTCTCCATTCGCACCAGGTTGGGAACGCCTTGTATCTGCAGCTCCGCACTGTCCTCGATGGTGATGATGCGCTCGGTCTTTGGTACATACCCGGACAGCGCATTTAACATAGTGGTTTTTCCGGAACCGGTTCCCCCACTGACAAAAATGTTGTAGCGGGCCTTTACCAGTTTTTCCAGAAATCCCGCAGCTTCTTTTGTCAAAGCCCCTGCAGCGATCAGTCTTTCCATGGTAAAAGGGTGCTCGGGAAACCGGCGGATGGTCAGGATCGGTCCGTTTAATGCTATAGGCGGTAACACTACGTTCACACGGCTTCCGTTTTCCAGTCTTGCATCCACAATGGGGGAGGATTCATTTACGGTTCGGTTGCATTTGGAAACGATCTGCTGGATCACGTCCGCGAGTTTCTCTTCGGATTCAAAGTGTTCATTGTATTCCCGGATCTTCCCCTCCTTCTCGATAAAAATATTGTTACAGCCGTTGACCATGATCTCTGTAACCTGCGGATCCGTGATCAGATCCTGCAGGCAGTCCAGCTGACGCATGGACGCAAACAGGTCCCTTCGGAGCTTTTCCCGCTCCGGCAGGGGAATGTAATGACGGATACACTCTTCCAGAAGACATTCATCGATGAGTTCTTCCAGCTCCGCATCATTCATATCCCGGGACAGATCCATCTTATCCAGCAGAAGTTCCTGCAGCTTTTGTTTTCTTTGCTTTTCCTCCATGGATTACTGCTCCTTTTGCACCAGATAGTTTCTGACTTCGGAAGGAATATCCTCCTCCGGCCGCACCAGGCTGGAAAATGTCGGCAATAGCCACCTGCTGGTTTTCTCCAGCAGATTTCCGTGTCCCGTAACTCGAAGGAGATTTTCATAACGCTCCAGTTTTGTCCGGGATGCCGGATCGGTCCTTTCGATGGTAATGATGCTTTCGCATTCCTCCAGGATCTGGAAGATCCCCTGCACCTGTTCGCACAGATCCAGGATGATGGTATCGTATTTTCCAAGGCCTCGGATCACCCGCAGGAGCTGCAGCCATTTTTCCTTTTCCACCAGGTCCAGATCCAGGAAGGAACGCGGACCCTGTACCCAGTCCAGATTTCCGTTTGAATGGATCAGACTCTCGAAACGGCTGGGAAACTGAGCTTTTGCGCAATCCATGTAGTATACAAGATCGGTGAGATCTCCGCTTTCGCTCTCAAACGGGCTCTCCCAGGCGGAAAAACATTCGAAGTCCAGATACAGTGTTTTTCCCTTTTCCCCATAGTATTTTCCCAGTTCCATGGCCATGGTGCTCTGCAGACAGCGCTTGATGGGAGAGAAAAAACCGATCAGCTTTGCAGGATGCTCGTTTCCTTCCCTGGGAAGGATGGCTTCCTCACAGTAGCGCAGAATGCTTCGATAGATGCCCTGCACGGACTGAAACCTTGGGATCTCATGTACTTCTTCCTCATAGGTCAGTTCTTTGCTGCTCTCCCGAAGAAGCAGGATCATTCCTCCCTCTCCCAGAAGAAGCCCCTTTCGGTAAGCCTCTTCCGATACCAGAAGAACCTGGATCGGATGCTCTTTCTGGTATTCCAGCAAAGCCTCCTCTTTTGTAAATGCACAGATCTCATAAGGCATGTACGCCTCCTGTGCCAGCTTTCCGGCAAGGGCTGCTGTGTAAGAGCCCTCCCCGTCATATATTGCAAGTATCGGATGGTTCAACATGATGTTCCTTTCTCAGACAGGCAAGAAAAATGGCTGCCCTATGGTAAGCAGACCGCCCAGAAAGATAGGCACAGCCATTCTGATTTCGTTTTTCTTGCCAGATAGAATGAATAGAATACCCCATAACAGGGCCGTAATCAGCGAAGTTAAAAAGAAGCGTTCCCAATCACCGCTTCGCAAAAAGATGGGTGCTGAGGCCAGCAACTTTACGTCGCCGGCGCCCAGTCCCCCTGTTCTGTAGGCGAACAGGTACCCCGACAGAAGGATCGCGATAGCCAGGAGGCAAGATGTGCCACAATCCTGTATTCTGCCGAAAAAGAGATGTTCCAGAAGTCCTGTGATCACTAATCCTGCGCAACAGATATTGGGGATCTTTCCCCTTTTCCAGTCAAAAACTGCGCAGATACCCAGTAACAGGACCCATAGACATGAAGATATCATCTACTCCCTCGTTTCTGAATTTCAATATGCAAATTATGATTTATGCTAGTTCTACCCTAAGTTGGATTTGATCTTTTCTTGCCATAAGAGGTGTTATGACGATCGTCCCTTGCGAAACCTCATTGCGGCAACGAAAGTGAGTATAAAACCAAAGTACTATTTTTTGCAACCCCTATTTTCAAACTTTGTCATTATATACAAAAACTAGTCCCTTGGTACTACTTTCCTTTAGAAAAATTGCAACAAAAGAGGGACATTCATTGCCGGATGTCCCTGAAAGCGCGTATTTATGCAGTTTTTCAGCTTATACCTTAAAGCCTCTGTTCTGGTCATAAAGTCCCAGATTTTCACTCATGGCGGTCCTTCCGTAGGTCAGACCGGTGTAGACCTCCTGGGTGTTCTGCATGAGGGGTTCGGAGGTATCTGCTTTCTCCAGTTCCCGATAGGCATCGCTCATCTTATGGACCATGGAGATGATCTGTGCCGTGGAATCCAGCGGCTTCTTGCCGGAATAGATATCTTCTCCTGCAGCACTTTTCTGGAAGATCACATCCACAGCTCCTGCCATACGGGAGCATTCGTCGTAATAGTAGCGGTACAGGCTCTTATAATTGCGGGCCAGAGGATAGGCCAGATCCAGCGAGTTCTGCAGCTCCGCCAGACAGGCTCTTGCATTTTTAAGCGCAGTAATATAGGCTTCCTTATCCCGCAGCTTCCGGGCTGCCTGGGCATCCTGCAGGTACGCTTCCAGCATATCGTACAGGATCGTGATCATTCCGGTCTTATTGGCTTTGCTGATCCGCAGGGTAAATTCCTGCTTTCTGTCACTGGTCATGATGTTCCCTCATCCTCATCTGTGCTTACTGTAAGATCTGCAGTACCTGACTGGGTCTGTCATTGGCCTGGGCCAGCATGGAGGTACTGGTCTGGGTCAGGACCTGATAGGTGGAATACTGGGTCATTTCTTCTGCCATGTCCACATCCATGATCCGGGAATAAGCGCTGGTCATGTTTTCCGCACTCACATCCAGGTTGGCGATATTGCTCTCCAGACGGTTCTGGTATGCGCCCAGTCTGCTTCGCTCTGCGGAGATGTAATCGATGGCTCCGGAGATCTTGGTAATGGCTTCTGTCGCAGTCTTCTCGGTCTTGATATCCATATCGTCGATTCCCAGTGTTTCCAGAGAAACCTTGGGGATCCGCACGTTGATCACCTGATTTTCATTGGCGCCCACCTGCAGACGCATGGCGCCTAAGTTGGTAATATCCAGCTCCAGGCCTGTCAGGACGTAGGTTCCGTTTACGGTCTTCGTCTCGGTTCCGATGCCGGTTGTCTGCGTGGTACTTGTGGTCACCATGTTGTAGGTACCTTCTTTTCCTTCTTCGGTGCCGGTCAGCGCATAGTTTTCCTCCACCGTCACGGTCTGGTTTTCCACTCCGTCCACGGTCTCGTTCAGTGTGGTAGTGGTGCGGATGTAGGTTCCCTGGTATCCGTTCTGGTTGATGGTATATTCTTCGGTTACAACCACGCTTTCCCCGTTTGCGGTGGGCGTTGTGGTCGTGGTGGTGGTGGTGGGTGTCAGTGCAGAGAAATCAAAGGCTGCCATCTCTTCCGGTGTCGGGAAGGAAAGGGTAATGGCGAAATCATTTTCTCCGGAGATGGTCACTTTATCATCGTCGGTTGCTTCGATCTTATATTCCGGCCCCAGGTCGGTTCCGGTCTTCACTGCATCTGTGATCTTTCCCTCTTCGCCGTATACAACGGTCAGGCTGTCCAGGGTGTACTTTCCGGTAGGTACGGTATCGGAATAGGTCACCACCTTGGTGGTCAGATTATTGGTAAAGCCCTTCAGATCAAAACTTCCGTCCATCAGGGTCTGGCTGTTAAACTCGGTTTCCTTTGCCACACGGGTGATCTCTGCCTGCAGCTGCTCCACTTCGTTCTGGATCGCCTGACGGTCGGATGCACTCATGGTTCCGTTGGCCGACTGGATGGCAAGCTCGTTCATACGCTGGAGCATTTCCTCTACGTCACCCAGGGCTCCGTCCGCAATGTTTATAAGGGATACGCCATCCTGAGAGTTGCGGTTTGCACGCTCCAAGCCGTCGATCTGTGCCCGCATGCGCTTTGCCATGGCAAGGCCGGAGGGGTTATCCTGTGCGCTGTTGATCTTAAGGCCGGAAGATAAGCGCTGGATGGACGAGGATAACTTGGTATCGTTCTGCGCCAGTGCGTTATTGGCCTGCATTGCTGCGATGTTATAATAAATCTTCATGATTGCCTCCTGTCATTTTGGCGATTGCACTCAGTGCGGTTTTAGCTACCAGATACAGTTCTGCGTTTGTGGCAGTAACGGATGTTTCGACAGATCCTGATGCCTGTTCAAAGAACACATCCACATCTTTTATATCGGCAAATTCTTCCAGAATCTTTGCTTTTAAAGCATCATTTCCGTTTTCCGTTTTGACAGCGTACCCGGATAAGGTCTTTGTAAGGGAAAGCTGCATTTTGGTTTCCCCGATCATGGCGGATAATTCCACCATGGGAGCGCTTCCCTGTTCATGCCGCAGCGTTAAGTGAATACTGGTCAGCTCGCCTGCGATCTCCACAGGGATGTGATATTCTTCTTCTCTTACCTGTCTGCCGGCAATGGTAAGCTGCCGGTATGCGCTTTGCAGCTGCCTGAGATCCAGCACATCCCCTGCATCCAGCATGGCTTCCGTGAGGAATGCTCCCTGTTTCTCTGTATAGGAGATATAGGCTTCTTCCGCTTTCTCCGGATCATCCATGGCTTCTGTCAGCCTGCGAAAATCTTCTTCTGCGTCCCTCTCTCGCCCCTTATAAAGGGTTTTCATCATGGCCTGTCCGTCATCTTCCATGGCCCTGAGGGCCAGGATCTGATTTGCGGTAACGGGCACTTCCAGTCTTTCCAGAATGCTTTCCTCTCCCGCTGTTTCTTCGGCTGCAGTTTGAAGGATCTCTTTGCGGATCTGCCGGATCCTCTCATTGTTTTCCTTTTCCTGGGGCGCTTCCAGGAGCTTTCCTGCCAGCTCTTCCGGTGTATCTTCTTCCCCGATGCCGGCCCTTATCACGTCCCTGCTTTCCATAAGTGCGGGGATCGCTGCCACCAGACGGGCATTATAAGCGGCGCTGATCTGTGCATCGATGGGGTTGGACGTTTTTTTATTGATCCCTTCCACACCGCTAAAGCCATCATCCACGGTGTAATCCATGGTATTTTTCCTTGCGGAGCGCATTTCCTTCAGTAGATTTTTTACCGATAATCGCTCGCCGGTTTCCAGGATGGCTCCGATCGCCGCTCCATCGGTTTTTTCCAGCTGTTTAAAGAACCGGTAGATACCGATATAGGATTCCCGCTCCTGGAGCGTGATCTCCTTGTTTTCTTCCAGATGATAAAGGAACGTGCTGTAGCGCTCGGCGCTCTCTTCGGGCTCCTGCGCTTTCTTTGACAGATAATCCGCCAGCTCCTCCATATCCAGCTCCAGAGGATTTTCTCCTTCCCGGATGAGGCGGAGGGTTGCCGCCGGTGTCAGCTTTTCATAGACATCCTGTACCGTCAGATACAGATCCTTGATCCGGGTGATGTTCTCCTGTGTGATCTCCATGGAATTATAGCCCAGGATCCGTACGGCCTTCTGATTGATGCTGGTTTCCTCCAGATGCAGATCCTCTAATATGGCATCCACATTTCCGAAGGCCTTCTTGATATTGTCTCCCAGATCCGCCCGGACCTGGGTTCCCATGGTCTCGTATGCTTCGCCGGCTTTTCCGGCTTTTGCGATATATGCCTGAGAGGAAATTTCGACTTCCTGCAGGGTAAAGGAGATCTCTCCTTTTTGGACGCTGCCCAGGACGGCTACTGCCATCTGCGGGATCTCGTCCCGTACGATGCAGCTTTCCCGGAAAAGGGCGCTTTTTCCTGCATCCTCTGCTCCAAATAGGACGGTTTCCTGCTGGCGCTCCGCCAGCTTCAGGGCATCCACCAGATCGCTGAGTTCTGCGGTCTCTATGGAAAAGCCGCTTTGGAGAAGCTTGATGTTGGCTTCCACCGTCATCTGCAGCCGAACTTCCTGGAAAACTCTTCTGGCATGGAGCACTTCCGTGCTCTTGGAGTAACTGCCTGCTTCTGCCTGCTCACTTCTTCGGATGCTCCGCAGGGAGATCTCCTTTCCTTCAGCTGCCAGAGGGTCCGTTACGGTATCGCTGTATCCCATGACTTCTCGGTACAGCATCTCTCCCTGGAGGTACACGGAGTTTTCTTCTGTCAAAGACGTCTGCCTGGGGTCTTTTCCCGATGCGATGGCTTTTGCCATCTGCTGATACAGATCTTCCCGCACTTTTTCCGGATCGATGCTGCGGATATCCTCTGCTTTTTCCAGGTTCTCCGCAGTCAGAGGGATTCCTCTGCGCACCATGTCCTTTGCCTGCTCCATGGTCTTGGGATCTGCTTTTCCCCCTGCCCGTTCCAGGATCTTTTCGATGGATCCTTCCAACGCTTCCAGGTCCTGGCTGTTTTCCTCATAGCTGTAGCGGGCAACTTCCACGCTTTCACCTGCCTTGGCAAAATAACCCTGCCCGCTCATCCGCTGTCCGGAATATTCGGCTCTGTGGAGTGCTTCGATGGTAGGTGCCAGGTCATTTTTCAGTAAATAGGCTACCGCTTCCTCTGAAGGACGGGTAAGATCCTCAAAGAGCACCATGGCCTGCTGCATGGCTTCCAGATTTTCTTTCGTGACGGGAACGTCATTTTCTTCCAGTGCCTTGGCCATGGCCCGGGCACCTGCTTCACTTCCCCCTACTTCCTTCAGGGCTTCCAGGTCCACGTCATCGGTATAGCCGGGCACATAATTCCCGTCCTTTACCAGCTCTGCCTTTATTTTGTCGACAATGGTCACTGCATCGGACAGATCCACATCAGAGGGAGAAAAGCCTTCCTTCATCATTCGGGAAATATCATCCCCTGACATAGAATCAGACATAACCGACATATAGTTCTTCTGCAGGCCCACCATGGTCTGCAGCAGATCTCCGGCGCTTTCATCTGCGGTCTTTCCCTGACCTTTTAAAGCGGCGTTTTCCATAACTATGCCAGAAATGTCTGTAAGCATCTTCCCAGAGCCCTTCACCTGCATCCTGCCGGTGGTCTTTTCTGCTCTGGTCGTTCCGTATGCGGTTGTAGTGTCGGCGTTTGTTTGGATCGATTGATTCTCAAAATGGATCTTCATGGTCACCGCCGTATGCTTTGTGCCTTCTGCCGGATATGGCAAAAGGGTGAACAGAATCCTGTTCACCCTTTATTTCGGTCATATTTCTTACTTTCTTAACCCCGTCCGGGCAAATTCCGGGAATTCTAGAATTCATAGATGAGTGCGGCATAGGGCGGAAGGTCAAATACCGTGGAATAATCCTTGAAATGACAAGGCTCTTTTTCCACCACCAGCTCCTCCGGCACCTGCAGTCCGCTTCCTCCGAACCGCTCCTCCGTACTGGACAGCAGCAGCTTATATTTCCTGTTTTCCGGAAGCGGCAGGCGATAATCCTGCCAGGTCATGGGTGTTAAGTTGATCACGAACAGGAGACGCTTTTTCCTGTTCTTCTCTTCGGTCTTGGAGACCGTTCTTCGCATGAAGCTGAAGGTGGAATGCTCTTTATCATCGGCATTCATCCACTCAAATCCGGCCCAGCTGTTATCGCAGTCGTACATGCAGGGATATTTGCGATAGATCTCCAACAGCTCCCGTACATATTCATGGACACCGTTGTTTAAGGGTTCTGCCAGCAGGTACCAATCCAATTCCCGCTTTTCGCTCCATTCTCTCTCCTGCCCGAAATCCTGTCCCATAAACAGGAGCTTCTTGCCTGCATGGCCAAACATAAAGGCATAGCCGGCGCGCAGGTTGGCGTATTTGTCCACCTTGTAACCGGGCATCTTCTCGACCATGGAGCATTTTAAATGGACCACTTCGTCATGAGACAGAGGCAGAATGTAATTCTCGCTCTCATTGTAGCTCATGGCAAAGGTCATGGTGTAATGGTTATCCTTACGGAAGAAGGGATCCATCTTCATGTATTCACAGAAGTCATGCATCCATCCCATATTCCACTTATAGGTAAAGCCCAGGCCATCGTCCTCCACCTTACCGGTGACCATAGGCCAGGCGGTGGATTCTTCCGCGATGGTAAGAAACCAGGGATAGGCTCCCCGGATCACGGAATTGAGATGCTTGAAGAATTCGATGGCATCCAGATTTTTGTTACCCCCGTACATGTTGGGGATCCACTGTCCGTCCTGCTTACCGTAATCCAGATACAACATGGAGGCCACAGCGTCCACCCGAAGGCCGTCGATGTGGAACTCCTTTAACCAGAACAGTGCGTTGGCGATGAGGAAGTTCTTTACTTCCGGTTTTCCGTAATTAAAGATCTTGGTTCCCCAATCCGGATGTTCTCCCATACGGGGATCGGGATATTCATATTCACAGGCTCCGTCAAACTCAGCCAGTCCGTGGGCATCTTTTGTAAAATGCGCCGGCACCCAGTCCAAAATGACTCCAATGTCATTTTTATGGAAGGTATTGACCATGTACATAAAGTCTTCCGGTGTCCCGTACCGGGATGTGGGTGCATAGTAGCCGGTCACCTGGTATCCCCAGGACCCGTCAAAGGGATATTCCGCGATACCCATGAGCTCCACATGGGTATATTTCATCTCTTTCAGGTATTCCACCATGGAATCCGCAAACTGACGGTAGGTATAGAATCCGTCCTCCGTACCGTTGGGATGCTTCTTCCAGGAACCGATCTCGCATTCATAGATTGCCAGCGGCATTCTCTGCACATCGGTTTTTTCTCTTTTTTTGCACCACGTAGCATCCGTCCATTTAAAGGCAGACAGATCGGTGGTGATGGAAGCCGTCGCAGGACGCACCTCCGCATAGTTACCATAGGGATCGGCTTTGTACAGACGTCTGCCGTCCCTGGCGATGATCAGGTATTTGTAAAGCTCGCCGCTGGAAAGGCCGGGAACAAACACGGTATAGATACCGATGTCTCCGATCTTCTCCATGGGCGTTGCGCCTTCCTGCCATCCGTTAAAGTTCCCTACCAGATGAACGGCTGCTGCCTGTGGTGCCCATACAGCAAAGAAGGTTCCCTTTACACCGTTTTCTTCCGAAGGATGCGCCCCCAGCTTTTTGTAGATCTCATAGTGGGTGCCCTGTCCGAACAAGTACTGATCACTGTCTGTGATAACTATCTTTTCCATTACAGGAAGTCTCTTTCCCGGAGAATGATCATATCCTCCGCATCGTATCGTTTCGCAAACAATATATCAAAGAAATGTCCCAGGCTCTTGCGGTTCGCACTTCTGATCGCTTCCCGGACGATTTCCTTTACTTCTTCCACGGTTACGCTGTGGCTGCTGGTCTGCCGCTCTTCGATCCGTCTGTGCAGCGCCAGTTTTCCCATCTCATCAATGGCATATTCCTGCTCATAGGCAAAACTCTTGCCGAAGGCTACCAACGATTCATTATCCAGCGCCTCGATATCCAGTCTGGCATTGAACAGGTCTTTCAGGCAATCATTCACCTTCAGCAGGGAATCCATGCCCTTTTTGGTATCGGTGAGGAAGATGATGACTCCCTCTCCTTCATGGCTCAGGGCCTTTGCCAGGTTCTCCGCAGTGGAGCAGTTCAGTGCTCCGGCATCCTCAACGATCAGGGCACCGTTGGGAACCTTGGACAGGAGCTTGTCCATGTTTTTGTCTTTGATATCTTCCGCAGTAGTGCGGGCAACACGACCGGAGAAATTGTGATCCGTCATCTGGATGTTCTTTACGATCCTGCGGATCAGTTTTAAGATTCCCGCGCCGGTTTCGCCGGTAATGATCACGTTGCCTGTATAAGGTGCAAGAGATACTGTGTCCAAAAGCATCTCTAATTGTCGTCTGGATTTTGCATCCTGAAGGAAAGGTGCAAATAATTTTTTCTCTTCGGCAGAAAGGCTGCCTCTGATATGTCCCCTGTTCTGGTTTTCCCCTTGTTCCTGTACAGGTTCCTTTCCCGACCCTTCTTCTGTTTCTTCTGCGGCGACGCTCTGTGATGCGTCTTCCTCTTCTTCGGAAGCTTCTGCAGATTCTTCCTCTGCAGGTTCTGCGCCGGCTTCCTGTGCTTCTTCCGTTTCGGTATCGGCTGCAGGTGCTTCTTCTGCAGGGGATTCAGCCGTCTCTTCCTCTGCTTCTTCGGAAACCGTTTCTTCGGAATCGTCTGCCGTCTCTTCGGAAACGATCTCTTCTCCCTCTTGAACGCTTTCTTCGGAGACGATCTCTTCTTCGCTTTCGGCGCTCTCTTCCGATACGATCTCTTCTGCTTCTTCCGCTACCGGCTCCGTTTCGGTTTCTTCGTACAGGCCGGATGCGACAGCCTCCGTTTCGGATTGCATCCGTCCTACTTCCACATCGTACTTGGTAAAGATCTCACCGGTTTCGTCCAGGACCATCTTCTGCAGTTCGGAGAATCGCTTCTCCCGGTTGGCCTGAAGCTTACTCTGCCACTCCTGCATGATATCATCCAGCGAGATCTGACCGGTGATCTGTTTCTCCACCTGCTCGCTTTCCGGAACCGCCAAAGAGATCTGGCCGTCGGATTCCTGGGTCAGCAGGTCGTCGAATGCGGTACTCTCCGGAATGGTACCCGGCTTTACGGGATAGATCACAGTGCCTCTGAAGCCGGCATAAGGATCGGCAGCTCCTTCCATCTCCTCTGCTCTGGAAACCACATCCGGACGGGGACGATTCTGCTTTGCCCCTTCTTCCTCCAGTGCCTTCTCTACTTCTTCCACGACGATCCGGTCGGTCTTGCCTTCCGGCATGGATGCCTGCTGCCGGATGGCTTCTTCCCGAAGCTCTCCTTTTTGCCGCATCTCCTGCAGTACCGTATCGTTGATCTCCTTGCCCGCGTCTGCGGTCTTCTCGATCACTTCCTCCATGTCCCTGGACAGGTCCACGGTATCCGGCTCTTCGAAGAAGATCTCCTGGGCATCCGGTGTCTTGGCGGGAGGTGCCCCCAGTTCCTTGGTCTCCTGGAACAGAGGTGCCATCGCCGCGTGGGTCAGGATCTCTGTCTGGGAGATCTCACCGGTCTCCTGTCCGATCTGAATCTCGGACTGCTCAATGTCTTCTTCGGATAATCCTTCGGGAACGGGAATCTCCATATTGGGATCCGTATCGAAATCCGGCCCCATGACTTCCTTTAAGTTCCGTGCGATCTCCTTTTGCAGATCCACGGTACTCATCTTTCCGGGATCCATGGTCCTTACCTGGATCTGCTCCAGTTCTTCCGGTGTGATCTGCTTGGTCGGCGCCGTATCCACAGGGATCTGATCTTTCTCCCTGGTCATGGCCTTGTCCAGATCCGGGATCACCCGGGTGCTTTCCAGCTGCGGGTTGCTCCGCAGGGACTGATTCTCTTCGTTATAGATTCTCTGTTGTTCACGGGATAAAGGCTCGTGGAGCATCTTCAGCTCCATGGCTTTTCGAACGAATTTGCCGGTTCCGAACATGGTGATCAGCTCGTCGCATTCTTCCACGCATCTGGTTCCCAGTCCGATCCGGTGATAAAGATAAGCCAGCTCATACATCCACTTTTCCAGATAGTCGTGGCGTTTTAACTCTTCCAGAACACTGATCTGTTCCTCCAAGCTGACTTCGGTAGCCTGATAGATCTTATATTGCAGGATATACCGGCGGGTATCATCCGGTGCGATCCGGCAGAAATGCTTTAATTCTTCGGTCGCAGGGACGATCTCCCCCAGTTTTACATGCAGTTCACACAGGCAGTAAATGATGTTGCGATTGTCCGGCTGTCTCTCATCTGCAAGCAAAAGAAGAGCCTTACTGTCGTCATACCTGCGCACCGCCTTATAAATGTCGCTGACGGTACAGAGCATGACATAGCTTTTGACTCTTCTCCAATCAATCGTATCTGCAATTTCTGCTGCCTGTTTGTAATCTTTTTTATCAACAAGAGCCTGGATTTCCTCGGCTCTGACCCTATATTCGAACTTATCCAAAATGAGCACCCCGTATTCTTTTTTAGTTTAGCATACGGCCATTTGGAAGTCAAAAATTTACAGTAAATTCGATAGTTTCGCAAACTCTTCCAGGGTAAAAGTTTCCCCTCTCACGGTAGGGGATTTTTCCATTTTCCGAAGGGCCTCCTCCACCTGTTCTCTGGTCAGGCCAAGTTCTGACATGTGTGTCAGCCCGTTGACCAGTGTTTTTCTCCTCTGGTTAAAGGATGCCCGTATAAATTTAAACATTTTTACCGGATCCTCCACCTCTACGGGAGGAGTTTCATAGCGGGCGAGTTTTATGACAGCACTGTCAACATTCGGCCGGGGCACAAAGCTGCTGCCGGGTACGATCAGCTTTGTCTGGGGTTTTGCATAATACTGCACCGCCAAAGACAATGCTCCGTATTCCTTGGATCCCGGGCCTTCCTGCATACGGTCCGCCACCTCTTTCTGCACCATGATGGTAATGCTCTCAAAGGGCAGATCGCTTTCAAACAGGTACATTAAGATCGGGGTGGTGATATAGTAGGGCAGATTGGCCACCACCTTCAGAGTAAGGCCTTCTGCCGGTGTATCGGAATAAATGTTACTGCTGGGGGCTTCCTCTCCGGAAAGGATCCGCTCCAGTCTGGCCTTATCCACTTTCAGGATATCGTCATTGACCACGGTTACGTTGTCAAAATCCGCCAGGGTTTCTTCCAAAATGGGGATCAGTTTTTTATCGATCTCCACGGAGACGACTTTTCCCGCATGCTCGCACATGGCCTGGGTCATAGTCCCGATACCCGGACCGATCTCCAGTACCAGATCCTTCTCGGTGATCCCGGCACTCTCAATGATGCCGTCCAATACGGACTCGTTGATCAGAAAGTTCTGACCGAACTTCTTTTGCATGGAGAAGCCGTATTTATCCAATATTTCCTTTGTATTTGCAAATTCAATGAGTTTTTTCATAGGTATATCCTGTCAGAATCCATTTTCTCTAAGCCAGGCCAAATAAGCGAAAGGCATTTTCTTCTGTTACACGGATCACTTCTTCTTCCGATACGCCTTTGATCTGGGCGATCCCCTTTACAATATAGGGCAGAAAGGCCGAAGAATTCCGCTCTCCCCTGTGGGGTTCCGGCGCCATATACGGACAATCCGTTTCCAGTACAATGCGCTCCAGCGGGATCTGTTCGACTGCCTGCTTCGCCTTTTTGGCATTTTTAAACGTTACCACACCACCAAAGCCAAAGTAAAAGTCAAATTTCAGAAAGGCTTTGGCCATCTCCGACGAATAGGAATAACAGTGCAGGACGCCGCCGATCTCCTGTGCCTTCTCTTCCTCCAGGATCCGAAAGGTATCTTGTGCCGCATCCCTGGAGTGAATGATCACCGGGAGTTTCTCTTCCCGGGCCAGGCGCAGCTGCGCCCGAAACCACTTTTCCTGCAGCGAAGGTTCCGGGTTTTCCTCATAATGGTAATCCAACCCGATCTCTCCGATGGCGCGCACCTTGGGACTACGGGAAAGAGAACGGATCGCTTCCAGGTTTTCCTCTCTCTCCTCCAACTGCCGAACATGTTCCGGATGGATCCCCACCGCTGCATAGACATGCTCATAGGTTTCCGCCAGGAAAAGAGCTCGTTTGCTGCTCTCCAGGCTGGCGCCTACATCACAGATATGACCGATGCCCTTCCGGGGCAGATCCGGGATCAAAAGGTTATAATCTTTTTCAAATGCTTCATCATCATAATGCGCATGGGAATCAAATATCATTGTAAAAGCCCTTGTTTTTCCGGCATTTTCAGTCCGAAAAAATTTTTTAAAAAAATGCTTGCAAACTAAATTGCATTATACTATAATCATTCTTGCGTTGTAAATACGAGCGCCTCTAGCTCAGTTGGTAGAGCACCTGACTCTTAATCAGGGTGTCCAGGGTTCGAGCCCCTGGAGGCGCACGAAAACTTAGGCCACTTACTCTGGTAAGTGGTTTTTTTGTGTCTGCTGTTGCTTTTATGTTTTCAGATCGCGGTTTTATCCCGCAGGAGTGAATCGTATGATAACAAACAGAACGAACATCTTTTGGAAACGCCTTGTTTTATGTGCTCTTCTCACAGTTTTATGCCTGCTGTTCCCCTTGAAGGGCCTGGCCTTTTCGGTTACGGAAAAGACCGGTTTTGTGGAAGCCACAACCGGTGTCAATGTCCGCTCCGGACCGGGGAAGGAATATGATGCACTGGGGACCATGCAGCAGGGCGAGCAGCTCCCTGTTACCGGGATCACGGATAACGACTGGTTCGAAGTAAAGTTCCGGGGCGAAAAAGGATATGTTTATGCTTCCTATGTGAAAGAGCTGTCTGGTGAATCCAAGGAAGGCAAAGCTTCCGAAGAAATCGAAACCTCCGCCGCAGAAGGCGAAACCGAAGCCCAAGCTGCGGAAGAAGAAGTCACCGGTCTTACTCTTCCCATTCTGGGGATCACCGTTCCCTGGCTGACCCAAACCCTGCTCTTCGTGCTGGCCGGCATTGTGATCATCCTGATCGTGATCATTTCCACCATCGCTTCCTTTAAAAGAGACGAGGACGACGAAGAGGATGATGATGAGGACGACGAAGAGGACGATACCTCTCCTGCCTCCTACCGCAGAGACCGGGAAGATTTTTCCAAAGAAGAATATGAAGCTGCACTTAGAGCCGCCAATCAGAAGATTGCGGCCCTGCAGCGAGAGATCGACTATTTAAAAAGAAGCCGCAGATAACTGCGACTTCTTTTTCTTTATTCCTTCGGCTGCATCCCTTTCATCAGGGAAGAGCGAAAGACCGGCATACAACTGAAGATGATCATAAAGCCTGCTACGAAGCAGATCAGAAGGGATTTTAAAAACATGGGTAAAAAGACGATCTGGGCCTGTCCTCCGGAAGATCGCATGGCGCCCTGGTAGGCGAGAAAGACCATGATCAGGGTCATAAGCGGCGTATAGATCACATTGGAGATCATGCTCTCCGCACAGCGGTGGCCTACGGTTCCCGGTTGCAGCTTCCATTTCCGACACAGATCCATGGAAATCTTCCCCACAGGGATCACAAAGCCGATCCCTATACTGACAACGGTGCTGACCGCAAAGCTGATCAAAAAGCCCGGGATCGTAAAATGTCCGGATGTCAGGGTTCCGATCAGGGACAGAGAAAAGCTCATCAGTATCCCCATGCGGATTGCCATCTGTCTGCCGATCTTTTTCATGTTTTCTTCGTTCATCCTTTCGCTCCTTTCATTCTGTTCCGTTTTAAACCTGATTTCTCTTATTTTTCATCGATCACCTGAAAGATGTAAAACTTCAGATAGTAGGAATTCTCTTCTCCTGTCCAGACAAAGGGGTGATCCGGTGCCTGGGTTCTGAATTCCACCTGGCGGAGCCTCTTATGGGCTCCGTTTGCAGCTTCTTTGATGGTTTTTGCAAACAGCTCCGGATCCATGAAATGGGAACAGGAGCAGGTACACAGATACCCGCCGTCTTTCACCAGTTTCATGCCCCGCAGATTGATCTCACGATAGCCCTTCACCGCGTTTTTCACAGAGTTTCTGGATTTGGTAAAGGCTGGCGGATCCAGGATCACCACATCATAGATTTCTCCCTGTCTTTCCAGCTCCGGCAGCAGGTCAAACGCATCTGCCACCCGGAAGGAAACCGTATTTTCCAGATGATTTAAGCTGGCGTTTTCTTTTGCCTGCTCGATCCCCAGGTCCGATGCATCCACGCCCAGAACTTCCCTTGCTCCCGCAATGCCTGCATTTAAGGCAAAGGAACCGGTATGGGTAAAGCAGTCCAGCACTTTTTTGTCCTTACAGAGCCTTTGGATCGCAGCCCGGTTGTTTTTCTGATCCAGGAAAAATCCGGTCTTCTGACCGTCTTCCACATCCACGTTAAATACCACGCCGTTTTCCACGATCCGGATCTTTGTATCAAAGGGCTCACCGATGAAGCCCTTGTAACGCTGCATTCCTTCCTGCTCCCGGACTTTGGCGTCGCTTCGTTCATAGATGCCGCGGATCTGTACGCCATCCCGGGAAAGAACTTCCCTTATGGCATCCAGGATCTGCATTTTCAACAGGTCGATGCCCAGCGTCAGGCTTTCCACCACCAGCACGTCTTCAAATTTGTCCACTACGATCCCCGGCAGGTAATCGGCTTCTCCAAAGATCAGTCTGCAGGAAGAGGTATCGATCACCGTCTTTCGGTATTCCCAGGCAGCCTCCACCCGTTTCCGGATAAATTCCGGTGTGATCTTATTTTCTTCATGACGGGACAGCAGCCGGATCCGGATCTTGGATGCGGGATTGATATAGCCATATCCCATAAAATAGCCGTCAAAATCCCGGACCGAAAGGATATCCCCGGGTGCAAAGTCGCCCTCGATACGGTCGATCTCGTTATCATAAACCCAAAGGCCGCCTTTTTTCAGGGTTCTGCCTTCTCCTTTTTTTAAATATGCCGTGGTGTTATATCTCTCGCTCATGGCCTCATTCCTTTTCTTTTCCCTATTATTATGTTAGTATATTCGCTACAGATAAAAAACACAAACCGGCACAGGCCCTTTTTTACAGAAAGATGAGGATTGTTATGATTCAGGAAGCCATCATCGATGCGCTCATCGACAGCGTGAAGTTACTTCCTTTCCTTTATATCACCTATATTTTAATGGAATATCTGGAGCATCATACGGAAAGCCGGACGAAGATGATCGTCCAGCAGGCCGGCCGTATGGGCCCTATTTTTGGCGGCTTATTAGGTGCGGTTCCCCAGTGCGGATTTTCCGCTGCTGCGGCAAACCTGTATGCAGGCAGGGTCATTACGGTTGGAACCCTTCTTGCCATCTTTTTATCCACCTCCGATGAGATGCTGCCCATCATGCTTTCGGAAGCAGCTCCCATCTCCCTGATCGGGAAGATCCTTCTGATCAAGGCACTCTATGGTATCCTGGCCGGTCTTCTCATTGACCTCATCGTGCAGGGAAGACACAAATATCATGCCATGCAGACCAAACGGGAAACCGAACGGGAAAATCCCTTTGCCATCAAGGAGATCTGCGAGCACGACCATTGCAATTGTCAGGATGGCATTTTCCTGTCTGCCTTTAAGCACACTTCCGAGGTGTTTGTATTTCTGTTCATTGTCTCTGCTGTTTTAAACGTGGGTATTGAGACCATCGGAGAAGAAGCCCTGGCCCAGTTTATTTTGCACCGTCCTTTCCTGGGAGAGGTCCTTGCCGGTCTCATCGGTCTGATCCCCAACTGTGCGGCTTCCGTGGTCCTGACCCAGTTGTATCTGGAAGGTGCCATGAGCTTTTCCGCCATGATGGCCGGACTTCTGGTGGGGGCAGGCGTCGGGCTTCTGGTGCTGTTTCGTGTCAGCCGGAATATCCTGAAAAATCTTCTGGTTCTCATCATGCTTTATCTGACGGGGGTATGCGGCGGCCTTTTGATCCACCTGTTTTCTTCTCTGCTCTAAAACAGGTGGTCACAGGTTTTACCATAAACCTTGACAATCTTTGATTTTCTGTTGTATCATCATACATGCGTTAATCGTCGGGGCATGGCTCAGCTTGGTAGAGCGCTGCGTTCGGGACGCAGAGGTCGCGTGTTCGAATCACGTTGCCCCGACTAAAAAAGCGGTTACCCAAAGGTAGCCGCTTTTTCATATTCTGAATTCTTTTCGCTGTTTTATTCGTATAGGTTCTTGGTAAAGTACCGATCTCCCCGATCCGGGAAAACCGTCACTATGTTTCCCTTTACGCCGGGCATATGCGCCAGCTTTATCGCAGATGCAAGAGCTGCTCCGGAAGAAGATCCTGCAAAGATCCCCTCCTTTAATGCCAGGAGCCTGCTGTTTGCAAAGGCCTCTGTATCACTGACCTTGATTACCTGATCCACCAGGTTCATATCCATGGTCGCCGCGATAAAGTCATTTCCGATCCCTTCGATGTCGTAATCCCCGTGCTCTCCGCCTCCCATGGTAGAACCGATGGGATCTGCCAGAACACCTACGATCTTCGGATCCTTTTCCTTTAAGTACCGCATGATCCCGCTATAGGTTCCGCCACTTCCCGCGCCGGCAATAAAATAATCGATCTTTCCATCCAGATCCCGGTAGATCTCCGGGCCTGTGGTTTCATAATGGGCCAGGGGATTGGACAGATCCGAAAACTGATTGATGGTCACGGAATCGGGAACGGTTGCCAGGAGTTCTTCTGCTTTTGCCTGTGCGCCCAGCATTCCTCCTTCTCTTGGCGTATTGATGATGGTGGCTCCCAGAGCCCGCATCAGGGTCTGCTTTTCCTGAGAAAATTTGGTTGGTACCACCACCAGGAGCTTATACCCGGTATTTAACAGGGAAAAGGCAACGCCCAGTCCTGTATTTCCCGCTGTAGCCAGAATAACGGTACCACCCTTTTTCAGTTTTCCGCTTTTTTCCAGTTCCCGGATCATATACCGCCCGGTGCGGTCTTTGACGCTACCGCTGGGATTTGCCAGCTCCAGCTTGGCATAAAGAGACACTCCTTCCGGTACCTCTACATGGGTGAGTTTTACCAGAGGGGTATTTCCCACCAGTTCCGCCGTTGATTCGTATAAGCTCATATCCGCGCCTTCTTTCTGCTTTTCTTTGTCCGTTTTACCTGCGGGCTGCTTCTATGGCAGCATCCAGATCTGCCAGAATATCTTCTATGTTTTCAATACCAATGGATAAGCGGATCAGATTATCCGTAATGCCTACTTTTTCCCGGATCTCTTTGGGAATGGACGCATGGGTCATGGAAGCGGGATGGCATACCAGGCTCTCTACGCCGCCAAGGCTCTCTGCCAGGGCGATCAGCTTTAAGGACGCATAGAAGGTTTTGTAATCGTACTCGTCCTTTAAAACAAAGCTCATCATGGCACCGCCGTTCTTCGCCTGTTTCCGGTTGATCTCAAAGCCCTGCGCATCCGGAAGACCGGGGTAATAAACCTTCGCTACTGCAGGATGCTCTACCAGATGCTTTGCAGCTGCTACGGCGTTTTCCACATGACGGTCCATGCGAACCCCCAGTGTCTTGATCCCGCGGATGAGCAGGAAGGAGTCAAAGGGCTCCAATATTCCGCCGATGGCATTTTGTAAAAAGCCGATCTGCTCTGCCAGGGCGTCATCTTTTACAACTGCCAGACCAGCTACCAGATCACTGTGGCCTCCCAGGTATTTGGTGGCGGAGTGGACCACGATATCTGCGCCCAAGTCCAGGGGGGTCTGCAAATAGGGACTCATAAAGGTATTGTCCACAATGGTGAGGATTCCCTTTTTCTTTGCAATAGCGCTGACTGCTGCGATATCCGTGACCGTCAGCAGCGGATTGGCCGGTGACTCAATGATGATAGCCTTGACTTCCGGTGT